>JAGAQC010000005.1 GCA_017622925.1 Ruminococcus sp.
GAAAAATATTTGACCGAGTTGTTCTCACAACCGATCGGCACAATTCTTTTACCATGGAAAATCTAATACGATCCTTATCCTCGCTGTGCTTTTCGGCGCGGTTTTTATTTTCGGTGCGAACGCTGGTTATTTGACGCTTACTTCTCATAAACCTTGTGGTCTTTCATTTTTGAGTTACAATACTAATTCATCGTCTTTGCAGGGCAGATTAATAAATCAAAAGCTATTGCTGAAAGAGTAAATAATAAACCGACATCATTTGATATCGGCTTATTTATGATATAAATTGTTAAGCTTTAGCATTGTCCTGACTTCTTCAACAGTATAAACTCCTTCTTCTTTGCTGTTATCATATGGCAATTCGGACAGAGCGGTACAAGGTCGTTTATGGGGTCAACAACATAATCTTCTTTTATCTCATGCAATGGTTTTCTATGGTGTACCTCGATTTTTCCAGAGAATTCTTCACCATATAACGCACCAAAATCAATTCCGCAAACCATACAAGCTGTTCCATAGTATGCTATGCATCTTGCTCTCGCTTTTTTATTGCGTTCATATTTGTTTGTCAGGATGTCACGCATTGCACCTTCTATAAATAGTTCACTTGGAAGATCTGTATTTGATATGACCTCCTGCTCAAATTGCGGAAATGGCTTGATTTTCCTATCATGATCTGCAAGCCATGCTTTCAGCTCAGTTTCAAAATAGGATAGCTCATAATCAAACAACTGATTCAGGACTCCAGTTATCTGTGAAATGTTTTCGATTTCATCTGAGATATTCCAGCACTTCAACGTAATACTGCTGTCAAATGTTTCGGAAATACCGACAGCAGACAGCAACTTATCAAGCAGATTAATCAAACGCTTTCCAATATGCTTTCTATCAATTTTAACAGTCAGTAAGGTCTGTTCATTTGTATTGCATAATTCATAACAAAGCACATAGCCATCGTCGTATCTATTCTGTGGAAAGACCGCATTGAGATTATCACTGGTAAAGCGGATGTTCTGTAATCCGTCACATAGCTTACGGTCAAAATGAATATGATCATTTTTTTGCTCCGTAAAGAGGAGGCAACGAGAAAACTTCGAGATACTGAATTGTTAAAAACTATACGGAAAAAATCTCAAATTGATTTGATTTCACTGTTAGAAAAGCTTGATAACCATTTGATTGCAAAAATCTTAAAAAAAACCGATGTGGTTGATTACATATTGACAAACAGCATTGATATTTCACTTATAAATTGGATTAAGCAGCACAAATAATTCTGATTTATACGAGTAATTAAATATTAAGAATAAGCCCCGAAGCATTTATCAATAATGCTTTAGGGCTTAAACTTCTTTATGAGTAGACCTAAGAGCCTGTTCAAAATCTCTCCGCGCACGTCTTTTCGGCAAATTTTGCCGAATTCTGCGTCAAAAATTCTTGCCATACGACAGTATGCCTGCGAATTTTTTCCTTGACTTCGACAAAATTATGTTCGAAAATCCGCACACGCCGAGATTCTGAACAGGCTCTAAAAAACGGGTGATTTTTTGGAACTACAAAAATTGTCTCATATTCTGCGAAAGCTTTTCTTCTGCCTTGATAAGACGTTTAGCCAGATTCTTGGAGCGTTCGTCAGCCGCCTTGTACTGGTTCATATAGCGGCTCAGGGACTTTATTCCCATATTGCAGCCGTCTGTCATAAGCTCAGCGATAGTGCTGTCGGATTCGTCCATTTTAAGCTTGACGTTTGTTTTCAGCCATGACATTCCCGAAGCGATAGGATTCGGTTCTTTGCCGTTGTCATGATAGTCTGCAAGAACCTTCTGCAAATCGTCCTGCAATTTCTGATTCTCCTCAGTGCTGTCCTGCAAATACTTTCTCATGTCGGAACTGTGTGCGTATTCCATGACCTCGTCAAGAGCAGATACGCCCATTTTTATGCCTGCATCGCATTCCCGAAGCAGTTTTACGGTATCCTGTTCAACCATAAAAAATCACTTCCTTTCAGAGATATTTTGTCCTGAAAAGAAGTGATTTATTCTTTTATTCTGATTTTTTCTTATGCAGAAGTACAGCCGAAACGATTATGCAAATAATTCCAAAAATTAAACCTATAACCGCCATTAACGGAGTTACTGCAATTCGCGACGTTGCAAGAAATACAGCCGTCGGACCGTCAGCACCTCCTATAATTCCTATGCTTTCAGTTGAGGAAATCTCATGAAAAGCAATTTCAAATTTTATAAGAAATACTATAGAAGTGACAGCAAGCAAAGCACCTGAAATTCCTGCAATCAAGCCGATAACTTTTTTCATAGCATTTTTGCCCTTAATTCTTCTGCACTGAGTGGAGAAAGATACGCGGGAGCAATGTCGAAAGCAGTCTTACAGCCTGTTACGCCCTCAGCTTTTAATCTTGCCAAAGCACGCGCGTAACAGATAAGAACGCTTGCGGTAAACTCGGGATTGGATTCAAGTTTAAGGGAATACTCTATCATCTGATGCGTACTCTCCCCTGCTCCTGTCAGACCGCTTCTCATAACAAATCCTCCATGAGGCATTTTGTTGTGAACGGCGTCGAACTCCTCCTCGTTAATGAAATTTACCGTTGTGTCGTATTCGTCAAAGTAATTTTTCATGCTCTTGATAGTTTCCTCGATCTTAGCAAGATCTGCTCCCTCATCGGGAACTACCCAGCACTCACGAAGATGCTTCTGACGCGTTGTGAGTTCGGGCTGACTTCCGCTGCGTACCGCGTCCATAGCTTCTTCAATGGGAACGGTATACTGTATTCCCCTTTTTACGCCCTCAACACGGCGGATAGCGTCGGAATGTCCCTGACTTACGCCTTTGCCCCAGAACGTATAGGTTTTGCCGTTCGGGAGAATTGATTCAGCGTACAGTCTGTTCAATGAGAAAAGACCCGGATCCCAGCCGAGGGAAATAAACGCAAGATGTCCGCTTTCTTTCGCCGCTTTGTCAACGTTTGCAAAATGCTCGGGAATACGCGCATGAGTGTCGAAGCTGTCGATAACGTTGAATTTTTTTGCAAGTTCGGGAGTCTGCTTCGGGAGGTCCGTTGCGCTGCCGCCGCAAATTATCATAACGTCTATCTTATCGGTCATATTTTCGGCATCAGCCATGCTGTAGACTTCTGCGCCCGTAAGCGTCTTAACGTCTGACGGATCACGGCGTGTAAACACTCCGACAAGCTCCATATCTTCGTTTTGTTTTACAGCAAGCTCTACGCCTCGTCCGAGATTTCCGTAGCCTGCAATACCAATTCTAACCTTGCTCATTTCAAATCAATCCTTTCACGTCTTTTATATAAGCATCTGCATATCATAAAGTCCGGCTGGCTGATCTTTAAGGTATACGGCAGCCTTTACCGAACCCTCGGCAAAAACAGTTTTTGAAGCTGCCGAGTGAGACAGCGTTATAACTTCATCGTTTCCTGCGAATATTACGTCATGCTCGCCTACTATAGTGCCGCCTCTGATAGCGTGCATTCCTATTTCGCTCTTGTCACGCTTCTGACGGCGTGAGTGGCGGTCGTAAACATACTGCTTTGAATTGTCCAGCGTTTCATTAATGGCGTTTGCAAGCATTATAGCAGTGCCGCTTGGCGCGTCAAGCTTTTGGTTATGGTGTTTTTCAACGATCTCAATGTCAAAACGGTCGCCTAAAACCTCCGCCGCCTTTTTTGCAAGCTGAACAAGAAGATTTATTCCCAAAGACATGTTAAATGTAAAGAATACGGGAATATGTTCCGCAGCAGATTTGATTTTTGCGATCTGCTCGTCACTGTAGCCTGTTGACGCAACGACGATCGGCGTACCTGTTGAAAGACAGTATTCAAGAAGTCCGTCAAGAGAAGCCGGATTAGAGAAATCTATAATAACGTCAGGCTTAACAGGAAGCTCCGCAGGACTTGCAACGATCGGAAAATCCGCATACTGTTCGGTATACAAGTCGATACCTGCAACAACTTTGCAGTCGTCACGGTCTTTTACGCAGTTGTAAACAGTCCTGCCCATTTTGCCGTTTGCACCGCATATAGCTATATTGGTCATGGTTTCACGTCCTCTTTCAATTATTTTATCAAACCGTGCTTCTGCATGGCGGCACGGAGTACAGCCTTATGCTCCTCGGTCATTTCAACAAGCGGAAGTCTGCAAGGTCCTGCATTTACACCCATCATGTTTACAGCCTCTTTTACGGGAATCGGATTGACCTCGATAAACAGGCTGTTTATAAGGTCGAGATAATCTATCTGGAGCTTTGTTGCTTCGGCAAAATTGTTGTCAAGGCAATACTGAACCATGTCATGAGTTTCTTTCGGGACAACATGGGAAAGTACGGAAATAACGCCCTTAGCTCCAAGAGACATAAGCGGTACTATCATATCGTCGTTGCCGCTGTAAACGTCTATCATATCGCCGCATTCAGCAATAAGCTTTGCCGCATAGCTGATATTGCCGCTCGCTTCCTTTACCGCCGCAATATTTCTGTGCTTTGCAAGCTCCTTGACCGTGGCGATCTCCATGTTCATGCCTGTTCTGCCCGGAATATTATAAAGCACAAGCGGAATATTTACGGCGTCTGCAATAGCGGTGAAGTGGGCTATAAGTCCACGCTGAGTAGTCTTATTGTAGTACGGAGTTACTACGAGTAAAGCGTCAGCTCCGACAGCCTCAGCCTCCTTTGAAAGCTTAACCGCATATGCAGTATCGTTGCTTCCCGTACCCGCGATAACAGGAACTCTCTTTGCAGTCCTTTCAACGGCAAATCGGATACATTCCAAATGCTCATCGTCAGTCATTGTAGAAGCTTCGCCTGTTGTTCCGCAAATAACGATAGCGTCAGTTCCGCTTTCTATCTGTGTATCTATCATTTCGCCGAGTACGCCGTAATTTATCGAACCGTTGGCGTTCATAGGCGTTATAATGGCAATAGCCGCGCCTGTAAATATTGTGTTTTTCATAGAAAACTCTCCTTTCAGAAAGATGATTTGTTTAATGTATAAACATTCCATTCTTTTTCTTTTTGCATTCCGTGAGCTTCATAAAATGCGGCTGAATTTTTATTCCATACGGCGCATTTCAATTCGATCTGCTCACAGTCGTTTTCGGCGGCGATCTCTTTTGCTTTGTCAAGAAGTTTTCCGCCGATCCCGCATCCTCTGTATTTTTCTCTTGCATACAGATCTTCGATATACAGAATTTTTCTTCCTGAAAAAGTTGTATATTTATAGAAAGCGTTCATAACGCCAACAGCTTCGCTGCCGATATATGCAATAAAGCTCATCAGCGCACCGCTTTCAGTAAGTTCCTTGAAACGCTGCGGAGTCATTGTGAAAATATCAAGAGCATTGTGGTATTCCATAAGCTCTCTTGTAAGAATGAACGCAGTTTCCGTTTCTTCGGGCGATATAATTTTTATATCTATTATCATCAATCAAAATATCCCTTTGCCGCAAGAAGCTCAGCCAAAAGAACTCCGCCGCCTGCCGCACCTCTTAATGTGTTGTGCGAGAGACATACGAACTTGTAATCGTACTGAGTATCTTCACGAAGACGTCCTGTTGAAACAGCCATTCCGTTTTCAAGATTTCTGTCAAGCTTTGCCTGCGGACGGTTATCCTCCTCGAAATAGTGTATAAACTGCTTGGGTGCGCTGGGAAGTTCAAGCTCCTGCGGAACTCCCTTGAAGTCCGCCCAAAGCTGCAATATCTCCTCCTTGGAGGGTTTATTCTCAAAGCTTACGAACACAGCCGCCGTATGACCGTCCGAAACGGGAACTCGGAGACACTGTGTTGTAATGGACGGCGACGAAGCCTTTACAATCTCGTTGCCCTTTATCTCGCCCCATACTTTCAGAGGCTCTTGTTCGGATTTCTCCTCCTCGCCGCCGATATACGGAATGAGGTTATCCACCATTTCAGGCCATGTTTCAAAATTCTTGCCTGCTCCTGAAATTGCCTGATATGTGCATGCAAGAACATTTTTAAGACCAAACTTTCTGAGTGGGTGAAGCGCAGGCACATAGCTCTGAATGGAGCAGTTGGATTTTACTGCAATAAATCCTCTCTTTGTGCCAAGACGCTGCCTTTGCGCCTTGATGATCTCTATGTGATCGGGATTTATCTCGGGAACTACCATAGGAACGTCGGGCGTAAAACGGTGAGCCGAATTATTTGAAACGATAGGACACTCGGCTTTAGCGTAAGCTTCTTCAAGAGCCTTTATTTCGTCTTTCTTCATATCGACCGCGCAGAAACAGAAATCTACCATAGAAGCGATCTTTTCAATATCTGCCGAAGCGTCCATAAGTACCATATTCTTCATAGATTCAGGCATCGGAACAGCCATCTTCCAGCGACTGCCTGCCGCTTCCTCATAGGTCTGCCCTGCGCTTCTGGGCGACGCCGCAAGTACCTTTACATTAAACCAAGGGTGATTCTCAAGAAGTGTTGCAAACCTCTGTCCGACCATGCCCGTAGCTCCGATTATTCCAACATTGTACTGCTTCATAAAACTACTCCTTAAAATTTTTTTGAAAAAATAATAAAAACCGGTTGCAAACCGGCTCATCATGAGTTATAATAGAAGTATTGGCATTGATATTTTTTATGCCGATAGCTCTCCACCATTATCATGATGACAGCCGAAAGCCTGTTGAGCTTACAGCCGAAACGGAATTTACCAAAGACCGTTCCTCGGCGGCATTGCCTTTCATCTCACTTCATCGGACAGGTGATCCTCCGTGAGGGTACTGATCGCAGCCGCACCTCTACCTGTTATCTATAATATCACTTTATTCTGAATATGTCAATATCTTTTTGAAAAATAATTTTCAAATTTCAAACGTCAAAGGAGTTTTTATGGAATTGCTCAAATCTGATTTTTATTACGATCTTCCCGAAGAACTTATTGCACAGACTCCGGTGGAGCCGAGAAATTCTTCACGTATGATGTGCGTTGACCGCAATTCGGGAGAAATATCCCACGACCGTTTCTATAATTTATGCTCGCACCTGAAAAAAGGTGACCTGCTCGTAATGAACGACTCACGCGTTATACCTGCGCGTTTATACGGCGAAAAGGTCGGAAACGGAACTTTTATAGAATTTCTGCTGCTCGAACAAAAAGGCGATAAGCTTTGGGAAATAATATGCCGCCCCGGAAAAAAGGCTAAGGTCGGCACAAGATTCTCTTTCGGAGGAGGCAGACTTATCGCCGAGGTAAAAGAGGTCAAGGACGATGGCAACCGTATTGTGAAATTTGAATGCGAGGAAAATTTTTTTACGGCTTTAGAGGACGTCGGACAAATGCCGCTCCCGCCGTACATAAAAGAAAAGCTCGAAAACAAAGAGCGTTATCAAACGGTTTATTCCAACGAGCTTGGTTCGGCGGCAGCTCCCACGGCAGGTCTGCACTTTACTGATGAAATGCTTGAGGAGCTTCGGGCAAAAGGCATAAAAACCGCCTTTGTAACGCTTCACGTCGGTCTCGGAACATTCCGTCCCGTTAAGGAAGATAACGTTCTCGACCACAAAATGCACAGCGAGCATTATCATCTGCCAAAAGAGACTGCCGATCTGATAAATTCCACCAAAGCAGAGGGCGGACGTGTCATTGCCGTCGGAACTACGACTTGCCGAACTCTTGAAAGCGTAGCGACCTTTTTCGGCGATATTTCCGAACGCGAGGGATATACGGATATTTTCATTTATCCCGGATACGAATTCAAGTGCATTGACGGACTTATAACAAATTTTCATCTTCCCGAAAGTACGCTTATCATGCTTGTTTCGGCATTTATGGGATATGAAAATACTATGAACGCCTACAAAACCGCAGTTGAGGAAAAGTACAGATTTTTCAGCTTCGGAGATGCTATGTTTATAGCGACGCAGGATTGAACAAACTATTAACGAAATATTAACAAAGTGTTAATTGAGCTTGGTTACTGAAAAGTTAAGATTTATGTACTGTTCAGTAATCGACTTGCATTTTCATGCGTCCCATAATTTACGGAGATTCTATGTGTATACTGTAAGGCAATTACATTTGTAACTTTTTATGTGACATTTACCACTTGTAAAAATTCTCCATATCTGATATAATAAAAGCACACTATAAACGGAGGTCACAGTATGTCAGAATTATCATTGATCGCCACTTTTTTCGGTGTCCCTATCGCTGTACTTATATGTCTTATCATATATGTCGTAAGATATGTCAAAACTCCCAAGGATGATCCCGAGCTAAAGAAAAAGCGTTTGCTGCCGCTGATTATTTCTGCTGCCATATTTCTTGTCATGATATTGGCATTCGCTGCGCTATGCGTACTTTTTATGGTGTCTTTAAGCCATATGTAGGAGGTTCACTATGAGCGATAAGATATTCAAAAGACTTTTGCTTATTTGTACTGCGGCAGGCTGTATTGCAACGGTCCTGCTTATTATGATCACAACGATCTTGTACAAGGACTGCTCTATAATCTCATACATCGCCAACGGGAGGTAAATATGAATAAGCTGACAAAACAGATAGCGGCTTTAGCGGCGGTACTGTTTGGCTTTGCGGCGTTCGATACGGCTATATATCAACTCTGCACAAAGCCGTGTCTGCCGGATCAGAGTTCGGGAATGCAGGCGAAGTCCATCGAGCTTGACCGTTATCTGCCGTTTGACGACGCTTCCGAAATAGTTGATGTAAAATCAGAATTTCAGCTTACGGACGACCTTCCCGTTATCGACGGAGCTGCGGCTCTCTATCCGATATGCTCGGCGTTTGTAAACGCTGTTTATCCCGAAGATGCCGTCCGCTTTGACGGTGATGATTTTTCGGCGGAAAGCAAGCTCCAGATGAGGAATACCCGTGCCGCCTACAAAGCCGTCGTTGACGGAGATTCCGATATTATAATATGCGCCAAGCCCTCGGAGGAACAGCTTCAATATACCGCCGACAACGGCGTAGAACTGGAGCTTGTGCCTATCGGCTGTGAAGCGTTTGTTTTTCTTGTAAACGGCGAAAATCCCGTTGACGACCTTTCGGTTGAACAAATAAAAGGTATCTACAGCGGCGAATACAACAATTGGTCGGAGCTGGGCGGAGAAAATCTGTTTATAAATCCGCTGACAAGAAATACGGGCAGCGGAAGTCAGACGGCTATGCTTTCTTTCATGAAAGATACCGAAATAAAGAAAAATCCATTGGGATTTATCGGCAGTCCGATAGGTTTTTCATTCCGCTATTATGTTGAGGACGTCGTTGAGCATGGAAACGTTAAAATGCTCTCTCTGAACGGCGTTTATCCCGACAAGGACAACATCGCTGACGGAAGTTACCCGATAGTCAGCAATTTTTATGCGGTATACGACAAGTCAAACGAAAATCCTAATATTCAGCCGCTTATTGACTGGATTCTGTCCGACGAGGGACAGTACATAATCGAAGAAACAGGCTATATTCCGATGCCTGCGGAAAAGGAATGATTTTTACGGATATATCAGTATTTTTTAAAAGCATTATAGATTCGGACATTGCGCCTGTTGTGGTATGCGATACGTCCCATAAAATAATTTACATGAACCCAACTGCAATTTCACGATACGAAAAAAGAGGCGGTGCGGCACTTATAGGAAAGTCGCTTTCGGACTGCCACAACGCCGACTCCAATAATAAAATAAAAGCCGTACTTGAATGGTTCGGAAAGTCTGCCGAAAATAACCGTATGTTCACTTTTCATAACGCCAAAGAAAATAAAGACGTTTACATGACTGCGCTCCGTGACGAAAACAGTAAGCTTATAGGCTATTATGAAAAGCATGAGTATCGAACAAGCGAAACTTCCGTTCCATACGAAACTATTAATAATATGACATTTGTAACTGATTAATTGACAAATGACATCTTGGAAAAAACTTCCGCAAATATTATAATATAATTGTAATAAACAAACGGAGGTTTTTACCATGAAAAAATTATTAGAAATATTATCTTTTATTGTCGATTGCATTTTTGTTCTCGGCGGACTTTTTCTCATTATAGTTGTTGTTGGTGTGCTTCAGGAAGTTCTTTATGATTCACCGTCAACAGGACTTGGCGAATTATTTCATTCGTTTTTTTCGCTAATTATTATTTGCGTAGCTGTACTTGCCGTTTCAACTGCTGCTTCTGTTATCTTTGTAGGAGTGATGTCGTTCTTTCTTATCAGAACAGCAAACAAAAAGTTCCCTGATGACGAGGACAAAACAAAACGCATTATTATTAAGTGTGTTGCTTACGGAATGCTCATTATAACTCTCATAAAGGTTGTAATTTTTTTCATTAAATAATAGCCTGTTCAGGCTCTAAAGGAGAATTTAATGTATACATTAATAAAAAAAGAAAACAAAGCTCGCCGAGGTCAGGTGGAAACAGTACACGGCACGTTCCAAACGCCATGCTTTATGAACGTGGGTACTGCCGCCGCTATCAAAGGCGGTATATCGTCCGTTGACCTTAAAGGTCTTAAAACGCAGGTCGAACTTTGCAATACGTATCATCTGCACCTCCGCCCCGGAGATAAAGTCGTTAAGGAAATGGGCGGTCTGCATAAATTTATGAACTGGGACAAACCTATTCTTACCGACAGCGGCGGATTTCAGGTATTTTCCCTTGCAAAACTGCGCAAAATAAAAGAGGAAGGCGTATATTTCGCCTCCCATATTGACGGACACCGCATTTTTATGGGACCCGAGGAAAGTATGCAGATACAGTCCAATCTCGGCTCAACGATAGCTATGGCGTTTGACGAGTGTATGGAAAATCCTGCGGAACATGAATATGCTCAAAGGTCTATAGAACGCACTCTCCGCTGGCTTTACCGCTGTAAAGACGAAATGGAACGGCTCAATTCCCTTTACGATACCATAAATAAAAAGCAAATGCTTTTCGGGATAAATCAAGGCTCTACCTACGACGACCTGCGGATAAAGCATATGGAAGAAATTGCAAAGCTCGACCTTGACGGCTATGCCATAGGAGGACTTGCGGTAGGCGAATCCACCGAAGAAATGTATCGCATAATTGACGTTGTAGAGCCGTATATGCCTGTGAACAAGCCTCGCTATCTCATGGGCGTCGGAACTCCGTCAAACATAATAGAAGCCGTTGCCCGCGGCATTGACATGTTCGACTGCGTTATGCCGAGCCGAAACGCCCGTCACGCTACGGTATTTACGTGGAGCGGCATAATGCACCTCGGCAACAAGTGCTACGAAACAGACCCCCGTCCCGTTGACGAGCAATGCGATTGTCCGACTTGCAGAAATTTCAGCCGTGCGTACATACGCCACCTTTTCAAGGCGAACGAACAGCTTGCAGGTCGTCTGGCTGTTCAGCACAATCTTTACTTCTACAACACGCTGACCGAAAAAATTCGCGAGGCTATTGACGAGGACAGATTTGAAGCGTTCCGCCGAAAGTATTCGGTACTTCTTGCAACAAGGATCTGAAACATCTGGTAAAACGTCGGGCAGGTGAAAATATGAAAAAAACAATGCTCCTCATGCTTTTTGCAATACTTCTGATACCGCCTGCCGTAAGCTGCGGAAAGCAGAATGATGAACAGTCGGGTAATACAATAGTTTACAGCGACGATTACCAATTGAATGACAGACAGAAAAATATACTCACAGCAGAGGGGTTGTCAACTGATTTTTCAAAGCTTGAAATATCTCAGAAACGTTCTATACAGAGAATCGAACAAATGCTCTGCTATCTCGAAACAAATTACGGAACAGAATTTGTTTATTCGGGATATATTGAGCAGGGAATAAACGAATCCGAAAAGCTGTATGCTTATCCGAAAAATATTGGTGCAAGGCAGACTATTACGGTAAAGGCAAAGGGTGACGGATTTACAGATGACTATTATGATTATTCTGTGGCGGATTATGCGGAAGAATTGATAGACGGTTATCTGTCCGAACAGTTTTCAAAAGAGGATTACAGATATTTTGCCAGTACAAATGCCTGTGATATTAAGATGTCGGAAATTGTTGACGCTAATTTTCAATGGAAATATGGTGCTTCAAATATAATATTTATTAAAGCTGACGTATGCAATATGGACGAGGTGGAAGAATTTGCAGTTAATTATGCAAAATTTCTTTATGAACATCAAATCGGTGGCGATCACAGAATCAATATTATGTGTTATTTTCCTGACATAGAATTTGTATGGGGTTCTGGAGACTGGTATCGTGACGCAGAAAACGAGATGGGTTTTTATTGCTTTAGTATCCATCCAACATCGAATGAAATTATTATGGACAACACAGTATATAGTACTGATGAAAATGGAAAAGTAATAACTCATAACAATAATCCAGTGGATTATGTAAAAACTATGGAAACTTATTCAATAGAAGAATATCTTGCTAAGTATGATTAATAGGAGGTTTTATATGAAAAAAACAATGCTCCTCATGCTTTTTGCAATACTTCTGATACCGCCTGCCGTAAGCTGTGGAAAGCAGAATAATGAACAGTCTTGTAATACAATAGTTTACAGCGACGATTATCGCTTGAATGACAGACAGAAAAATATACTCACAGCAGAGGGGTTGTCAACTGATTTTTCAAAGCTTGAAATATCTCAGAAACGCTCTATACAGAGAATCGAACAAATGCTCTGCTATCTCGAAACAAATTACGGAACAGAATTTGTTTATTCGGGATATATTGAGCAGGGAATAAATGAATCCGAAAAGCTGTATGCTTATCCGAAAAATATTGGTGCAAGGCAGACTATTACGGTTAAGGCAAAGGGTGACGGATTTACAGATGACTATTATGATTATTCTGTGGCGGATTATGCGGAAGAATTGATAGACGGTTATCTGTCCGAACAGTTTTCAAATGAGGATTACAGATATTTTGCCAGTACAAATGCCTGTGATATTAAGATGTTGGAAATTGTTGACGCTAATTTTCAATGGAAATATGGTGCTTCAAATATAATATTTATTAAAGCTGACGTATGCAATATGGACGAGGTGGAAGAATTTGCAGTTAATTATGCAAAATTTCTATATGAACATCAAATTGACGGCACACACAGGATCAATATTATGTGTTATTTTCCTGACATAGAAATCAACAGTTGGAATAATTGTGGTGAGTGGTATCGTGACGAAAAAGCAAATGTAGGTTTCTATTGTCTTTTTTTTCATTCGGAGAAGGAAATTCACATTGACAGCACAGCTTTTTCTACTGATGAAAATGGAAAAGTAATAACTCACAATAATAATCCGGTAGATTATGTACACGATAGCCATAATTATCCTGTAGAAGAATATTTTGCTAAGTATGATCAATAGGAGGTTTTATGATAACCGCAATTTTCGATTTGGACGGCACTATAGCCGATACCATACAAGACCTTGCCGACGCTGTGAATCATGGTCTTAAACAACTCGGGTGTCCTGAACATTCCGTAGAAAGCTATAAACAAATGGTCGGAAACGGCGCTCGGAAGCTTTGTATCCGTGCGCTGCCCGAATCACGAAAGTCCGAAGCTGAAAAGCTCCACGGGCTTTTTCGTGCGTATTACGGTATGCACTATCTCGACAATACCAAGCTTTATCCCGACATAAAAGAAACGATCGAAAAGCTTACCGAAAGCGGCGTAAAAGTAGCCGTTGCAACAAATAAGCCGCAGGACGTGGCAAGACAGGTCGTTAAAAGTTTGCTGCCCGATACAGAGTTTTACAAGGTACTCGGCGGCTGCGACGAACGCCCGAAAAAGCCTGATCCCGCTATAATTCGTGAAATACTCCGCGAACTTCCAAAGGATAATAAAGTATTCATGATAGGCGACAGCAACGTTGACATACAAACCGCAAAAAACTCGGGACTTATTTCTATCGGCTGTATATGGGGATTCCGCAGCCGTGAGGAACTTGAAGCAGAGGGCGCGGACTTTATTGCAGTGGAATCCCACGACATTACAGATATTATTTTGAGGTGATAGCTATGGCTTACGATTCCGATTCTTTTATTAAAAATATTATTGAACATTCCGAGAGATTAACGGCTATTATAGAAAACACCGATTTCGGCAATCACTCTCTCAATCCTAACATAATTCTTATCCCCTCTCTGTGGAATAATATCAACGACGCACTTATTGTATGGGCAATGGACACTAAGCCCGACTCCGAGGAGGAATGCCGAAAAAAGGCTGAAATTATTCTCCGCAGAGCCGGCAGATTCAGTACCGATGCGGAAAACTGGCTTGCGGCAATGAAAAGCCTGCGGACGGTGTATACTTCGGATTTTCCCGAAATGGAGTTCAATAAAAACGACTGCATGGTGTTTCTGAATGCTTACGATAATTTTATGTATTTGTTTTACACATCATGTTCCAGAGTTCAGCGTGCGCTGAATAATTTCGGAACTGATTACAAGCTGATCTGTTCTATGCGTGAGAATTTTCTGAAAAATATATCGGGAGAGACTGTATCTGCGAAAACGCAGACCCTTGAATCCCACGAAAGCGAACAGTGTTCCCCCGTCGGCTCGGACGATATTGCGGAGCTTTTACGTCAGCTTTTAAAAGAAACCAGAAGAACAAACGAATTACTCGAAAAATTACTATCAAGAGGTTAATTATGGCACGAAGATCAAAGAAAAAGACGCCCGAACTTTATACCGAAGAACAGCTCTCAAAAATTGAGGAGCATATCGAAAAATATTTCGGGCAGATAGAAAACTACTATCAGGAAAAAGATACCGATGATATAAAATTAAATATTTATATCATTCCTCCGTCCGTTGAGCGGAGACATCTGACGCTCGTTACCGCAGGCATGGGAGCGCATGAAATGAACGTTCCCGAGTCGCTCAGCGACCAAAAGCTTACAAGAGCCGAACTTGCGATATGTCTGCCGCCGAGCTGGAAGCTTGACAGCGACGACATTGAGTATTACTGGCCGCTTCACCTTGTAAAGCTTCTTTCAAGACTTCCGATCGAAGAAAACGCATGGCTCGGCTGGGGACATACGGTGGATTACTGTTCGAGCTTCGCCCCGAATACCGATTTCAGCGGCGTTATCCTGACAAATCCCCCATTTGGCAACGAATCCTGCGTATGTAAGCTGTCCGACGACGAAGAAGTCAACTTTTATCAGATAATCCCGCTCTACAGCAGCGAGATAGCTTTCAAGAACAAGAACGGCGCGTCCGCGCTCCTCGGGGAATTAAGCGGCGAATACAGCTATATCGTGGATACCGACCGCTCCCCTGCCGTCCCCGATGATTTCGGAAACATCATTGACCGTGTTGACGACCATTCGTACAAAATAGAAGAAAAAGATCTCGATCTGCCCGATATATGCGGCGCAAACCATATTGCCGCATTTTTCCGCTGGGCTATGGAACATGACTTGCTCTGCGATGAATTTACGGAATTTTTTGCGGACGAGCTTCCGCTCATTCTTAAAGGTAAATACGACATTCGCCGATTTATCATCAACTCCCTCGGCGGAGAGCTTACTATGGATATGTTTACCGAGCAAGGACAGGCTTTTGCTGAATTTTATTACGATTTCTACTGCGAACCGCCAAGTTATCCCGATGATGTTGATAAAATGGCTGAGGCATACTTTGGTACGGAAAAATATAACTGCGAGGAATTCGCTGACGAGGCTTATCTGTTCGTTCCGTTCAATGACGACTATTTTTCCGCCATGTATAAGTATATCGACCACGCCTATTCCGATTTCTGCTACTATCAGGAACACGGAAAGCTCCCCGATGAAGAATAGACCTGTTTAGAGCTTGTTAAGTATCTCGGCGTGTGCGGATTTTCGAACGTAACAGACCTCCTCGGCAAACGGGAGGTCTATTGCTGTTGCTTGAGTTTTGAACAAGTTTACCATAGCTGAGTTGTTATTTTAATGTTAAACTTTTTATTCAGTTCCTTTTTTATGCTTTTCAATTTGGCTTAAAATATTAATTTTAAATTAACATTTTTTCGTACTTGACAAACTTATGTTTTTGTAGTACAATATAAAATATGTATAACTATATTTAAATAAAGGCGGTAAACAGACAAATGGGACTTTTTAAAAATATCTTCGGTGCAAACGCTTACTCAAACAGAGAGCTAAAGCGTATTGAGCCTATTAAAAATAAGGTTCTTGAGCTTGAGGATGAATACTCTCAGCTTTCAGATGCAGAACTGAAAGCAAAAACTCCTGAATTCAAAGACAGACTTGAATCAGGTGAAACTCTTGACGATATTCTCCCCGAGGCTCTTGCAACGGTGCGTGAGGGCGCTTGGCGTGTTCTCGAAAAGAAACCCTATCCCGTACAGATAATCGGCGCTATCGTTCTTCATCAGGGACGTATTGCCGAAATGAAAACAGGTGAAGGTAAAACTCTCGTTGCCTGCGTCGCCTCCTACCTGAACGCTCTTTCGGGCAAAGGCGTTCACATCGTCACAGTAAACGATTACCTTGCTAAAACTCAGGCGGAGGAAATGGGAAAAGTTCTTCGCTGGCTCGGACTTACCGTCGGTTGTATTCTTCACGGTCTCAACAATGACGAAAGACGCGCCGCTTACAACTGCGACGTTACATACGCTACAAATAACGAGCTTGGATTCGACTATCTCCGTGACAACATGGTAACGCACAAGGAACAGCGTGTTCAGCGCGAGCCTAATTTTGCTATCGTGGACGAGGTGGACTCAATACTTATCGACGAGGCTCGTACTCCTCTTATCATTTCCGGAAAGGGCGATAAGTCCACCGATCTATACGCAATTGCCGACCGCTTTGCCAAAACGCTCACTCCCACTACTGTTGTTGAAATGGACGACAAGGCAGATCAGGACGCTATCAATGAAACTGCTGATTATATCATTGACGAAAAAGCCAAGACCGCTACTATCACTCAGCGAGGAGTTAAAAAGGCTGAGGAGGTTTTCCGCGTCGAGAATCTTATGGATCCCGATAATATGACCCTCCTCCACCATATAAATCAAGCTATCAAGGCTAACGGCATAATGAAAAACGAAATAGATTACGTTGTTCAGGACGGCGAGATCATCATTGTTGACGAATTTACAGGTCGTCTTATGCTCGGACGCCGTTTCAACGACGGTCTGCATCAAGCTATAGAAGCCAAAGAGGGCGTTAAGATAAAAAGCGAATCTAAAACCCTCGCTACTATCACTTTCCAGAATTTCTTCCGCCTTTACAATAAGCTTTCGGGTATGACCGGTACTGCCATGACCGAGGAGGACGAATTCAAGGAGATCTATAAGCTCGATGTTATCGCTATACCGACAAACAAGCCCGTTATCCGTATCGACCATAACGATCAGGTCTATACAACAGAAAAAGGCAAGTATTCCGCTATTATCGACAAGATCATCGAATGCCACGACAAAGGTCAGCCTATCCTTGTAGGTACTGTTTCCATTGAAAAATCCGAGCTTCTTTCCGCTATGCTCAAACGTAAGGGAGTCAAGCACGAAGTCCTCAACGCCAAGCATCACGCAAAGGAAGCCGAGATCGTTGCGCAGGCAGGTAAATACGGCGCTGTTACCATAGCTACCAATATGGCAGGTCGTGGTACTGATATTATGCTGGGCGGTAACGCTGAATTCCTTGCCCGTGCCGAGCTTAGAAAGCGTGAAATACCCGAGGAGATAATTTCTGAGGCGATAGGATTCGCAGATACCGACAACGAGCAGATACTCGCCGCAAGAAAGCTCTATCAGGAACTTTACAACAAGTATAATATCGAGGTCAAGGAAAAAGCCGAAAAAGTACGTGAAGTCGGCGGACTTTTCATTCTCGGTACGGAACGTCACGAATCAAGACGTATCGACAATCAGCTCAGAGGTCGTTCGGGACGTCAGGGCGACGAGGGCGAAAGCTGCTTCTTCCTCTCCATAGAGGACGACCTTATGCGTATCTTCGCAGGCGACCGCCTTGAAAATATGATGAAAATGTTTAACGTTGAAGAGACCATGCCTATCGAGAGCAAGGCTCTTACGCGTATTATCGAGTCCTCTCAGAAAAAGGTAGAGGGACGCAACTTCAGCATACGTAAAAACGTCCTTAATTACGACGACGTTATGAACACTCAGCGTGAGATAATTTACAAACAGCGTTCGCAGGTACTTGACGGCGAGGACCTCCACAAGGATATTCTTAAAATGATGGAGGACCTTATTTCCGCAACCGTAAACGTTTACCTCTCGGACGACGATGAGCGGGAAAACTGGAACATGATCGGCTTGAAGGAATATTTCCTCGGCTGGCTTATCAGCGAAGAAGACCTTGACTTCACCGAAGAAGAACTGAAAACGGTTACCCGTGAGGAGATCACCAACGCTCTCATTGAAAAATGCGGAGAAATTTATCAGGCTAAGGAAGAAGAATACGGCAGCGAGATCATTCGTGAAGTTGAGCGTGTTATTCTGCTTAAAGTCGTTGATACAAAGTGGATGTCCCATATCGACGATATGGAAGAACTTAAAAAGGGTATCGGTCTGCGTTCATACGGTCAGAAAAACCCTGTTATCGAGTATCGCTACGAGGGCTTTGAGATGTTTGACGCTATGGTCGAGTCGATACGAGAGGATACGGTCCGTGCGCTGCTGACCGTTAAACTGAGAAAGAACGAAGCTCCCGAGAGAGAACAGGTCGCTAAACCCGACGCACCCAATGCCGGCGCAGGCGATGGAAGCTTCTCCGAACAGGCAACCTCCAAAAAAATCGGCGACAACGATCCCTGCCCCTGCGGAAGCGGAAAAAAGTACAAAAAGTGCTGCAAACTCAAGGAAAATAATCAATAAGACATATACAGACGGTTATTTGAACCGACTGCATTCAGGAGACAAAATATTTTAAGAGGTGTAATTATGAAAAAAACGGCAATTCTTTTAGCATTGTGCATGGCGGCTCTTTCGGGCTGCGGACGTGTGGACTCTGTCGATGTTGACAGCGACATCAAGCCCTTTGAGATCGAAAAAACGACCTCCGAGGAAGGCGATTCGGATTCCGAAGAAATTCCTTCGGCGGCAGTAACAACGGTGTCGGGCGAAACTCAGACAGGTGTAACGACCGTTAAAACAGGCGCAGTAAATCTCATAAAAAGAACAGGCGTAGTTACCGCTGCAAAAAGGACAGTCGCTCCGAGCAGAGGTACGGTTCGTGTTCCCTCCCGTCCAAATAACAACACTCAAAGACCTGCCGGAACAAACGCCCCTACTGTTACCACAGCGGTTGTCACAACTACAGTCGCAGTAACCGCCCCCCCTGTAACAACTATTCCCGATTCTGAAAATCCGGCGGTTGTTGTCAGGGACGATATGACCTGCCGCGTAGGTGAAAACAGCATTTCTGTGACATATAAGGGCGAACCAGTCCAGAATATACAGATTTCCACGGACTTCATGATAAATGCCTACGCCAACGGAAATATCGACCCTTCCGTTCGCCTCAACATCAACGATTACGACTTTGACGGCAATTACGACTTGTTCGTTCCTCAGTCAAGCGATAATTACAACACTTACGGAAAATATCTCCGCTTCAATCCTACGACAAACGTATTCGAGGAATGGTCTGCGCTTGGCGATATTTCCACTTCTGCGCTTACATCTGCCGACGACGGTACGCTTGCCGCAACTGTAAAAACAAGCGATACCGAATTCGAAGAAAAAACCTACGAGTGGCAGACGGTCAATGAGGTAACAGGCGAAAAGCAGCTTACCCTTATACGCAAGAAAAAACAGTTCCTCCTCGATTCCGCAAATCCATACGACGTTTACATTGATTACTATGAGTATACAAACGGCGTTGAGGAACTCGTGAAGCGTGAAAAGCACATTTACGATGAGAATAATCAGTATATCGGCGTTGAAGAGATACCGATCGAGTGGACAATATAAATAATGTCTGGTTACAGCGTTTTTGCACGTTACTACGACAGCCTTACGGCAAATATCGACTACGGAAAACGTGCTGAATACTTTCACAAGATTATTGACCTTTTTAAAAAGACCGAGGGAAATATTCTGCTCGACCTTGCCTGCGGAACAGGCAGTATTGCCGAAGAAATGGCGAAATTAGGCTATGATGTTATCGGCGTGGACAATTCCGATGAAATGCTTGACATCGCCTTGAATAAAAAATTTGAAAGCGGACTTAATATTCAGTATCTTTGTCAGGATATGCGCAGACTTGATCTGTACGGCTCTGTTGACGTGACTGTCTGCGCTCTTGACAGCATAAATCATTTGAGAACCCTTTCAGATGTTAAAAAGGTTTTTGGCAATATTGCGCTGTTTTCAGAGCCTGACGCCTTATTCATCTTTGATGTGAACACTCTTTATAAGCACAGAAATATTCTTGCGAACAATACATTCACCTACGAAACGGACGAGGTTTTCTGCGTGTGGGAAAACACGCTGATCCCCGAAACCGACGAGGTGAAAATGAACCTCGAATTTTTTGAGCTTCAAGAAAACGGAATGTACTCCCGCAGCTCGGACAGCTTTTCTGAAATGGCATACAGCGAAGAAAATATAGAAAAGCTGCTAAAGGAATGCGGTTTTGAAGTATTGGGGAAGTACGGCGATGATACGCTCGCCTCCCCTGCTTCTGATTCTCAGCGTATCGTCTATGCGGCTCGCTGTATAAACAGCGGGCAGATTCTTTGAAAGGAACAATATATGGGCAACTTATACAGGGCGATCTCTGCCGACGGTTCGGCTTTTGCGGCTGTTCTTGACGCTAAGGATATTGTCTCGGAAATAGAAAAAATTCACAAAACCTCAGCCGTTGTTACGGCTGCTCTTGGGCGGCTGACTATAGCGGCTTCGCTCATGGGATATATGCTCAAAGGGGAAGAAAACAGTATTACTCTCCGTATAGACGGGGACGGTCCATGCGGTCAGCTTGTCGCCGTTGCCGATTCTATGGGCAACGTTAAAAGCTGCGTGAACGATCCCGTTGTCGAACTGCCTTTGAACAGCCTTGGAAAGCTTGACGTTTCAGGAGCTGTCGGAAAAAACGGCACGCTGTCTGTTGTAAAGGATTTAGGTCTCCGAGAACCCTACGTAGGCGTTATTCCGCTCGTTTCGGGCGAAATTGCGGAAGATGTGGCAAATTATTATGCCTCCAGCGAGCAGATACCTACAGTATGCGCTCTCGGAGTTCTTGTTGATACCGACCTTACCGTAAAATCTGCCGGAGGATTTTTGATTCAGCTTCTTCCCTTTGCCGATGAAAAGTGCATTGATATTCTTGAAAAAAATGTTGCGGAAATGCGTCCCGTATCTGCGCTTTTGGCGGACGGCGTTACTCCCGAGGAAATTTCGGACATGCTTTTAAAGGGACTTGAACCAAACGAACTGGATAGATCAAACCCTGTATACAAATGCGATTGCAGCCGTAAGCGTACAGAACAGATACTTATCATCATAGGTCAGAAGGAACTCAGGTCTATCGCCGCTGAGGGAAAGGACACGGAAGTTTCCTGTCATTTCTGCGGAAAGAAATATATTTTCTCCCCTGCTGAAATTTCTGAACTTGCAAAGGGAGCAGCAGAGGAATAAATGAAAAATATTATTATACCGACTGTATTTTTTATCACTCTATCTGTTGTTCTGACCTCATGCGGAAGTCCCGAAAATACAAAGGAACATGTTAAAACGGAAAATTTTGTAATGTATACCGACACTGAATACCCCGAGGTCGCGTTAGAAACTCAGAACACTCAGACTGAATCTGCCGTTACGAAAAATTTCACATACGCTTTGAACGGCACTCGGGTCGAACTGTTAATTAACGGTGAAACAGTAAAATATCTTGACTATTACTATACTCCCGACGTTAACGGAATATCTGTTGCGGACTTTGACTTTGACGGCTATGAAGATATTTTTATTCCCTATGAATCGCCTTCGGATTACGGCACTTATTACAGCTACATTCCTGCTGAAAACAGTTTTTCGGAAAATGCAGAACTCAACTCTGTCGGCAGGATAATGACCGTAAACGATGATAACACGCTTATTGAAGACCGCAGCGACGAAACGACCAATCGGACTATCGAGTACCAATGGATAAACCAAAAGCTCAGAGCCGTTAAAAAGACCGAGACCTACAGATCATCGGAAAGCGGCGAAATGCTTACGGATATGTATAACTATGACGAAAACGGCATAGAATACCTCGTAAGTACAACAGGAAATGAAGCATCTGACGCTGTAGTAGGTGATTAAATGTATGATATAAAAACAGACGAGCTGCCCGTAAAAGCAGTTCTTGCCTGCGTAGACATCGGCGAATTTAATGCCGAGGTCTCCATTGCAGAGTTGGCGGAGCTTGCGGAAACTGCAAACGCCGAAGTAGTCGGCGAGATAATACAGAAGAAAACCTCCTACGACCCTGCGACCTGTATGGGCAGCGGACGTTTGGAGGAGCTTAAAGAACAGCTTGACGCACTTGACGCCGAGCTTGTTATTTTCGACCACGAGCTAACGGGCGTTCAGGTGCGAAATATCGAGGAAATTCTAAATGTTCGGGTCATTGACCGCACTACGCTGATACTCGATATATTTGCACAGCGCGCAAGAACAAAAGAGGGTAAGCTTCAGGTCGAGCTTGCTCAGCAAAAGTACCGTCTGCCCCGTCTTATCGGCATGGGTACTGCTTTGTCACGTCTTGGCGGAGGTATCGGAACAAGAGGTCCGGGTGAAACAAAGCTTGAAACGGACAAACGCCATATCCGAAAACGCATTTCATATCTTGAAGCTGAACTGGAGGAACTGAAAAAGCATCGTAATTTCTCACGTTCACGCCGAAAAAAAGACGGCATACTTTGCGCCGCTATCGTTGGATATACTAATGTCGGTAAATCCACTCTTATGAACGCTCTTACAGATGCAGGAGTTTTAGCTGAAAACAAGCTTTTTGCCACACTCGATATAACGTCGCGTTCTATTGAACTTCCCGACGGAAGAAGCGTTATGCTTGTAGATACTGTCGGACTTATCAGACGTCTGCCTCATAATCTTATCGAAGCGTTCAAGTCTACGCTGGAAGAAGCGGCGGCGGCTGATATTATCCTCAACGTACAGGACTTGTCCTCACGGGAGCGTGAACAGCAGGCAGAAGTTACGGCAAAGCTTCTTTCAGAGCTTGGCTGTGACGGCATACCCGTCATAAATGTAATGAATAAATCCGATGCTGCGTTGAACCTTGATACTGTCTTTGAGGACGACAGCACCGTTATAATATCTGCTCGTCATCACAGCGGATTTGAGCGTCTGCTGAACTGTATTATGAAAAATCTTCCCGAAACGGCTAAACGTATGAAACTGCGCATTCCATACGAAAATACGGCTTTTATCAATCGTATCCGTTCCGAGGGAAAGATTTTTTCGGAGGAATACACCGAAAGCGGAACTCTTATTGACGCTCTTGTCGATATTAAATTGGTCAAAGACGCTGAAAAGTATTTATCGGAAAATTAATTGATCAGGAGGACAAAATGGTATTATGTATTGACAAAGCTCTGTGCAGGGTTTGACGGAACAGACCTGTACAGAGCGGAATAGTCTATCTGTCTGTTCCGAATTGCCTTGCACACCGACTAATAAAATTATGTTAGGAGTAAGGTAAAATGAAAAAAATATTTAATTCTATCACTGAAATGGGCAGTTTTCTCGCCCTTTGGTCAAGTCAGTCATTCTCAGCTTTGGGAAGCGCGATGACTGCGTATGCGCTCGTAATATGGTCGTATAAACAAGAAGGCTCTGCTTTAATGACAGCTCTTCTGATGGTTTCTTCATATGCGCCATACGTCATTTTCAGCATTTTTGCAGGCACGCTGTCCGACAGGTGGAACAAAAAAACGGTCATGCTCGTGTGCGACAGCGTTGCGGCTGCAACGACCGTGGCTGTGCTTATTCTGCTTGAAGCGGAAAAGCTCGAAATATGGCACATCTACATAATAAATGCAATAGGCGGACTTATGAACACGGTCCAGCAGCCTGCGTCGGAAGTAGCGGTAACACGTCTTCTGCCAAAGAAATACTATCAGAAAGTCGGCGGACTTCGGTACTTATCCAATTCGCTCAACACAATATTCACTCCGATGATCGCAACGGCTTTTATGGGATTTTTCGGAATGAGATCGGTCATTTTCTTTGACCTTGTTACTTTCAGCACAGCTTTCATTGTTCTGCTGCTGTTTATAAAAATTCCCGAAACGGATAAAGAAAACACTAACAATGAAAAATACCTTGAATCAGTTAAAAAAGGCATAAAATGGCTTTCGGCAAACAAAGGTATATTATACCTGATATTATTTCTTTCTTCTATAAATCTTGTAGCTTCAATGTATGATGCAGCGTTCCCTGCTATGATGCTTTCAAGAACAGGCGGTTCTGAAAGGAATATGGGGATAGTTAATACCGTCATTGGGATTTCAACGCTTTTGGGCAGCATTATTGCATCGGTTTCTAAAACTCCAAAAAATCGCGTCAAGGTTATCTGTAATTGCCTGCTTCTTTCCATGAGTACGGAAAACCTAATGCTTGCATTCGGACGGAATGTATGGATATGGAGTATCGCAGGTTTTCTCGGGTGGATCGCAATTCCTATTATGAATACCAATCTCGACGCGCTTATGAGACTTAATATTCCCGATGAAATGCAGGGCAGAATTTATTCTGTGAGAAATTCATTACAGTTTTTTACTATACCTATCGGATATTTTGTGGGCGGATTTGCGGTTGACCGCATATTTGAGCCGATCATGACGAAACAGGAAAACAACCTCCTTACAGCATTTTTCGGTACGGGCAAAGGCAGCGGCGCGGCTCTGTTTTTCTTTACGATAGCCTTTGTCGGAATTGCAGTATGCCTGTATTTCCGTAATAACAAGCACATCAAAAATATCAGCCGCAGCCAATAATGATTTAAATTCTTGAAAAAAACGCCATAATACTAATGATCTCTCATTGGTACTATGGCGTTTTATTATATATAAAAAACTTTTTAAAGCAGCGTTATTCCGTGTTCGCTGCACTTGCGTATCATTTCATCAGTCCAGATAGACGACTGAACCTCTCCGATATGCGCCTTGTTAAGAAGCAGCATGCAAAGTCTTGATTGACCGATACCTCCGCCTATTGTGAGCGGCAAAGTATCATTTGCTATCATTTTATGATAGTCATACTGCATTCTGTCCTCGGCATTACACTCCGCAAGCTGAGTTTTTAATGACTCCGCGTCAACACGTATTCCCATTGACGACACTTCAAGCGAATCGTCAAGAACGCTGTCCCAGATCAGAATGTCTCCATTCAATGCCCAGTCGTCATAATCGGGCGCTCTGCCGTCATGCTTTTCACCGTTTGCAAGCTTTCCGCCGATTCCCATAAGAAATACCGTCTTGTGTTCCATTGTAATAAGACGTTCACGCTCATGGGACGTCTTATCGGGGTATCTGTCGGCTAATTCCTGAGTAGTGATAAAATACGGTTCTTCGCAGATAGTTCCTGCAATGTCGGGATAACGCAGTCCGACCTTACGTTTAGTGTAGGAGATAGCTTTTACGACCGATTTTACAGTCTCTTTTAAGAAATCAATATTGCGCTGTTCCTTTGTAATGACTTTTTCCCAGTCCCACTGGTCAACAAAGATAGAATGGGTATTGTCGGTATCGTCATCACGGCGAATAGCGTTCATATCGGTATAAATGCCCTCCCCCGCCTTGTAGCCGTAACGATAAAGAGCCATACGCTTCCATTTTGCAAGGGACTGAACCACTTCACCCTCACTGTCTATTTCCTTGATCGAAAAGTCAACCTTGCGTTCCACACCATTGAGATCGTCGTTGATACCGCTGCCCTTTTTCACGATAAGCGGAGCAGATACACGGTCAAGCGTAAGTGCAAACGAAAGCGACTGCTGAAAAATATCCTTGATATATTTAATTGCGTGCTGAGTTTCCCGTAATGTGAGAGCCGATTTGTAGCCCTCGGGAATATATAATGAACGTGACATAGTAAGACCTCCCTTTAGTCAATTATCTGATGCTGCCGACTGTTCTCGGATAGAGGATAACGTCCCTGATATTTGACATACCCGTAGTGTACATAATAAGTCTCTCGAAACCGAGTCCAAAGCCGCCGTGAGGTACTGAACCGAACTTTCTGAGATCAAGGTAATCTGCATAAAGGTCAAGGTTCATATTTCTTTCTTTCATAGCAGCTATGAGCTTATCGTAGTCCGCTTCACGCTCACTTCCGCCGATTATTTCGCCTACGCCCGGAACAAGAAGGTCAACAGCCGCAACAGTCTTGCCGTCGGAATTCTGCTTCATATAGAAGGACTTTATCTCCTTGGGATAATCAGTAACGAAAACAGCTTTCTTGAACACCTTTTCAGAAATATATCGCTCATGTTCCGTCTGGAGATCGCAGCCCCATTCTACAGGATATACGAAGTCCTCACCCGATTTTTTAAGAAGCTCTATAGCCTCGGTGTAGGTAACTCTGCCAAATTCGTGAGAGATAAGCTCCTCAAGACGAGCTTTCAGCCCCTTTTCAAAGTGAGCGTCAAAGAATGCGATCTCGTCGGGACAAAGCTCAAGAAGCTGACCGATAACATATTTCAGCATATCCTCAGCTATTTCGATAACGTCCTCCAGCTCCGCAAAAGCGACCTCGGGTTCGATATGCCAAAATTCCGCAAGGTGCTTGGGAGTATTGCTGTTCTCCGCACGGAAACTTGGTCCGAAAGTATAAATTTTACCCATAGCTGTCGCAGCCATTTCGCCCTCAAGCTGACCTGAAACGGAAAGTCCTGCTTTTCTTCCGAAGAAATCGTTTGCGTAGTAGTCCTCCTCGGATTTAAACTCGGTGGTATATCCGTTTGTAGTTACTTGGAACATTTCGCCTGCGCCCTCGCAGTCGCTGCCCGTAATAAGCGGAGTGTTTATATAAACGTAGTTATGATTCTGGAAATATCTGTGGAGAGCAGCCGCAAGTACAGAACGTACACGCCATACAGCGTTGAACGTATTCGTTCTGCTTCTGAGATGCGGAATACCGCGGAGAAATTCAAGGCTATGACCTTTCTTTTGCAGAGGATAATCCGTGGGACAGTCTCCCAGAACGGTAATTCCCTCGGGTAAGCAGTTTATCTCGACGGTATTGTTTCTGCCCTCAACGGCAGTTCCGACAACTTTAAGGGACATTCCGACACGAGGCTCTTTAAAATCGGACTCCCCCTTTTCAACAACGACCTGAACGTTTTTTAGCGAAGTTCCGTCATTCAGTTCGACAAAGGCAACGCTTTTGGAGTTACGTGACGTGCGGACCCAACCGCAGACCGTTACCTCCTTGCCAACATAGTCCTTCGATGTGATAATTTCCTTGACATCAATGTGCTTCATAATGATCTTCCTTTCATAAAAGTGACGGGACGAGCATAATAAAAAACCCCCGCCCCCAAAACAGGACGAGAGTCAACCCGTGGTACCACCTGAAATTACCGCTCACAGCACATTTCTTATGCAAAAGCGATCACTCTTGTCCGCTGTAACGCGCGGAAAACGGCATCGCCTACTAATCTTAAAAATTCAAGACTTTCAGCTTGCTGCTCGGGAGTGTTCTTCACATCGGCTCTGATACACGGCTCGCACCAACCCATGCTCTCTGAAATCGAATACCAACGCTACTTGTCTCCGTCATTGCATTTAATTATATGTATTATATCATCATTTCAATGATTTGTCAATAGTTTTTTGAAATTTTTTTATCGGCAAATCAAAAAGCCCCGACTTATATCGAGGCTTTATATAGTATTCAATTTTAATTGTTAAGCGACTTTCATCACTTGGCTAAATTACCTGTTGGAATCATCCTTTCGCCTTAAATTTTAAGCATAGGATCTCTCATGATATATCACATTCCTTCAAGAAAATTAAGCAATTCAACAATTACATTTCCATTGGAGCGTACCTCTTGTGAAATTTTTTCGCCCGACCGTTACCGAGCTATGTTGGATGAATAATTAACTTCTCATTGGACTCAACCTTTACATTAGAATTGGTGATTTATCTAAAGACTCACGTCGAAATTTCAGATAATCCTGTACCCTAACTGAGCTTAGATCGAAGTCGTTATTTTACTGCATTACGTATGTTATACGATCAAATCATATTTCATCTTCAATTAACGGAACAAGTCCAAAGACCTATATTCCCACTTTTTTGATCTGAACGCTTACATTACGCCGACTTCACGCTGTGATTCGATAGAACTCTCCATCGGACTCACTTACCTTTCCGCTTAGAATAATTTACATTGAGAATTTCTCAAACCAAGTAAATTTCGCTTGAGTAAATCTTGTTTACTCCTTTTCCTTGATTATATAATACCACATATTTCGGTAAAAGTCAATAGTAATTTTCAAATTTCTTCTCAATTTTAATACATTTTGTAGATATACACAAATTGACCGCTTGCTTATTGTCTAAATTAACGAATAGCAAATAAAATTTCGGAAATTACTTGCATTTACTATAAAAATATAGTATAATAAATTTATATGAATTATTTTATATGAATATTTTATAGGGAGAGTTTAATTATGCCGTTTTGTTCCAACTGCGGCAGACAGCTTGAAGAAAACGAAGTCTGTAACTGCCGAAATCAGCAAAATACCGCTCAAAACCAAACACCGCCTCCGCCGCCGAACGTCAATGTTCAGCCGGGATTTCAGCAGTACGACCAATACGGACGTCCGCTGTTTACTCCGCAGGGTCAGCCGATCTACTATGACGCTCAGGGCAATGCGATAGTCGGGGGTCAGAAAAAGAAAAACAAGTCCGGCTGTATAATCGCTCTTTGCGTGGCTCTGTTTGTTTTTCTTATCATGGGAGCTGTTCTTGCAGCTATACTTGTTCCGGCAATGCTCGGATATGTAAGGAAATCTAAGGTACATTCCGCAAATACAAACGCAAAAACTATTGCAGTGCAATTTGACAGCGCGCTTACGGATATTGAAGAACAAGGAACGCCAATAGGCGGAAAATATATTATCTGCTCCGACAGTTCGGATAATGTAATTCTTGATATTTCTGAGGGCTTCAGCGTTGATACTTTGTATTCCAAAGCTAAGCTGTACGGCACTACAACATCAGATTATGACTGGTTTGTTGTCATCGAAAACGGTAAGGTCGCATACGCCGCAGCCGAATCCTCCGGCGATGAAGATGATTATGTAGGTACATACCCCGCTTTGTCAGACACAAAGAGAGGCTCGCCGACTTACGGAGGTTCGTACATAAATAACATTGACGTTGATCTTGACGATCTGTACGATAAGGCTCTTGAAGCGTTCTATTATTAATTATTAAAGTCATAACAAAAAAGCAGTCCGAAAGGGCTGCTTTTTAGAGTCTGTTGAGTATCTCGACGTGTGCGGATTTTCGAGCGTAATTTTGTCGAAGTCAAGGAAAAAATTTGCAGGCATACTTTGTGTATGGCAAAGATTTTTGACGCAGGATTCGGCAAAATTTGCCGAAAAGACGTACGCAGGGAGATACTGAACAGGCTCTCCTATTCAAATGAATCAAGGTCAATTTCCGAGAGCAGATCTTTAAGCGACGCAAGCTCGTCTGCTGTAAGAGTAACTCCCTTACCCATTCTGGAATGATCGGGCGACCAGTCACGAATGTCATACTTCGGATCATGCTCGTTCCAGCTAACAAGATTCAGCTCCTTTGTCCAGCCTTTCGCATTTTCCGAAAGAACTCCCAGTGATTCTGTGATCTCAAATTTTAATTCTGCCATATTGCTTCTCCTATCTTTTGTAATTTGGGGATAAATTCCGCCAAAACTATTTTACCACATTATTTCTTTTTTGTCTACCAATTAATAAATATTTGACATTCTCGCCAAAAAATGATATAATAAATTATAACCTTTCAGCGAATTGGGGATTTGGAGCGCAACAGCATGAAACAATTTAAAATTATCGCAACGCCGAAATTAATAGGCTATCTTATAAAATTTATTCTGAGGATAGCAGCTTTCGGAACAATGTTATTTCTGTACATAAGAAATAGAGCCGAGCTTTACAGATATACTGTAGCCTCACCAAAAAACGGCATAAATTTTATGCACATTATGTGGGCTGTATTTATGCTACTTATGCTGCTGCACCTGTTTCCATCAAAAATAACGTCTATGGGCGCAAGCAAAAGTAAAAAATCTAACTATTCTCCCGTACCCGAACATTCTGAAACAGAACTGCTGAAATATATACATAATGAAAACGTCAAAGCTTGGCGGTGCATGTTATGCTGGCTTATTGGAAACGCTTTGATAGGAGTTCTCTATTACTGCGGAGTTCTCGGAAAATCTGAGCTTCTGCTCATAACAGGATTTTATTTTTTGAGCGACTACGTTTGCATACTGATATTCTGTCCGTTTCAGACCTTTGGTCAAAAAAGCCGCTGCTGCATAAACTGCCGAATTTACGACTGGGGACATTTTTTCATGTTCACTCCTATGCTGTTCATTGACACGTTCTACAGCCGCAGTCTTTTTTTCATGGGAGCGGCTGTGATAATCCGCTGGGAATTTATGTGGACAACTCACCCCGAGCGTTTTTGGCACGGTTCTAATCAGGCGCTCAACTGTAGTAACTGCCGTGACAAAACGTGTCAGATAAAACAGCGTTTCACAAAATATGCGGAACAGCTTATTAATAAAAAAACAAACTAATCACGCCACATTCTGCGATAAGCGAAACAGGTAAGATTTTCCGCTTTTTTGAACTGCCGTACAAAGTAGCTCTGGTCGTTAAAGCCGCACAGATGCGCTATTTCTTCTACCGAGTTGTCGGAAAACCGCAGAAGATGTTTTCCGTAATTTATACGGCATGTAATGATATGCTGAAAGATCGTCCGTCCGTAAATTTTTTTGTATTCCCTTGAAAGATAGTATTTGCTTATGTAAAATTCAGAGGATAACCGCTCAAGGGTCAGGTCTTCTTTGAAATGCTCCTCGATGTAAATATTTACAGCCAATATCTTCTGCTTTAAGGCTGAATCCGCCTGTTCCGCCGCGCATGTGGTAGTCAAAGCAACGGTGAGAAGCTGAACTATCAGACCCGAAGTCAAAGCCTCCGCATTCGGATTTTTCTGCTCGTTGCAATTGATTATCTCCGACAATGCGGCAGTCACCTTCTCAAACGTGATCGGGTGAAATACGTTCTTTGACTGAGCTGCAAAATTCTCGTAATACTGCATGGACGTAGCTCCGCTGAAATGCACCCACATCAGCTCCCACGGTTCTTCTGCCGAACTTTTATAGTAATGGGGAACACGGCAGTCGATAAGAAAACAGTCGCCCTTTCCGAGAGAATACGAATCATCTCCGAAGCTTAATTCGCCCTTGCCGTCCAAAACCGCCACATACAGCCATGAATCAAGATCGTGGCGATGCGTTTCCACCGTGTCCGTCTTTTTGATTATACCCGTTTCCTGAGCGTAAAAGAATGCGCTTTTTGCCGCAGGACTCGGAGTGCAGATTATTCTTTTTGAGACATTTTCCTTGTTGCTTCGATTCATTTGCAAAACTCTCCTTTGAATATATTGCTTTAATTATACCATATTAGTTCCAGAATTTCAACAGTCACGGAAATAAATTTCGACAAATATTTTTTTAACGCGACACAGGGTGCAGCGACACGCAGTTTTTGTTATTTGCCTTTTCCTGTGAATTACGGCTTCGGGGACGCATATCCCGTACATAAGAATACGGTCGGCAATGGGTGCAGCGTCACGCTGCTTATTTCATAAAAGCGTATATAAGTGCGGCTATCAGCGCAATAATGAGGAAGTAAATTATTATTCTCCCTGCATTCAGCGCCTTTCTTCTTCGACCGTTCGTTCCGTAGGGCGCTATTAGGCGGTCTATCTCACGGGCTGAAAGCTCCACGGGAAGTGTACGTACACCGGGTTTCAGGTAAAAAACCGCTCTTTCAAAATACACGCTGTCGGGATTGTTGACCTCTATTATCTGCTTGTTCACACCTTTTACCATAAATGCTCCTTTGAGAGCCTTTTCAGTATCTCCCCGCGCACGTCATTTCGGCAAATTTTGCCGAATCCTGCGTCAAAAATCCTTGCCATACGACAGTATGCCTGCGAATTTTTTCCTTGCCTTCGACAAAATTATGCTCGAAAATCCGCACACGCCGATATACTGAAAAGGCTCTAAGTTTATTTATGGCTATTATTGGCAGGAAAACACGCATTATTCATTCAGATTCCTTATGTAATGAAAAAGATACTGCTGTGCGATACCGGCGTTTTCATTTATAAACTCAGGGAAACCGTTGGGATAATACTCCGCAAGAACACGCTTTATCCATACGTCTACGGGAAACGCTTCTTTCCGATACATGCCGAAAAGAAGTACGCATTCAGCTACTTTAGGTCCAACGCCCTTGATTTTTTTCAATGCTGCACGAGCTTCGTCTATGGGGGCGGCCGCTATGGCGTTCAGGTCAACAGTTCCCGAATTTACGCAGTCGGCAGCGTCGCAGAGATACTTCGCGCGAAAGCCGCTTCTCAGAAAAGCGAGACTATCGGGCGTTTCCTCAGCCATTTTTGAAGCGTTCGGGAACTCGCCGTAATGCTCGCAAAGGCGGTCGATTATGCCCTTTATCCTCGGGATATTATTATTTTGGGAAATAATAAAGGAAATAAGACACTCCCAGCTATTCTGCCGCAAAAGACGTATACCGCCCGCAAAAGAGCATGCTTTAGCCAATGTTTCATCTTCGGAAAACTGCTTTTTCAGTTCGCTGTAATCCGTGTCAAAATCAAAATAGTCCGCCCATTTTCCGAGAAAATCCTCCTCGGAAACGTCATGGAACACAAACATATCATCAGACACCTGCGAAACGGTAAGACTGTCGTTGAGGAAGCTCCCCTCATAAGTACATCTATATCCCCTGTCGATTTTTTTCCAGCGGAATGCCTGACCGCAGTCGAGAGTTTCGTCTAAATTAAAATCTTTCTCACAAACTATTATGTCATTATTTTTAACGGAATAATCCATAATTTCACCTCATTATCAGAAAACAACCTTACGCTTTCTATTTTATTATACTAAAATTAAAAAAGAATTTCAAGTCTTTTTACACGAAAAACAAAAATGTCAATAAGTTCAACAGCTTCTGCGATTAGCATATATATAGTGTTACAGACCATTTCAGTCATTTGCCAAAAACTAACAAAATATTCATTCAGTTAAATAAGTAAATTTTATATCAAAAGGAGGAGATAAAATGAGTCAAATGGATTTTTTTGTAGAGGGAATACAACAGCTTCCCGCTATTGTTGATAAAGGACCTACAGCGCAGGAAAAGGTCGCGCAGGCTTTTATGGAATTTATGCAGCTTGCTCATGTGTATGAATCGGCTATCGAGGTCGTAAAGACATATCTCGGAATACTCGACAGCGAATTTAACATCAAATTTCAGCGCAATCCCATTCACAACATCGAAAGCCGTCTTAAATCTGCGGACTCGATCATGAACAAGCTCGTAAAAAAAGGAATAGCCTTTACTCCCGAAAACGCCAAAAAATATCTCCTTGATATTGCAGGGATACGCGTTACGTGCTGCTACATAAACGATATTTACGTTCTTGCGGAAATGCTTTCTCAGCGTGACGATTTCGTTGTTATAAAGCAGAAAGACTACATAAAAAATCCCAAGCCGAGCGGCTACAGGAGTTTTCACCTTGTACTGAATGTGCCGGTTCATCTTTCTTCGTCAAAGGTCACAGTACCCGTGGAAATTCAGATACGGACAATTGCTATGGACTTCTGGGCAAGTCTGGAACATCAGCTTAAATATAAGCCCTCGGCGGCAATAACTCCCGAAATATCCGAACAGCTTCGGGAATGCGCCGAGAGGATAGCTGAAACAGATATGCAAATGCAGGCGATCTATACTCAGATAAACGATATGGATTAAGGCAACACCGCACAGAGATTGTATGGCAGATACGCAGTCAGATTTTTTGTCAGATTGTACAGAAATTTTGCAGGCATACTGTCGTATGTCAAGAAATTTATGTGCAAGATGACGGAAAATATGCAAGCAGATGACGTGCAATCTCTGTACGGTGTTGCCTTTACTCGACCAACGTCTCCATAAGCTACAAAAAAACGCTGTTTTTCGCCCTTTCACTTATTTATGCGATGTGATATAATTATATTCAGCCACTATTGAAAGGAGCAGAAAAAATGTTCGGACTTGTCAGAAAAATCAAACGCGAGGTTGTTGACAAAACGATTTACATGGAGGTCTTTGGAGATAACAAAGTTTCGTACAGGGTAACAGTCGGTCGTATGTTCCACGAAGGAGCAGACATAGTGACCTACGGCGTTGAAGTCGAGGACTCGCATACTCGGGAAAAAGAGGCTATCCCCGACTTCTCCAGAGACATAGAAGACGCAGTAGATTTTGCCGAAATGCTTATATCCGACCGCATTCCGCCATGCCGTCTTTATACCAAGGCGCTGAACTACCTGCTTATCTCTATTTAATAAAATTTTTATAAAACCAATGGGCTGCTGTGAGAAATGTTTCCCACAACAGCCCGTAGTCTTATTTTGATATATGAAGTATTTTTCCGATAAGCTTACGAAGCTCAGTTATGTCTATGGGTTTGGGGAAATGCGCGTTCATTCCCGATTCAAGGGACTTTTCACGGTCGTCCTCAAAAGCGTTCGCCGAAACTGCAATTATCGGAATATCTGCAAGATTCGGATCATCAAGCTTTCTTATCTGTCTTGCGGCTTCGTAGCCGTCCATAACAGGCATCTGAATATCCATCAGAATAATATCGTAAATTTTTGAACTAATCCCTCTTATTTTCTTCACAGCTTCTCTGCCGTTGACCGCTGTTTCAACGATACAGCCGCAATATTCAAGCATTGCCTTTTCGATCTCAAGATTTACGGGATTATCTTCAACAAGCAGGATACGTATTCCCTCCATGAAGTTTTCGTTGGAAGAACCGCATTTTATATCAGGGGAATTTCTCTGAACGCCCTGTAACTTCAGCGTAAGGGTAACGGAGAAAACGCTCCCCTTATTCACGCTGCTTTTCACGGAGATCGTACCGTTCATCATATCGACAATATTCTTGACTACCGCAAGACCGAGACCGCTGCCGAAAATTCCGCTTGCCGTGGTGTTTTCCACACGTTTGAACGGTTCAAAGATCGTACCGAGAAGCTCCTCCTCGATTCCGCAGCCGTTGTCCTCTACCGTGAAAGTAAATGTGCCGAAACCGTTAGCGGCATTTTCATCTTCTTCTACACGAAGTACGACATTTCCACCCTCGCCGGTATATTTAACGCCGTTGTCCAAAAGCTGCCATAAAACCTCCTCCAAACGCAGATAGTCGGCATATACGGCAAAGTTTCTCACGCGGCTTTTGTCGAACGCAAGCGTGATATTTTTTGCGGCGGCGTCTGGAGCTATACGTTTTTTCACATCGCACAGAAGTTCTTCAAGGTCGCATTCCTCTTTGTTCAGGGACGCCTTGCCCGATTCCAGATAAGTAAGCTCCAAAGATTCCGTTACAATTTTAAGCAACTGAACGCTGGAAAGCTTGATATTGTCAAGATAATGGCATATCTTTTCCGTATCTTTCGGATTGGTCTTGATAAGCTCGGTGTAGCCGATAATACTGTTGAGCGGCGTCCTAATGTCATGGGAGATATTATTGAGGAAAGTCTGACGGGCAATATTAGCCGCATTAGCCTCTTTCAGAGCCATCTGGAAAAGCCGTTTTTTTGCGCTTATATCGGTAATATCCTTTGCAACGAAAAGCGCGATGATGTTATCGGTATATTCGTTTCTGCCGATAAGAGCAACGAACTGGAAAATCCGTTCCCGTCCCGATCTGTCTGTTATTTCGCACTCCATGACCTGCTCCGGCTCGTCGTTTGAATAACAGCCTATCAGTCTTTCGATGCTGAAAAAACGTCTGAATTCTTCATTGTCGGATTTTACCACATTTTTGCTCACGTAGCCGAGAACGTCCGAATATCTTGTATATTCGGGTATATTTACTGATCTGAACATATCTGAAATAGAGCCGCTCGACGACAGACCCGACGAGGAAATAAATGTATCCTCCGTAAGATTCGCTTCAAAAAACAGGCTGGCGTTGTGAAGTATCGCTTTCTGATACTGGTATTCCCTCGAAAGCGTATTTTTCAGCCGAGCATTTATCTTTTCAAGTTCTTCCATACGTTCTCTTAATCTGTCTGTGGCGTCGTTGATAAATACGCAGAATATCCCGCCGTAGCTGCTTGTTGTTATGTATTTTCCGTAATCCTCAACGTACCGCACAGTACCGTCCTTTCGGATAATACGGTATTCCACGTAGTCAAGATTCTCGGAGCTGCCGCTTATCTGCTCCTGTATGCTTCTGTCAACTTTAGGATAGTCGTCGGGGTGAACCAATCCCTTGAACATATTGCCTGTAAGTTCCCGAAACTCCTGCTCGGTATCACATCCGAAAATTCTCAGAACAGCCTTATTGACATATATAAGCTCCCCTGCTCCGAATGCTTTGTAAATAAAAAAACCGCCGGGCATATCATCGCAGAAGCTTTGGATGATAGGAAGTGTATTTTCATTGAGAATGGATCTGCTTATTGTTTTTTCGTACATTGTAAGCCTCCTTGGATATATTCGGGTATGGTTTAAAACAAAGTCTGACAAAATTTATCATTAACATTATACTACAAAAAAAGAAGTACGTCAATGTTTTTTATTGGAAAATTTTGTAGTAAATCTAAGTTGCGTCAGACTTTATGTCATTTCCCCAATTGAGACAGCACGAAAAAAACAATAGATCCCCTTTTTCGTAAATATTTGAAAGAGGGAATCTATTGTTTTTACGTAAAATAATGTAATAGTTTTAACGTGAGTTCGTATCTGTCAGAATCGGTCTCGCAGCCTGCCACAATAGCGATATACGTTTTGCCGTCTATAATAAATGACGATATAAGACAATTTCCTGCATTAAGAGTAGTACCTGTCTTTACGCCTATGGCGTTTTCACAGTAGTATTCGCTGTACGGGTCAAGGAGCAGATTGGAATTTTTCCATTCATAGGCGTCGCCCGAGATAAACTCCGCATTCATCTGATAAATGCCGACTGCTTCACGTATTTCTGGTACTGTCATAGCATACTGCGTCAAAAGCAGCAGATCGGAAACCGTAGTGTACTGGTTATCATCGTCCCAACCATCGGGATTTACGAAGTGACTGTCGGTCATTCCGATATCCGATGAAAGGCCGTTCATAAGCATACAGAAACGTTCGACCGCTTCGGTATCCGTCAGATACGTATTTGGGTTCAGTTTCCTTGCTGTAGAAACGCCTATGGTGTATGCCGCGTCATTTCCTGACGAAAGAAGCAGTCCCTTAATAAATGTTTCCAATGTCGCCGTGCTGCCCCATTGTACTCCGCAAAGGCTTGAATACGGCTGAACAAGATATTGTTCTGAACCGACTGTTAATATTTCATCTGTGTTCATATATTTTAAAGCCACAGAAGCTGTCAAAAGCTTTGTCATGCTCGCAGGCGCTATCCGTCGGCTGATATTGTCACTGTAAAGCAGCTTTTCGTCGTCAATGCAGTAAAGAGCCGCCGCTTTACAGGTTGGAGTATCTATATGCGGTATTGTTGTCGTCTGAGTTGTTGAAGTCGAAGCAGTATACGCAGCGGTCGATGACGGTACAGTCGCAACAGACATTGTTTCTATTTTCGATGTAACGGGAACTTCCTCGGAACTTCCAACATTGTTTATCCAGACAAAAATCAAACATGCAAACGCAAAAAAAATAAAAGCTCTCTTTTTTCTTAATCTGTATACTTTACTCATTCTGAAATCTCATATTCGCTAACGGCTTCCGTCGGAATCTGAAAAAGAACTTCCGAAACGGGGTTTATTTCATCGAAGGCAGCGGTCGTATCCTGCAATACAAAAATACTGCACTGTTCAGCCTTTTTAACTATGATCACGGAACTGCTGTCATCGGGAGCATAGTAATATACGTCTGCGCCTGACAGACAGGGATTTTCGCAAACTATCGGACAGTCAGATATTTCGGAAACAGTTCCGATAAATTCTCCAAAATCGCTTTCCGAAACAGTATCAGAAATATTATATTTTTCGTATTCAGATATTTCAAGCTGAATATATCTGCTGCCTAAAACTATCACCTCGGCAGAATTAAGAGAATCTGTTCCGTAACCGTCGGAATCGGGGTCGGCTGATGTAAAAGCTTTAAAATAATAATTTTCGGTCGGCGGCGATGCCTTATCTTCATCACAGTTTTTCGTATCGGGAGCATTAGTTGTATCGTCGGGAGAATTGTCCGATATATCCGAAACATCTGAAATTTCATTCTCATAAGTATCGCCGCTTGAAACTTTCGTTTCTTCAATAACTTCTGCAACTGAGCTTTCTACCGCCACCTCGTTGCTTTCGTTATTTGGACTTTTTTTAACATCGGTCACAGCCGATTTAACGTTTGTATATGGAGGGTCAGTTTCGTTTTTTTCATCGTTTGCGGTTGTTGTATCTGCAACAAAATTCACATTGGAGGGTTTGTTTGAAAAATCGGGTTTTTTATCAAAAATCCCGTTTCCGATAAGACACAAGACAGCAGCGGCAATGACAGTTCCACCGCAGACAGAAGATAAAATGCCTGCTCTTTTTGCTTTTTCACGTTTAAACTCCGACGAAATATCCGAAAACTCCTCGGAACGTGATATATATATTTTTCGTCTATACCCGAAAGCGCATTATACAGCTCGTTGTTATCCATATCTATATCTCCTTAAAGTATTTTCGGAGTTTTTTTCTTGTCCGCATCAGGATCGTTCTCACGCAGCTTTCTTTTACGTCATACTCGTCCGCTATAACAGCAATATCTTCCATAAAATAATATTGTCTTATAAAAACGCTTCTGTCGCGTTCATTTATATTTGAGAGAAAATCATTGAGCGCAGCGGTCAGCGTTCCGCTCCCATTATTGTAGGACTCGGGAACAAAGCCTGATAATTCGTTAAAAACAACATCGTTTCTATTGATTATATCTTCCGGCTTAACGGAAAAAATTTCAGCTATTTTTAGAACAGTTTTATAATCGGGACGCCTTTTACCTGTTTCCCATTTTGAAATAAGCTCTCTTGAAATATATAATTTTTCAGCCAACTGTTCCTGCGTAAGATTCGCCTGTGTCCGCAGCTTGGCGATTTTCTGACCGATCAGCATTTTTTTCACCTCAGCTCACAGTATATTATAGCTCAAATTCTTTTTTGGGTCAAGGGACAAAATGTAACATTAACAAGAAAAACCGAAAAAACTTCCAATAATTATGAATTAAATTTTGTGGTTATTTCCGAAATTTCAAAAAATCCTTTGACAAAAAATTATTTTTCTGATATAATTAATGTGTTCGGTCACCCGAAAAAATATACGCGTATAACGGTTCAGCGTGATGCAGTTTTCTGCTCACGCTTTTTTTACGCAAAAAGGAGTTTTTATTATGCCGAGAAATCAATTTCAGAGAATGTTTTTTGCCTTTCTCACCGTTCTTGTAACGGTTCACGCCTATGTATTCTACAGTCTCTATGTTGTCAACGGAAATACGCTTATAGCTGTAAATGAGGGCGCAACGGGAGTTCTTGACGCCATAAAAATGCAGGGCGGAGTTTATATGTGCGGACGTTTTGTCCCGATATGGGCAGTAATTATAGTTGAGTTTATTCTTGCGTTTCTGCTTGAAAATATTATGGGAAGTCCATGCTCGTTCAAGCTTGCCTGCAAAGTATTCGACCCCCGAAAGGATCATCCGATGTTATTTGAATCGGCGATAATATGCGCTACTGTAGGTCTTATGTGTCCGGCAATGAGCCTTATTGCCGCATTTCTTTATTATCCTTATTATGCAGGGTTTGATATACTTACTCTTATTGCCAACTGGATAAAGCTTGTCTGCTTTAATTTCCCGTTTGCGTTTTTCTCACAGTTGTTTTTCATACAGCCCTTGATACGTACAGTATTCAAATTTCTTTTCCGCAAGGATATTGCCGCAAGAAACGTTCAAAAGCAAACTGCATAAATCATTTATTCTCTCCGTCATATTCGGAGAGAATTTTTTTGGCGACCTCTAAAAACCTGTTTGGTCAAACAAAAATCAGATAGGCGCGGCAGAGGCAAGGAAAGTGCCCGATGGCGGGCTGTCGCCCTCCGAGGGTGCTTGACACAGCATATGCCGTGCATAGCTGATTTTTGTCAAAAGAAGTTTTTAGAGGTTGCCATTTGTTACTTATTCTGAAAAATCGCATTCCTATTGCGAAATATTTCGTCATTATTATAGGTTGCATGTTTCAGCTCCTTGTGCTATAATATGCAATGATGTAACCGAAGAAGATGTTCTCCGTTAGGTGCGGCTTTGATAAGGAGTTGAATAAATATGAACAAGAAAGAATTCAGAAAAAAGCTTTTGAGACTTGTGATACCGATTTCTTTACAGCAGCTAATGCTTGCGCTTGTAGGTTTTACCGATGCGGTAATGATGGGCTTTCTAAATCAGGACTCGCTTTCAGCCGTATCCCTTGCAGGACAGGTACAATTTGTTTTCACACTTTTCACTTTTTCGATAACAGGCGGAACTTCCATACTTGCCGCTCAGTACTGGGGCATTAAAGACAGGGATTCAGTTGAAAAAATACTCGGTATCGGCTTAAAAATGCTGATATTCTCCTCGCTTCCTTTCTTTATATGCGCGGCATTATTTCCTGAACTTTTAATGAGATGCTTTGCATCTGATGCAGTACTGATCGAGCTTGGAGCGCAGTATCTTCGTGCAGTTTCACCGTCATATTTATTTATAGGACTTTCTCAGGCATACTTGTGCATTATGAAGAACTGCGGACATGCAGGAAAAAGCTCATTGATAAGCTCTGTTTCAGTAGTGTTGAATATTCTTTTTAACTGGCTTCTTATTTTCGGCGTGGGATTTTTCCCGAGAATGGAAGTCAGGGGCGCTGCGATTGCAACGGTTATTTCCAAAGCTGTCGAACTGATATGGACATACATTGTAATGCTACGCGGTGAAAATATTAAAGTCCGCATTCGATTTGTCATACATAATGATAAGCTCCTGAGCAGGGATTTCAAAAAATACACGCTTCCGCTTTTGGGAAATCTCCTCGGCTGGGGTGTAGGCTTCACAATGTACAGCGTTATTCTCGGACATCTTGGAAACGATGCGGCTGCGTCTAATTCAATTGCAAACATAGTTAAAAATCTTGCAGTTTGTCTCGGTCAAGGCGTATCAAGCGCAAGCGGCGTTATGATCGGCGCAGAGCTTGGACGTGGACGCATTGATCTTGCAAAAGAATACGGTTCTAAGCTTTGCCGAATTTCGCTTTTATGCGGTTTTATTTCGGGAGCTGTTATACTTTGCGTTATCCCCTTTGTTCCCCTGTTTAAAACTATCACTCCCGTTGCTCAGGGTTATCTTAAAGTCATGCTTGCCGTAAGTTCCTATTACGTGATCGGAAAAGCTATGAATTCTACGGTTATATCTGGAATTTTCCCTGCCGGAGGAGACTCAAAGTTTGGCTTGAAGTGCGATACTATCACAATGTGGTGCGTTACTGTACCGTTGGGGATCATATGTTCTCTCGTTCTTCATCTTCCCGTACCGCTCATTTACATTATTATAAATATAGATGAGATAATAAAGCTTCCCGCAGTCTATCGGCATTATAAAAAATACCTCTGGCTTAATAATCTTACACACACTAAATCCGCCGCATAAGGCGGATTTTTGTGAAATGCTGCAAACCTCGGTTTACAGTATTTCACAAGTCGTGTAATTCCACTCCCCTATTGATCTCGCTGTTTATTGCGATTTTGGGGTGTTGTTTGCTACAGATAACAAAAATAAAGAATTTTTTTCATAAAGCTTCGTCTTTTTGGCGATTTTAAATCACTTATATATAGAAGCACTTTTTAATTCGCTTTTTAAAATTTAAAAAAAGGTGATCGCTATGAAAAAAATACTTGCATTATTGGGAGCTTTCTCTCTGCTTATCACTTCAACTGCATGCAATGAAAACGAACGGACCGCCCCCTCGGAAAAAACGAATGCAGTTCAGACCGCTCCCCTGTTTTCTTACAAGACTGCCGATATACAAATGGCTGACGACTTCAGCGAAATAATCTCACTGGACAAGCGTTCAAATTATATTCTCATTTTCGGCAAACTCCACAGCGGAATATACAGCGGATATATTACAAACCCTCAATTCTCCGAGAAAAAGGCTTTTAAATTTACACCGCAGGAGGGCGAAACGGTAAAGTCCGCTGCGGTCATGAGAACAGGTAAAGCTGCAGTTATGACCTGCCTTGACGGCGACACCCTGCTGTACGTTTTATCAGAAAACGGCTCTATAGAAAAAACGCTGAACTGCGGTGAAGTTATCGACCCTGATTCGTATATATCGCTTATTGCGTCAGACGACGGATTTTTTTTCAGCTCCGATTCCGATAAAATGTACTTTGTCAGCAGCGGCGGCGAATACGTTGAACATATCGTTACAGGAGACAGAACGATATGCGGTTTCGCCAATGACAGCGAAGGTCAGCCTGCCGTACTGTTTTGTGAAAACGAAAAGCAGTACTATGTAACGCTTGTGGACGGTCAGCTTGGCGAGGAGACATTTTGCGGCGAACTCGGCTCTAACGTGCATGGTTTTGGCTCGGGCTGCGGAGAATATTCCGCCTCAGCCGTATTCCCAGACGGACTGTATGTATTGAAAGGCGCGGAATGGCAGAAGCGCAGCGATTTATCCGACAACGATTTCAATTCATACAATATTATTGCGTGTACAATGTTAGCTGAAAACGAGTTTGCTGTAATTATTTCAACGAACTCGGGCGGATATGAAATGCGTCTGCTTACCGAACGTGATATTTCCGAAGTAAAGTCAAGATCAGTACTTACCATGTCGCTTGTAATAGGTAAAGGAAGCGATATAATTGATGAACGGCTCAAAAAATTCAACTCCGAAAGCGACAGCTATAAGGTGGAGCTTGTGAATTACGGTAATACAAGCGATGATATGTCGCAATGTTTCGACGCTCTCAGGAGAGATATTATTGCAGGCAACGCTCCCGACATTATTAAATTTGATTCCAATATTCCTGTAAACACTTTCGGTTCACGAGAAGGCATGTTTGTCGATTTGTATACGCTCATTGACAATGATAAGGATATAAGCCGTGACGATTTCCTTGACGGTTTTCTCGAAGGCTACGAAACTAACGGAAAACTGCTGATGTTCGATACCGAATTTACAGTCAGCACGGTTTCAGTTAAGGAGAAATTTCTGAACGGTCTTACAAGCTGGAATTATGAACAGCTCGGGGACGTTTATCGGAATATGCCCGAAGATATGTTTTTCTCGTCGGAAGCAGCTTCCCAAACACGGAGCGACGTTTTTATGTCGTTTATAAATTACGGTGAGTTTGTCGATTACGATAACGCCGCATGTAATTTTGACTCTCCCGAATTTATAAAGGCAATGAAGTTTATCGGTGAAAACGAGATAGGATTGACCGAGGAAGAATATCTTAACGGTGAAATGCAATACAGCGGAAATTATTATGCCGAAATTCATCGAGCCGACAAAGCTCTTGCGCTGACATTTGAGCCTGTCAATGGTTTTTATGGATTCAGAGAGATAGAACAAGGCTATATGGGCGAACCAACTGCTTTTATCGGTTATCCCACAGAAAACGGCTGCGGAAATTACCGCAGGATAAACGGCGGTTACGGTATTATGGCGAACTCTGATAATATTGAAGGAGCATGGGAGTTTCTGAAATATTATCTGTTTGATGAAAGCAAAGATCCGAGATTTTATTTTTCGGGACTGGAAAAAAATTTTGAGGAGCAGGCAGCGGAATCCGTTGAAGAATATATTGAAGTTGACCCTGAAACAGGAAAAGAATATTCGGGCGAAATATTTGTGTGGCATGACAATGGCGGAATGCACTTTGAAAACGGAGCGTCCCCCGAACTTCATAAGACAGACATTCATCCTCTTACCGAGGAACAGCAAACAGAATATGAAGCTCTTGTTCGTGAAGCTGTCAAAAATGTGTGTATTGTGGACAGTACTTTAATTTCTATTCTGCGTGAAGAACTCGTGTGTTACTTTGAGGGCGAACGCTCTGCCGAAGAAACTGCGGAAATAATCCAAAACCGTGTTTCAATTTACATAAGTGAACAATATTCATAAGGCTTCATATGGAAAATAATATTCAAAATTCAGAAATAAAAAACTATTTTCTACAGGCAATATAAAACTGTACAAAAATATTCTGAAAAAGAGACTTTATTCTATTGACTATGGAGTAAAATTTTTGTATAATATTATTAGAAAATTCTAAGATGCGAGGCATAAGGAGGAATAACATATGAAGAAAAAATTACATGCGCTGCTCACGGCTGTGATGGTTTGCCTTTCAATGGTATGCGGAGCTGTCACGGGACTGACTGAATTTGCAGTCCCTGCAATAACATACGCGGCGTCCGTTGACTACCCTGCTCAACTGATGAACATCGCAGTAAAGGACAACTCGAAAGTCCTTACAGAAAACGGAACTTCTGACGGTTCAACGCTTTCAGTCAAGGCTATTGGGAGCGATCTGTCACCTTCATGGAGATTTGACCGCGTCGGCGCTGATTCGATAGGCACTTTTTTCAAGATAACAAGCGCACAGTCGGGCAGACTTATAACTCCTGCAAACTATAATGTTTCAGCAGGTACGGACGTTATTATCTACGGTAGCGAATCGCATCAATGTCAGCATTGGTTTGTAGTTCCCGTAAAAAACGATCGTCTCGGAAACGGTCTTTACTACAAAATAGTAAACTATTCCGATCCCGATCTTGCCATTACGCAGGGTTCAGGCGGCATGACGCTTGCAAAGTATACAGGCGCAGATAACCAGTTGTGGCTGCTCAATGCAGACGGACTTCAGGGCTTTGCAGGATACTGCTCCAATGACAACACAGGTAATATAAAAGCGGCGAATATAGGCGGACTTTTCGGTGAAACAGTTGAAGTAACTGATTTTGCATCTCTGAAAAAATACGCCGAATCAGACGCACCTTATACAATTATTGTAAAGAACAATATAAGCGTTACCAACCTTACAATGGATTCACAGAATCATTATTACTGTCCCGACGGCAGAATTTATATCGGGGACAACAAGACGATCGTCGGAAGCTACGGAAATCACTCTCTTAACAATGTCCAGTTCTGCACCAAAAGAGGCAGCGGAAAAGGAAACAATGTTATCATTAAGAATTTCGAGATGAAACACGACGCCAAATCCAACGGTAATGATTCTATAGTTGTTTATTTTGGTTCGGGACAGAATCTTTGGGTAGATCACGTTACATTTATCGGTCATTCGGGGTACAATACACTTGGCGAAGCGACTCCCGATTGGGATAAGTTCCTCGCATGCTGCTACGATGCGGATTACTGCACCGTTTCCGACTGTTCGTTCGGACTTCACGAATACGGTCTTATTTTAGGCTATCCCGACGATACCGAGGAGTCCTATAAAAACAGGAACAACTTCCCGAGAATGACCCTTATCAGCAATAAATTCAAGGACACCTTAACAAGAGCCCCCGGACTTATGCGATACGGATATTTTCATTCACTCAACAACTACGTTTATAATTTCAGCATGGCGTACACAGTTCATTCAGATTGTAAGCTTTTTGCGGAGAACTGTTACTATGACGGCGCATCGACAAAAGGCAATGTTGTCTGCGACTGGAACTCGGTCACACACCCCGGTGCATTTGCCGATTCAGGCTCAAAGGGCGTAAACTGCAAACGTCTTGGTATTGAGGGGCAGGCTAAGGTCTGCACATGGAGACCTAAAAGCAATTACAGCTACGTTGCTCTTTCAGCCGATCAGGCAAAGAGCTATTGCGATACATACAGCGGTTGTCAGTCCTCCAACGGAAATATGATGTATCTCAGATACTCATCTAAAGGAATCCCCAGCGCAGGCTATACAGAAGCTCCGAGCGGACCCATGAAGCCTGTAGCGGAAGTTTTCGATAACGGTTCAACCTACAGATTTAAGAACGTTAATTCGGGACTTTATATGCAGGTAGCAGACGCTGCCGCCGAAAATGGCACAAATGTACATCAGTGGGGAACTTCTGATGAAACTATTCACGATATTTGGAAGCTTATCGACGCAGGCAACGGATACTACTATATTGCTTCCGCTGTTGGCGACGGCGGAACATTTATGCTTGACGTTGCAGGTAAGAAAACCGCCAACGGTACAAATATCGACATTTACAACTATAACGGCGGAACGAACCAGCAGTTCATGCTTACAAAAAATTCTGACGGTTCATATAAGATACGCACAAGAATAAGCGGAGAAGCATCGGTCATCGAGGTTGCAGACGGTTCGGCTCAGAGCGGCGCAAACGTACAGCAATGGGAAGAAAACGGAGCGAACTGTCAGGACTGGATAATGGAAAAAGTTTCCGATCCGGGCTGTAAAATGGACACAAGCGTAATTTATGAATTTAAAAATGTCAACAGCGGTCTTGTCATGGATATTGTAAACGGAAAAATGGAATCGGGCAGCAATGTTCAGCAATGGACAGCAAACGGCTTGGATTGTCAGAAGTGGGTTCTGAAAGAGTTCACAGGCGGCGGAAATTATTACTATATATACTCCGCAGCGGATATGAATTACGTTTTGAGAGCCGAGGACTCGGCAAACGGAGGAAATATCAGTATTGCAGAATATTCCTCCAAGGACAGCGCAATGCTGTTTAAGTTCTCGAAAAATCCCGACGGTACATATTATATCATGACACGCGCTTCTAAGGACGCCTGTCTTGTTGAAACAGGCGGTGCAAGCCTTGAAGGAGGCGCAAACGTTCAGCAGTGGTCTCCTACAAACAGCAATTGCCAGAAATGGTCTGCGGAAACAATGACGACTTCAACAACAAAAGTCACAACAACAACCACAACTACTACCACTACTACCACCACCGCGCCTCAGCCAACGGAAACAACAACAGAACCTGTTCAGAAGCATACTGACGGGGACATCAACAATGACGGCACAACAGGTATCGCCGATCTTGTGCTTCTCAGCAAACATCTTCTCGGAGAAAGCAGTCTCACAGACGAACAATGTAAGTTTGCAGACGTCTGCAACGATAACATAATAGATGTGTATGACCTTATTGTTCTGAGAAAGCTCGCCATAAATCAATAAATATTATCGCTTCGGGTTTGTTTGCGCTGCCCGAAGCGATTTTGTTTTTACTGAAAAATCGTATACTTATATTGACTTTATTATTATGTTAGTGTATAATTAAATAAAGAAAAATGTTTAAGGCAACACCGCACAGAGATTGTGCGGCAGATGCGCAGCCAGATTTTTTGTCAGATTGTACAGAAATTTTGCAGGCATACTGTCGTATGTCAAGAAATTTATGTGCAAGATGACGGAAAATATGCAAGCAGATGACGTGCAAAGCCATCAGGCGGTCTTTGTGCGGTGTTGCCTTTAGAAGGAGTTATTACATGAAAATTTCCACCAAAGGCAGATATGCTCTGCGGATGGTCGTTGACCTCGCGACTCACGGCGAAGCCTGCGTTTCTCTGAAAGATATTGCACAGCGGCAGGGAATATCAAAAAAATATTTGGAGCAAATAGTCCCCCTGCTCAGCAGTAACGGTATACTGCGTACAAACAGAGGTAACAAGGGCGGATATATTCTTGCAAAGTCTGCCGTCGAACTTACTGTCGGGGACGTTCTCAGGTCGGCGGAGGGTACTCTCGCCCCCGTATCATGCCTTGAATACGAGCCAAACAACTGCCCGAGAGCCGAAGAATGCGCTACACTTTTTATATGGAAGGGTTTGTACAAAACTGTCTCGGAATATCTTGACGGGATCACAATACAGGATATAGTTGACCGTATTCAGAACGGAAATAATTACAGCATTTAGAGATGAAAATATGATCGAAAAAAAACTAAAAAAATATCTTTTTCCCAATATACTGGCGATGATAGGTATTTCCTGCTATGTCCTCGCCGATACTTTTTTTGTGTCCGCAGCCGCGGGAGCTGACGGAATTACAGCATTGAATCTGACCCTGCCTATCTTCGGACTGATGTTCGCCATAGGCTCGATGATAGGACTGGGGTCTGCAACACGATACAGTATCCTTAAAGCTCTCGGAAAAAAAGACGCTCTCGATTATTTTTCCGACTCGGTAATGTGGGCGTTTATTTTTAGTCTTATTTTTGCAGCGATTGGAATAATTTCCCCCGAAAGCGTACTGAAGCTCATGGGAGCAGACAGTAGTATTCTGCAAACAGGACGCAGTTACATGAAAACCGTACTTCTGTTCGCTCCGTGCTTTATGCTCAACTACACCTTTACAGCCTTTGTTCGGAACGACAAATCGCCAAATATCGCTATGGCGGCAACGCTTTCAAGCAGTATATTCAATATTATCTTTGACTATATCTTTATGTTTCCGCTGAAAATGGGAATGACAGGCGCAGCCCTTGCAACGGGAATTTCTCCTGTTGTCAGCATGGGCGTATGTATGATACATTTTCTTTCGCCAAGGAACACTATCCGTTTCAAACTAAAACTCCCGTCGCCGACACGGCTGATACGAGCGTGTACTATAGGTATATCGGGATTTGTCGGCGAGATCTCAAATGCTGTCACAAGCCTTTCGTTTAACTTTATACTTCTCGGTATTGCAGGAAATACGGCAGTTGCGGCTTACGGAGTCGTTGCAAATATTTCACTTGTGGGAATTGCGGTTTTCAACGGTATTTCCCAAGGAGCGCAGCCAATGGCAAGCGAAGCGTCAGGCTCGGGCGATAAGGATTCCGCAAAGCGCATTTTGCGATATTCCTTGAAAATTTCGGCAGCAGCAGCTTTGATACTTGTAGCAGCTATCTGCATATTTGCACCTGTTATCACATCGGTTTTCAACAGCGAAAATTCCGCACAGCTTGCCAAATACGCTGTTACGGGTCTGCGAATGTATACTCCCGGATTCATTGCAGCGGCGGTCAATATCGTGAATGCAGGATTCTTCGGAGCGTCGGGCGCAGCTATGGAATGCTGGCTTATTTCAATTTCACGGGGCATAGTGTCGATAGTTATTCTTGCATTCGTATTGTCACACTTTTTCGGTATATACGGCGTATGGGCGGCGTTTCCGGCAGCGGAGGTTTTCACGCTGATATTGACAATTCTATATAAAAAATTAAAACAACAAAAAACGGGTTTTTACAGTGTTTAACAATGCTGTAAAAACCCGTTAATATTATCCGTTATTCGGAAAATTCGGGATAGCGCCCAATACAAATTCCGACAAAAGCACAATATCGTTTATGCCGAAATCGCCGTCGCAGTCAACATCAGCCGCTTCGGGAAAAGTATCTGAATCTTGATCACAATATACCTGTCTTGCCAAAACCATATCGTACACATCAACGACCTCATCGTCATTCAAGTCGCCTAAAATAACGCCCATTGGTGCGTCTGCCCCGAGAATACCCGTTCCGCCGACTGCGCCGATAACTTCATCTACGTAAAAGGAATTGACGGAATCAGCCGTTTCGATATAAAGCTGCATATCCGATGCGTCATCGGGTATCTTATAATTCATGTTTGCAAGCTGCACCCATTCTCCCTTTTTAGCTCGTCCTTCCGCGATCGTTGAATAATTTACATCGCCGTTTTCATCAGTATATTGCAGCTTCATAAGGAACTTATCGCTCGTGCCGCCATCGGTAAACATAACGTTTGCACTGAAACTGTATTCGTTTCCCGGGGCAAAGGCGTTTGGATTCAAAGGACGAGTTGCGCCGTTCCATGCGCTTGTACGTCCGTCAACGTACAGAGAACTTCCACCGACAAACGAATTATCGCCGCTTACTTCAACGGTCGCGCCGCCTCTTGGAGACCATTCTTCTTCCGAGGATTCAAAGCCGTTGCAGAAGTACCAGCCAAATGAATTAGGCTCAATAACTGTCGGGGAATTCCAACCGTAATTTTCATAGTCAAAGAAATCAATGTCCGCATAGCCGCCTGTATTTTTTGTTGCATAGCTGTAAATACCGCTTCTGTAACCCGTGAACATTTTCAAATCGTAAGACATGCTCAGCTCGCTGCCGATTTTCGTCCAGTTGTTTCCGTCATAGGAATAGAAGAAATTGGCTTTATCAATATTATATGAGGAATTAAGATTTTCGTCAACATTGTTGAAATGAAAATCCACTTTCAGATAGACTTCATTGCCGTTAAGCGGTACTTCCTCGATAATTTTGTCATAGCTGTCCATTATATTCGCATTTGAGGAGTATCCGCCGTTTTCAGCCATGTAAACTTTCTTTGAACCGTCGTCTGCAACACGCACGCCAACGTTGCCGTATTTGAACTGAAACGCCGAAAGTCCTGCGCAATCCCCTGCTTTCATTCCGCTCGAATCAAGCTTTATAACGCTTGAACAAGACGGTCCTTCGGTACGCTGAGTAAGGGTATTTCTGGCGTTTATTATGCTTTTTGCAGCAGTTTTGTTGTGGAGCCTCAGCCAACCGTCACGTTCTGTTACCGACCATGCAGTATTGTCGGGATTATGATTCCATTGCCATTCGAGCGCAAGGTCGTTCGAGCTGTAGCTAAAGCTGTCGTCTTTGGCAAGATGCGTACCCGTAAAGTTTTCGCCGACTTCAAGAGCAACAGGCGCTTTTCCGTTTACGCCCATCATTGGAAAGCCGTCTACCCATGTAACGGGGACAAGCACGGGAATACGTCCGACCGAACCATGATCCTGAAACAGCATACCGTACCATTTACCGTCGGGCGTATCGACTATACCGCCCTGAGCAACTCCCGAACCGTATGTGCCAAGTCCTGAATTAAGCACGGTTTTTCCCTCGAAAGCTCCGTTAAGGTCTTTGCTTCGGTAACAAAGCTCGATACGTCCGCTTGTGCTTGGCCATGCGATAATAAAAACGTAGTAGTAATCGCCGATCTTCTGAACATGAGAACCCTCCCCTGCCAAGTTGTCAAGACCTGTTTTAAAGAGAGTTTTATCAAGCCCGCCCCATTTGAAACCGGTCATTTCGGAGTTGAGTTCTTTTATCTTTATTTCGCCTCCGCCGCCGTAAACAAGATAGTTTCTGCCGTCGTCGTCAAAAAGCATAGAAGCGTCGTGATACATGCCGTTAAGCTCGGAACGCGTCCATTTACCGTTTTCAATGTCATTGGTTTTATAGATATAAGATTTTCCTGTACCATAGCTGCCGAAAAATACATAAAACATTCCGTCATGGTATCGGAGGCTGGCAGCCCATTGTCCGTGAGCGTAGTCGTGCTTGCCGTTGGTGAGATTCTGAACGTCGCCGTCTGCAAGAGTATCATACACATAGGAGCATATTTCCCAACTTACTAAATCCTTGGATTTCATGATCGGAGCGCCGGGACTGAAAAACATAGTCGTACTTACCATATAATACGTGTCGCCAACGCGGATAACATCGCAGTCGGGAACGTCCGACCATATAACAGGGTTTGCTGCTGCCGAAGCTGCACACGCCGTAATGCCTGTTTCAGTACCTATATTATCTGCAATCGGCATGACAGCGGCAGTCACAGCCAATGCCAAAACGCAGGAAGCCGCATTTTTAAGAAAAGACCTAAAGGCAACCTCTAAAAACCTCTTTTGACGAAAATCAGCTATGCACGGCATATGCTGTGTCAAGCACCCTCGGAGGGCGACAGCCCGCCGTCGGGCACTTTCCTTGCCTATGCCGCACCTATCTGATTTTTGCTTTATCAAACAGGTTTTTAGAGATTGCCTGAACATAAAATCACTCCCCAAAATGTTATTTATATTAATATTGTACATATTTTATCTACATTTGTCAATGGATTATTTGCATAATTGGTGGATATTTTGAAGAATCAATATTATTCAGTCTTTCACGGCTGCTTATTTTTTCAGACGATACCCAATTCCCCATACAGTCTCGATATATTCGCATTCGGGATCGCATTGCTTGAATTTTTTTCTTATCTTACTGATATGGACGTTCAGCGTGTTATCATCGGCTGAATTTTCATCGTTCCACACCTTATCGTAGATCATGCTTTTGGTGCAGGTACGATTTGGGTTCTCCATAAGCAAGCTGAGCAGAGTAAACTCATGCCTTGATAATTCAACGGGAATACCGCGGCATTTTACGGAAAAATTTCTTTTGTCCAGTTCTATACCTTTATACGTAAGCACATCGTTTTCTGTGGGAACGCCTGTTCTGAGCCTTGCAGCTATCCTTGCCAAAAGCTCGTCATTATGAAATGGTTTGGTAACGTAATCATCAGCTCCGAGAGCGAAAAGATCGACCTTTTTACTTACATCATGTACTGCGCTCATAACTATTATAGGCACGTTATGCTTTTGTTTGAGGTCTTTTATTATATCATCGCCGCTGCGACCGGGCAGCATAAGATCGAGCAGAATAAGACTTACGGAACTGTTGTGTACAAGGATACCCTCAGTTCCCGAATATGCGCTGATAGTGCCGTAGCCGTTATTTCTCAGAAGAATTTGCAGCATATGATTTATCTCAGTATCGTCCTCAACTATAAGTATTGTTTTGCTCATAGATCCTCCTTATTTTTAGAAATTGCTTTAATAATTATACCACAGTAAAAAATAAAATGCAAGTTTTGCAGAAAGGTTGTTTTCAACGCTTCCGCAAGACTTGCATAAACATACTTTTTGAAATTTCGGCTTATTTTCCGCTTTCGCCGTAGTTTGAAAGCACACGGGCTGACGGGTCGTTTACATTGCAGCCCTCCCACTCTTTATTCGGCATCCAGAAATCTACGACCATTTCGGAATTGCCCGAATAATACTTCTCGAATATCTCACGGTACAGGAGCGACTCCTTGGTAAAGGGTCTTGCATGGCTGTATTTCGCCGACTTTTCCTCAAATTCAGCCTGTGTGTACTGTTCCTCCGCATACATTTTCAGATAGTCTACCATAGAGTGTCCTACTGCGTCTGAAAACGCCGCTTTTTCACGGTAAAGTATATCGTGGGGAAGATAGTCGCCCTCGAAAGCGTGACGGAGAAGATACTTGCCCTTGTTATATTTGTTAAGCTTTATTTCGGGATCGACTGCCATAACATACTTGACAAAATCAAGATCGCCGAAAGGTACTCTCGCTTCAAGGGAATTTACGGAAATACAGCGATCTGCACGAAGAACGTCATACATATGAAGCTCGTGAACACGCTTGACCGATTCTTTCTGAAATTCCTCCGCATTCGGAGCAAAATCAGTATATTTATATCCAAACAGCTCGTCTGAGATCTCGCCTGTCATGAGAACGCGTATGTCTGTCTGCTCATGTATCGCTTTACACAGCAGATACATTCCCATGCTTGCACGAATAGTAGTTATATCATATGTTCCGAGCAGACGAATAACCGTTTCAAGGGATTCAAGCACATCGTCCTTAGTGATAATGACCTCCGTATGTTCGCTGCCTATGTAGTCGGCAACCTGCTTAGCGTATTTAAGGTCTATGGCGTCGGTATTCATGCCGATTGCAAAGGTTCTTATAGGCTTATCGCTTTTCTGCTGAGCAACGGCACAGACAAGCGAAGAATCAAGTCCGCCTGAAAGCAAGAAGCCGATCTTAGCGTCTGCCGCAAGACGTTTTTCAATGCCTGTAACAAGCTTATCGTGAATATTCCTGCAAACAGTTTCAATATCATCATATATTATACTGTCAACGGCTGTAATATCACGGTAACAGACGAACTTTCCGTCCTTGTAATAATGTCCGGGCGGAAACGGAGCGATCTTATCGCAAAGCTTGACAAGATTTTTCGCTTCGCTTGCAAAAACCATAGTTCCGTCAGCGGACTTTCCGTAATACAGCGGACGTATGCCGATCGGGTCTCTTGCGGCAATAAACTCATGCGTTTCCGAATCATAGATAATGCAGGCAAATTCAGCGTCCAGCTTATCAAACATATCAACGCCGAATTCCTTATACATAGGCAAAAGAATTTCGCAATCGCTGTCGCTTTTAAAGGTATATCCCTTTTTCTTCAGCTCTTCGCGCTGTTTCAGAAAGCCGTATATCTCGCCGTTGCAGACTACGTAATTTCCGTTAAGCTCAAAAGGCTGCATTCCCTCTGGTGTCAGACCCATGATAGACAGTCTTTGGAATCCGAGTACGCCGTCCTCAAGCTCTATAATTCTACAGTCGTCAGGACCTCTTGAAACAGTAGCTTCAAGTCCCTCCGCAACATACTTCTTACCGCCGCTTACGCCGCAATAGCCCATAATTGTACACATCTGAATTTCCTCCCTGTTCAGCAACAAATCGTCATATGTTCCTGAATATTGTAAAAATTATTTATGTATCTTTTCGTCGAATTTATTTTTTTGACTCGCGCCCGACACGTCAAGGGGATAAGTTCCCGTAAAGCAGCCCTTGCAAAAATTTTCCCTGTCGGCGAGTTCGCAAAGCTTTTCAACAGGCAGATAAGCAAGAGTATCTGCGCCGATCATCTTAGTGATCTCTTTCAATGAACTGCAATGACTTGCTATAAGATTTTCTTCACTGTCAATATCAGTTCCAAAATAGCAGGAATGCAAAAAAGGCGGAGAAGATATTCTCACATGCACTTCCTTTGCGCCCGCATCTCTGAGCAGACGAATTATCCTTGCGCTTGTAGTACCTCGTACTATCGAATCGTCTATCATTACCACACGCTTGCCCTCAACGCTTTCACGAACAGCATTGAGCTTTATTTTGACCGCATTTTCACGCTGGTTCTGCTGAGGCTGAATAAAACTTCTGCCAATATATTTGTTTTTTATAAAGCCAATCCCGTATGGAATACCGCTTTTGTTCGCATAACCGAGAGCAGCGTCAAGACCCGAGTCGGGAACTCCTATAACAATATCCGCATCGGCAGGACTGCATTCTGCAAGTATCTCCCCTGCCCGTACTCTTGCCCGATGAACCGATTTTCCCTCGATCACGGAATCGGGACGGGCAAAGTAGATATATTCAAAAATACAAATACTGCCCTTTTCACGCACATGAGTGCGTATCGACTTCATTTTTCCTTCGCTGAATACCACGATCTCTCCCGGCTCTACGTCCCGAAGAAATTCAGCTCCCACGGTTTCCAAAGCGCACGACTCCGAAGCGGCAACAAAAGCTCCGTCGGGCGTTTTGCCTATGCACAGCGGTCTGAATCCGTCGGGGTCACGAAAGGCGATCATTTTTGTGGCTGTCATGATGATGCAGGAATATGCGCCCTTTATTCGGGGCATAGCGCGTTCCACCGCCGCTTCCGTAGAATGACTTGTTAGACGTTCACGAACGATCGCATATGCGATAGCCTCAGTATCAGAAGTTCCGTGAAAAATCGCTCCCGACATCTCAAATTCACGCCGAAGCTCGGCGGCGTTTATGAGGTTGCCGTTGTGGACGAGCGCAAGATTTCCTTTTATATGGCGGATAACGAGAGGCTGGATATTATTGGGGTTCTTTCCGCCGAAGGTAGAATAGCGAACGTGTCCGACTGCGATATTTCCCTTGCCCAAGCGTTCCAGTTCTCCTTTGCTGAACACATCTGACACAAGACCGTCCGCCTTTTTATGGCTGAACACGCCGTCGTCGCATACCGCTATACCGCAGCTTTCCTGTCCTCGATGCTGCAAGGAGTACAGTCCGAAATAAACAGAGGACGCCGCATCGGCTCTATTTTTCTCATATATCCCGAAAACTCCGCATTCCTCATGAATTTCATTAAACATAATAGCTCCGCCTTTTCAATTCGAGCCGCTGCCCGATTCGTTTTATAACTACATATATTGTTCGGATATTTTATCAATTATCTCCGACGCCGCAACGGTCTTTTTCTTGCGGTTCTTCATAGCATATTGCTCAAGGTAGGAATGAGCTTCCTCCTCTGTCATGTTTCTGTACTGCATAAGCCTGAATTTCGCCTTGTCAATAAGCTTTATCTCCTCGATCTTCCGTTCAAGGCGTACTGTTTCTTCATACAGGGCATACGAACGTCTTAAAGCTGTATTTACCGCCTTTATGACCTGTATCAAAACCTGTCTCGAAAACGGCTTCACAACAAGTATTATATCGCCGCGATCGGCTCTGGGACTTACCTTTTCGTAATTTTCGCTTTTTATAAGAACGAGACAGCTTGCTGACGTTGCTTCCGAAGCATATTCGGCAAGCTCTATCCCTGCTTCGTCGGCAAGCGGACTGTTTATCAGCACAAGCTCAAATGCTCGCCTGCTGCTCAGTATCTCTCTTGCCTGACGACCGTTCTCAGCTATTGTAACCTGACAGTGAAAGAACTCTCTGATAAATGCCGAAAGGGATTCCGCCGCAGAGCTGCTGCTTGAAATTACAATAACATTTTCCAAATTGAGCCTCCGTTATAAACTGTAGAAATATTTTTTTTCTTCATACAGCTCTTTATCGTATTCGTCAGAATATTCTTTCCATTCGTCCTTTGCACTGCTTACGACAAACTTCAAAACTTCTTCGGGAATATATCTTTTCAGAAATTCCGAATTTTCTGCGATTTCCGCCGCTTCTGAAAGATCGGCAGGCAGTTTTTCATAGCTTGTGCGAGAAGTATCGAATTTTTCGGGCATTTCCATTTTTCCCTCGATACCCTCTACAGCCGCATAAATGATAAGACCGAACACGAAATACGGATTGCATACGCAGTCGGGCGCTCTAAGCACAATAGGAGCTTCTCCGCCCGTTTCGATATTCAATTTTACAAGCTGCTCCTGCTCCTCTGTAGACCATGCGATATATCTCGGCAAAGAAAATTCTCCGAAGCGGCTGTAGGAATTTACCGTGGAATTGGTAAATACCGTATACTGTCGGATAAAGTTCATAATGCCTGCCGCCGCCATATTGACTTCAACCGAATTATCATCGGGCGTATCGTTGTCGAAAAAATCGCTGTCACGGAATACATTAACTCCGATGTGCATACCGTTTCCGCAGTCGTTTTTAACAGGCTTCGGCATAAAGCTCGCATGTATGCCGTGCTGCTCCGCAACCGATTTTACAGCCGATTTAAAGCTGAGAAAGGTGTCCGCCGCTTTAAGCGCAGACGATGCATTGAAGTCTATCTCATGCTGACCGCGGCCTGCTTCATGGCGTGAGGAAACAGGGTGTATCCCCATCTGCTCCAGAGTAAAGCATACGTCACGGCGAAAATTCTCCCCCTTGTCGTCAGGAGCAATATCACAGTACCCTGCATAATCGTGAGGAATCTTTGTAGGCATTCCGCTTTCGTCGTTTTTGAAAAGCATAAATTCGCTTGAAGTTCCGAAACGGAAACACCAGCCCTTGCCGAGAGCCTTTTTCGCAGCCTGCTTTAAAAAGTATCTTCCGTCCCCCTCAAAAGGAGTGCCGTCGCCGTATTTTATATAGCAAAACATGCGGATAACTCTGCCGTGCTGAGGTCTCCACGGGAGGACTTTCATAGTCTGAGCATCGGGATAAATGTAAAGATCACGTCCCTTTGCAATGGAAAATCCGCAGATCTTCTTTGCCGTTATACGCACTCCACGCTCGAAAGCCGCCGTCATTTCCGAAGAAAGCACGGATATATTTTTAAGCGCGCCTTTAATGTCGCAGAATGTAAGCTTGACAAATTTCACATCGTTTTCGTCTATATATGATAAAACCTCATTTTCTGTATAAATCATAAACTCTCCCCTTTTTACGATAGCTGTCCGCATTTAAGCGAAAAACACTTAAAATGCGGATAGTTCATCATAAATTATAAATTTGTATATCCCATAAGATATTCATCGGCTTCTTTAGCGGCGTCCCTGCCCTCGCGTATCGCGCGTACTACCAAAGACTGACCTATGTGCATATCGCCTGCCGTGAAAACCTTTTCCACGTTTGTACGGAAACTTCCCGTTTCGGTGTTCACATTGCTCCGACCGTTAAGCTCAACGCCGAAAGCCTCCGCTATATATCCCTGAGCCCCCAGAAAACCTGCTGCAATAAGACAAAGCTCGCAGGGGAGAATTTCTTCGCTGCCCTCTATTTCTTTCGGTATCATTCTGCCGCTCTCAGCGTCCTTTACAAAATCAAGACGAACCGTTTTCACAGCGGCAAGCCTGTTGTCCTCGCCTTTTATAAATTCCTTGACCGTTGTACAGTATCTTCTCGGGTCGCTGCCAAATAACGCCGCAGCTTCCTCCTGACCGTAGTCTGTCTTGCATACCCTCGGATATTCGGGCCACGGATTGCTTTCCGCTCTCTCGTTGGGCAGCTTCGGCATCATTTCAAGCTGTACCACGGAAGCGCAGCCGTGTCTGACAGATGTTCCCACACAATCGTTTCCCGTGTCTCCGCCTCCGATTATAACTACGTTTTTTCCCTTTGCTGAAATATACTTATCGTCTGCCATAGCAGAATTAAGAAGGCTCTTTGTAGTGGATTTCAGAAAGTCCACCGCAAAGTAAATTCCGTCGGCATCTCGTCCCTCCGCTTTTATGTCACGGGGATTCGACGAACCACAAGCAAGTATCACCGCGTCTGATTTGCTGAGAAGCTCGTTAGCCGAAACGTTATGTCCCACGTCCGCATTGGTTACAAATTTTACGCCCTCAGCTTTCATTATTTCAACACGTCTGTTGATAACGGATTTTTCAAGCTTCATATTCGGAATGCCATACATAAGCAGACCGCCGGGTCTGTCCTCACGTTCATAAACTGTAACGAAGTGACCTCTCTTGTTCAGCGTATCGGCAGCCGCAAGTCCGGCAGGTCCCGAACCTATAACGGAAATTTTTTTACCGCTGCGTACTTTCGGAACTTCCGGCTTGATAAGTCCGCTTTCAAAACCGTATTCTATAATGGCGTTCTCGTTTTCCTTTACTGTAACGGGGTCGCCGCCGAGACCGCAGGTACATGCCTTTTCGCAGAGAGCAGGGCATACTCTTGATGTGAACTCAGGAAAGTTATTCGTCATAAGAAGTCTTTGCAACGCCTGCTCCTTGTGGTCGCGGTAAAGTAGATCGTTCCATTCGGGTATGAGGTTATTCAAGGGACATCCCGAGATCATTCCCCTCATCATTTTGCCGTTCTGACAAAACGGTACGCCGCAGTCCATGCACCGTGCCGCCTGCAATTTACGCTGTTCATCGGTCAGCGGCTGATGAAATTCATTGTAATTTTTAATGCGCTCCAAAGGCTGAGCTGCCTCGTTGCCGCATCTTTCATAATTCATAAATCCTGTAGGCTTTCCCATAGCTCACGCCTCCTTTTTCGTAATGTAGAACGCTTCGATCTCAGCCTGTTCGCTGCTCATGCCCTTTTCCTCCAAGGCAACAACGGTACTCTGTATCTTGGCATAGTCATGAGGAAGTATTTTCTTAAAGCTTCCGATATATCCTGCGAAGTTGTCAAGAATTTTTTTCGCTTTTTCCGAACCTGTTGCGTCGAAATGCTCCTGAATAATATTTTTAAGCTCCATTATGTCATACTTATTTGTTACCGATTCAAGGGAAACAAGCGACTTGTTTATCTTCATGTAAAGATCTCTGTCCTCGTCGAGAACATATGCAATGCCGCCCGACATACCTGCGGCAAAGTTTTTGCCCGTTCTGCCGAGAATAACCGCACGTCCGCCTGTCATATATTCGCAGCCGTGATCGCCGCAGCCCTCGCATACGGCAGACGCTCCCGAGTTCCTTACGCAGAACCGTTCGCCGGCAATACCGTTGATAAACGCCTTTCCGCTTGTTGCGCCGTAGAGAGCAACGTTTCCTGCAATAATATTTTCTTCCGCTTTGAATCCCGAGCCTTTCGGCGGATAAAGTATAAGCTTGCCGCCCGAAAGTCCCTTTCCGAAGTAATCGTTGCTGTCTCCGATAAGCTCCAAAGTCAGACCTTTCGGTATGAATGCGCCGAAGCTCTGTCCTCCGCTGCCGAGACATCTTACCGTGAAGGTATCGTCGTCAAGGGCGCTGTCTCCCCACTTTTTGGTGATCTCAGAGCCGAACAGCGTACCAAAAGCACGGTCGGTGTTTTTTACCTTTATCTCAATTGTTTTCTTGGTCTTGTTTTTGAGAGCAGACCCGAGTTTCTTCATAATGACAGTTTCATCGACTGTCTTTTCAAGCTCAAAGTCGTAAATATCCTCCTGCTTGAAGTACTGACCGCTGCCGTTGTTCTCAACAGCTCCGCAAAGTATCTCGGAAAAATCAATATTGCCCTTTTCCGACTTTTTATAAAGAAGATCGGTGCGTCCGATAAGCTCGTTGACCGTTCGTATGCCGAGTTTAGCCATGTACTCACGAAGCTCCTGCGCAATAAAGTGCATGAAGTTGATGATATACTCGGGCTTGCCCTTGAAACGCTTTCTAAGCTCGGGATTCTGCGTTGCAATACCCATTGGGCATGTATCAAGGTTGCAGACTCTCATCATTACGCAGCCCATAGTTACAAGCGGAGCTGTTGCAAAACCGTATTCCTCCGCGCCCAAAAGAGCCGCAACAAGCACGTCCCTGCCTGTCATGAGTTTTCCGTCGGTTTCGATCATTACTCTTGTGCGGAGTCCGTTCATCATAAGCGACTGGTGAGCTTCCGCAAGACCTATTTCCCATGGAAGTCCTGCGTTATAAATGGAACTTCTCGGAGCTGCGCCCGTGCCGCCGTCATAGCCCGATATAAGTATTACCTGCGCGCCCGCCTTTGCAACGCCTGCTGCAACAGTTCCGACGCCTGCTTCCGAAACAAGCTTTACGGAAATTCTTGCGTCCTTGTTGGAATTTTTCAAGTCGTATATAAGCTGAGCCAGATCCTCGATAGAATATATGTCATGATGCGGAGGAGGTGAAATAAGTCCCACGCCTGCCGTAGAATGACGTGTTTTTGCTATCCACGGATAAACCTTGCCGCCGGGAAGATGCCCTCCCTCGCCGGGTTTAGCTCCCTGCGCCATTTTTATCTGAATTTCTTTTGCGGAAACAAGGTATTCCGACGTAACTCCGAATCTGCCCGAAGCCACCTGCTTGATAGCCGAGCATCGGTCGGACTTTAATCTCTCGGGTGACTCTCCGCCCTCGCCTGAGTTGGACTTTCCGCCGAGCTTGTTCATAGCGACAGCCATGCACTCGTGAGCCTCCTGAGAGATCGAACCGTAGCTCATCGCGCCCGTTTTGAAGCGGCGGCAGATGCTTTCAACGGATTCAACCTCGTCTATGGGAATTCCACCGTTTTCGTCAAATTTAAAATCAAGGAGACTTCTCAATGTAAGCTCGTTGTCCTCACGGTTTACAGCGGCGGAATACTCTTTGAACGTATCATAATTTCCTGTACGCGCAGCCTCCTGAAGAAGGTGGATAGTCTCGGGAGTATAAAGGTGATCGGACTTGCCCGAACGGAGCTTATGACTGCCGAAGCTTTCAAGCTCTCTGCTCACATTCAGACCGAGGGGATCAAAAGCCGCATTATGAAGCTTTTCGGTACGTCTGCTTATATCGTCAAGAGTAATTCCTCCGATACGACTTACCGTTCCCCTGAAATATTTATTCGTTACGTCCTCTGAAATTCCAACGGCTTCAAAAAGCTTTGAACCCTGATACGACTGTATCGTGGAAATGCCCATTTTTGAAGCGATCTTTACGATACCGTGGAGGACTGCGCTGTTATAGTCGGCTTCGGCTGCGTAGAAATCCTTGTCGAGCATACCAGTATCAATCAGATCGCGGATAGTTGCCTGCGCAAGATAGGGATTTACCGCACATGCGCCGTAACCGAGAAGCGCGGCAAAATGGTGGACTTCTCTCGGCTCTGCGCTTTCAAGTATTATAGCCACGGCTGTACGCTTTTTCGTTGAAACAAGATGCTGCTGGAGAGCTGCGACCGCTAACAGCGATGGGATAGCCGCACGGTATTCGTCAACGTCCCTGTCCGAAAGTATCAGTATATTCGCGCCCTCGCGGTAAGCCTTGTCAGCCTCGATGAAAAGGCGTTCGATAGCGCGTTCGAGGGACGTACCTATATAATAGGTTATCGGTATCACCGCAGTTTTCAGACCGTCCACATTCATGCTCTTGATCTTCAGCATATCGGTGCTGGTCAGGATAGGATTTTCAACTTTAAGAACATGGCAATTCTCGGGCTTTTCTTCGAGTATATTGCCGTCCTCGCCGATATATGTGCTTGTATCGGTAACTATCTCCTCTCGGATAGCGTCAAAAGGCGGATTCGTCACCTGCGCAAAAAGCTGACGGAAGTAATTGAACAGCGGCGGATCATCGCTGTCAAGAGGAGGTATCGGTATATCCGAACCCATAGACGCAATAGGCTCTGCTCCGTTTTCTGCCATAGGAAGAATACTTGTGCGTATGTCCTCATAGCTGTAGCCGAACGCCTTTTGAAGCTTTTCAAGCTCCTCATGAGTGTAGTTCTGTACGCCTTTGTTGGGTATATGCAGTTCGTTGAGCTTTACAAGGTTGCTGTCAAGCCATTCACCGTAGGGACGGCGTGAAGCATAGAAAGACTTTATCTCGTCATCGTCGATAAGACGCTTTTGCTTAGTGTCCGCAAGCAACATTTTTCCGGGACGAAGTCTGTCCTTTTTGATTATCATTTCAGGCGGAACATCTATACAGCCCGTTTCCGAAGAAAGAATAAGAAATCCGTCGGCAGTCAGGCAGTATCTCGAAGGACGCAGACCGTTTCTGTCAAGAACCGCACCCATAACGTCGCCGTCCGAAAAGAGGATAGAAGCAGGACCGTCCCAAGGTTCCATCATTGTGGCGTAATATTGATAAAAATCGTATTTATCCTGAGAAATGGTACGATTGTTTTTCCAAGGCTCGGGAATGGTTATCATAACCGCAAGAGGGAGAGGCATTCCCGACATTACCATAAATTCAAGGGCATTGTCAAGTCTTGCGGAGTCCGAACCGTCTGCGTTTATTGCAGGCAGTATCTTGCTCATATCGTCGCCGAATGCCTCGCAGTGAACGGTTTCCTCACGGGCAAGCATTTTATCGGCGTTGCCTGTGATAGTATTTATCTCGCCGTTATGGACTATCAGCCTGTTAGGGTGCGCTTTCTGCCAGCTCGGCTGAGTATTGGTGGAAAAACGGCTGTGAACCATTGCAATTGCAGAAACAAAGTTCTCGTCTTGCAGATCAATGTAGAACTTTCTCAGCTCGTCAACCAAAAACATACCTTTATATACTATTGTACGGCTTGAAAGAGAGCATACATAGGTGTTCTCGTTTGCCTGCTCAAAAACGCGCCTTGCAACGTAAAGCTTACGGTCAAAATCAAGTCCCTTTTGACAGCCGTTCGGACGCTTAACAAATCCCTGCATAATAAACGGCATACTGTCAACCGCTTTCTGACCGAGTACGGACGGGTCGGAAGGAACGTTACGCCAACCGATGAACTCCATGCCCTGTTTTTTCAGGATTATCTCGAACATCTTCTTAGCCTGATTGCGTTTCAGCTCGCTTTGAGGAAAGAAGAACATACCAACTCCGAAGTCCCCTGCGCCGCCGATGTCAAAGCCGAGTTTTTCGGTCTGAGCTTTAAAGAAATCGTAAGGTATCTGTGAAAGTATTCCTACGCCGTCGCCTGTTTTGCCCTCGGCGTCCTTGCCTGCACGGTGTTCAAGCTTTTCAACGATAGTGAGGGCGTCCTCAACTACTCTGCGTGACTTTTCGCCGCCGATATTGACTACCGCGCCTATTCCGCAGTTTTCATGCTCGAACTGCGGTCGGTAAAGTCCCTGTCTCTGAAATGGAGCTTCGTTTCTGAAATCGTCCATTAGGTTCACGACCTTTCGTTATTATTGTTTTTATCCATATAAATATTCTCCCCGAATGATCGGATACAGCCCCATTGCTGAACCGTATACGGACTAATACTAATCTCTGACCAAACCCATGAAAATCTTCACCGTCAGCCACTCGTTGCTCGTCGTCAAACGCCCTTGTAAGGCGACAGCCTGCCTGCGGTCGTTTTCCTTGACCAGCGAGCGCCTGCCGTCAAATCTTTTCATGGAACCGGTCAGAGATCAGTATAAAAATAAAGGACATCCTCAGCAGACACGTAGTCTGTTGGGAACGTCCTTGTTCTTTATTATTTTATCATATTTTTTTAGAAATGTCAATACCCGAATGTAATTTTATTGATATTTTATATATTTTTTGAAAGCTTTGAAAATAAATTATCCGAAACATAAAAAATCTAAAAAATTTTCAAAATCCTATTGACAAATCCGTATCAGCGGAGTATAATAGCATTGTAAACAGCAAGGGCGCTGCGGAATGTTAAAACATTCTGTAGTTCCCTTTTTTATTTTATGCGCATAAAGTAAATATCGTTGTACACAATGGGGTGTGCGTTTTTTCCGATAACTCGGGAAGATCGTATACCCCATTTTTGGTTCATAAAAGGGAGGTATTTATATGACATATACGATAATGTCAGCCGCCGCAGTTTCTCAGGAAATACTGGACGCTGTTGAAAGTGCGGCAAGCAGCAAGGCGTTCGGCATATGGTTTCTGATCGCCGTTTCTCTTGTATTCTTTATGCAGGCAGGTTTCGCAATGGTCGAAACAGGCTTCACAAGAGCCAAAAACGCAGGAAATATTATAATGAAAAATCTTATGGACTTCTGTATCGGTACAGTAATGTTCATACTTATTGGAGCAGGACTTATCATGGGCGAAGACGCCATGGGACTTATCGGAAAGCCCGGCTTTGATATATTCACCGCATATGACAATTTCGATTTCTCGAACTTCGTATTCAACTTGGTTTTCTGCGCCACTACCGCAACTATCGTTTCGGGAGCTATGGCTGAAAGAACAAAGTTCATTTCGTATTGTGTTTACTCTGGTATCATCAGCGCGCTGATCTATCCGATTGAAGCGCACTGGATCTGGAATTCGGACGGCTGGCTCTATCAAATGGGATTCCACGATCTTTCGGGTTCATGCGCGATACACATGGTCGGCGGTATCTCCGCTCTTGTAGGCGCAGCAATACTCGGTCCGAGAATAGGCAAATTCACAAAAACAGCGGACGGCGAGATAAAGGTAAACGCTATCCCCGGTCACAACCTGACGATCGGCGCTTTGGGAGTATTTATCCTTTGGTTCGGCTGGTACGGCTTTAACCCGGCAGCTTCTTCATCGGTCGAGATGATGGGAACTATATTCCTTACAACTACTATATCTCCTGCTATTGCAACAGTTACATGTATGATCTTTACTTGGCTTAAATACGGCAAACCCGATGTCTCGATGTGCCTTAACGCATCACTTGCAGGTCTTGTAGCTATCACGGCAGGCTGTGATGTTGTGGACGCTTTCGGAGCTATCGCTATCGGTATCGTTTCGGGATTCCTCGTATGCTTCGGCGTTTGGTTCCTCGATTATGTACTTCACGTTGACGACCCCGTCGGAGCTGTTGCAGTTCACATGATGAACGGTCTTTGGGGAACAATTGCAGTAGGTCTTTTTGCTACTGATACAGCTCCCGGATTTGCGATCGCTCAGGCAGGCGGCGCAAGCGGTATCGCAGGCGAAGGTCTGTTCTACGGCGGCGGACTTGAGCTTCTCGGCAAGCAGTGTCTCGGCGTGATCTCAGTAGGCGCATGGACTGCTGTAACTATCTCTATTGTATTTATCATCATTAAGAAAACCATCGGTCTGAGAGCTTCCGAACAGGAAGAAATTCTCGGTCTGGACGTAACAGAGCATGGACTTATCTCCTCTTATGCGGATTTTGCGCCGTCTATGGGCGACATTTCAATGCAGGGCTACACAAAGGACGATGCAAAGAGCGTTACAAAAGTCCCTGTAAACGAAGCGGTAGAAGTCAAGAACTACTCTGTTCCCACTGTTGACGGAAAACCCAAGATGACAAAGGTCGTTGCGGTATTTAAACAGCAGAAGCTTCAGGATTTCATTCAGGCTATGGAAGCTATCCACATCACAGGTATCACAGTTACAAATGTTCTCGGCTGCGGAATGCAGAAAGGACAGCAGCAGAAATATTACCGCGGAGCTAAGATAGAGATCAACCTCCTCCCCAAGATAAAGGCAGAGATCGCTATATGCGCAGTCCCCGTTGACAGAGTTATAGACGCTGCGCGCGCTGCGCTTTACACAGGAAACTTCGGCGACGGTAAGCTCTTTATCTATGACATTGAGAACGTTCTCAAGATTCGTACAGGCGAAGAAGGCTACGACGCTTTGCAGGATACCGAGGAGGAAAATAAAGTCCTCATGGGAGTACCCTCAGACAAGTAATATTTGATAAAAAAAGTAAGAGGCAAGGGGCGGAGCAGTAATACTCTCTCCCCCATATCCTCTGAAATATAACATCTAAAGGGAGAAAATAGATGTCACCAAAATTTATATTTGTAACAGGCGGAGTCGTATCGGGACTCGGCAAAGGAATTACAGCGGCGTCACTGGGACGGCTGCTCAAACAAAGAGGTTATAAGGTCACAATACAAAAATTCGATCCGTACATAAACGTTGACCCGGGAACTATGTCGCCCTATCAGCACGGTGAGGTTTTCGTCACAGACGACGGTGCGGAAACTGACCTCGACCTCGGACATTACGAACGTTTTGCAGACGAGAATCTGACTGTCAATTCCAATGTGACTACAGGAAAAATTTACTGGAACGTTATAACAAAAGAACGCCGAGGCGATTATCTCGGAGGAACAGTGCAGGTCATACCTCATATTACAAACGAAATAAAAAACAAAGTCTACGGAGCTGCTAAAGACGCCAATGCCGATATAGTCATAACGGAAATAGGCGGAACTGTCGGAGACATCGAATCAACGCCGTTCCTTGAAGCTATACGGCAGGTCGGTACCGAACAGGGCAGAAATAATGTTACTTATATCCATGTTACTCTCGTCCCGTACATCGCAGGTTCGGAGGAGCTTAAATCAAAGCCTACTCAGCATTCGGCAAAGGAACTGCTGTCTATCGGTATTCAGCCCGATATTATAGTTTGCCGCAGCGAAATGCCGATTCCAAAGGATATGCGTGAAAAGATCGCGCTTTTCTGCAATATACGGTCGGAGGACGTTATCCAGAACCTTACTGCTCCGTCGCTTTATGAAGTTCCGCTATGGCTTGAAAAAGAAGGTCTTGCAGATTCAGTATGCCGACATCTGGGACTTGAAAACCGCACCCCCGACCTTGCCGAATGGACTGCAATGGTAAAACGCGCGGAAAACGCCCACAAAAAAGTTACTATCGGACTTGTGGGAAAATACGTTGAGCTTCATGACGCTTACCTTTCGGTAGCGGAGGCACTTCGGCACGGCGGTATCGTAAACGACGCTTCTGTGGACATTCGCTGGATAGATTCAGAGGACATAACGGCTGAAAATGCAGCGGAAAAGCTTTCGGAATGCAGCGGAATAATAGTTCCCGGCGGATTCGGTAAACGAGGTATCGAGGGTATGATAGAAACTATCAGATATGCCCGTGAAAATAAAGTCCCGTTCTTCGGAATATGTCTCGGTATGCAAATGGCTGTTACCGAGTTCGCCCGAAATGCGGCAGGCTTTGCGGACGCTGATTCCGAGGAATTCCGCAAAACGGAAAATCCCGTTATACACATCATGGAGGAACAAAAGGAAGTCGACCAAAAGGGCGGAACAATGCGGCTCGGACTTTATCCGTGCAGGCTCAGTCCCGATTCAAAGGTACATGAGATCTACGGCAGCGAGCTTATTTATGAACGTCACCGTCACCGCTACGAGTTCAACAACGCTTACAGGACCGCTCTTACCGATGCAGGTCTGAAGCTTGCAGGACTTTCACCTGATGAAAGACTTGTGGAAATAATAGAACTTCCCGAACACCCGTGGTTCATCGGAGTTCAGTTCCACCCCGAATTTAAGTCTCGTCCAAATAAGCCGCACAAATTATTTGCGGATTTCATAAGAGCAAGTTTGGAAAATCAATAAGTTTTTTAATTATTAAGTATATTTCAGGAGGAAACTACAATGGAAAAAATTACAGATTACTTTGGTTCAATGGTATTTGACGACAGAGTTATGAAAGCTCGTCTGCCCGAAAAGGTTTACAAAAGCTTAAAGGAAACTATCGACAAGGGTACTCCTCTTGATGCTTCCGTGGCAGATTCAGTTGCGTCGGCTATGAAAGACTGGGCTATCGAGCATGGCTGCACTCACTACACTCATTGGTTTCAGCCGCTTACAGGTCTGACGGCTGAAAAGCACGACAGCTTCATTACTCCTGCTCCCGACGGTAGGGTTATCATGGAATTTTCGGGCAAGGAGCTTGTTAAAGGCGAGCCTGACGCTTCGTCGTTCCCCTCGGGCGGACTTCGCGCAACATTCGAGGCAAGAGGATACACGGCATGGGATCCCACTTCTTACGCTTTCATTAAGGACGGTACTCTTTATATACCAACTGCTTTCTGTTCCTATACGGGCGAGGCTTTGGATAAGAAAGTCCCCCTGCTCCGTTCAATGGACGCTATCAACAAGCAGGCTTTAAGAATACTTCGTCTTTTCGGAAACGATACGGTTCAGGTAGTTAAGACCTCCGTAGGTCCTGAGCAGGAGTACTTCCTTGTACCGGCTGAACTTTACGCACAGCGAAAAGACCTCATCATGAGCGGACGTACACTCTTTGGCGCAATGCCCCCCAAAGGTCAGGAAATGGAGGATCACTATTTCGGCTCTATCAAGCAGAAGGTTTCCGAATATATGGCTGACCTCGATAAGGAACTGTGGAAATTAGGCATTCTTGCCAAAACAAAGCATAACGAGGTAGCTCCCGCACAGCATGAGCTTGCTCCTATCTACAGCACGACAAACATCGCTACAGATCACAACCAGCTTACTATGGAAGTAATGCAGAAGGTCGCAAAAAAGCATGGTCTTGTCTGTCTGCTCCACGAAAAGCCTTTCGCAGGTGTAAACGGCTCGGGCAAGCACAATAACTGGTCTATCTCTACAGATACCGGAGTAAACCTCCTCTCCCCCGGCGAAACTCCCCATGAGAACGCGCAGTTCCTGCTTTTCCTTGCGGCTGTTATCAAGGCTGTTGACGATTATCAGGATCTGCTTCGACTTTCCGTTGCAACAGCAGGCAACGACCACAGACTCGGCGCAAACGAAGCTCCTCCGGCAGTAATTTCAATTTTCCTCGGCGATGAGCTTACGGCTGTTCTGGACGCTATCGAAAAGGACGAACCTTACGGCGGTACTAAAAAGGAAAAAATGCAGCTTGGCGTTGACGTTCTTCCTAAGTTCCGCAAGGATACTACCGATCGCAACAGAACGTCACCGTTCGCATTTACAGGCAATAAATTTGAGTTCCGTATGCTCGGTTCAAGCAACAGCATCTCCTGCGCAAACATTCATCTGAATGCAGCCGTAGCCGAAGTTCTTAAACAGTTCGCCGATGAACTTGAAAAGGCAGAGGATTTCAACAAGTCTCTCCATGACCTTATCCGCAGAACTATCAAGAACCACAAGAGGATCATTTTCAACGGCAACGGCTATGACGACGCATGGATCGCAGAAGCTGAAGCAAGAGGTCTTTTGAACCTTAAAACTACGGCTGACGCAATGCCTCGCATATGCGACAAGAAAAATGTTGACATGCTCACGTCCCACGGTATTTTCACAGAGGCGGAAATATACTCTCGCTGTGACATTATGCTTGACAACTATGTTAAAGCGGTAAACATTGAAGCTCTTACAATGGTCGATATGGCTCGCAAGGAGATAATTCCGGCTGTTATGAAATTCACGGCTGATACTGCGTCTGCTGTTACAAGCAAAACAAGCGTAGTTTCCGTAGCGTGCAAATACGAAAAGAAACTTATCACCACACTTTCCGATCTTACAGATGAAATGGACGAAGCAGCGTCCGCGCTTGAGGGAGCTGTGGCAGAGTTAAAATCCATAGAGAATGTTATCAAGGCTTCCGAGTTTGTACGCGACAGCCTGCTCCCGAAAATGGACGCTCTCCGTGCTGCAGCGGACAAGGCGGAAACAGTGACCTCCGAGGAATACTGGCCTTTCCCGACTTACGACAAGCTCCTTTTCGGTGTTAAATAAGCCATCTACTTTTCTCCCCTGTCAGGAGCAGGATCAGAATAATATCTTTGCTGACCCTGCTTCTGACGTATATATATGTTCATATAAACAGCCGCAGGTTTATTCAAAAATTCCTGTAGCTGTTTTTTAATCACTGTCTACAATTTAAGCGGGGGACGCTGTCCCCCACACAATGCCAACAACTTAAGGTTTTTTAGCATTTACCCCGCAAATAACATCAATAAAAGCAACAAAGAAAATGATGCACAAAAACAAGCTGAAAGTTTGTGCAAAAAGCGAATTGACAAAACGAAAATGCCGA
>JAGAQC010000006.1 GCA_017622925.1 Ruminococcus sp.
AACTCCTTGAAATAGGTCTTATAGGTCTACCTTCTTATTATATCACTTTTAAAGGCGTTTGTCAATAGAAAATTACCAATTTTACGTCGGTTTTGAAACTTTTTTGCGGTTTTTTTATTGGAGAAAGTGGCAAACTCGGGAGTTCGTAAAAAATTCACAATTTTTTTGAAAAAAGGCTTGATTTTTCTGAAAAAGTGTGGTATAATACTTACATAACAAAGATAAAATATCTGCCTTGTTCGATACAATATAGTTTTTTATAATCCAACACATCTTATAAGGGAATTCAGCTCCGTTTGTGGACTGCAGACCTCCCGCCATGCGGACGAAGGGAGCGAGAAGCACTCGGGCGTTTACCCACCTGCTTCGTGCGGGTTTTATTCGCTATATGAACGGCAAGGCGGATTTTTTATACCTGTTCATTTAGTATCAATGAACGTTTCTGCTTGAAGGACTTCTGTTTTCGGAGGTCTATTTTTTTCAGTTCTGATAAATTGAGTTATCGTAGGCTAACGAATTTTGTTGAAATGGCAGAATTTGTTTGTTAAGGGATTGACAATTCGGGAAAAATATGTTAGCATGTACTAAGATGGTTTTATATCGCTAACATAATCCCTCAGAGGATATTTTTTAGGATGTTGTGTTAGCGTACTAAAACTAAATATATCCGAAGGAGTGTCCTTTAATGAGAAAAATAAATTTATGTTTGACTGCCGCAGCGGTCATGCTGGGAGCTGTTCCGTTCGCCGCAAATGCAGAAGATGAAATTGTTTACGGAACTATGAATATTCCCTACAACGATTTTTATGCCGCTGAATTTGGCGAAAGTCCGAACGCTTACGAGGTTGACGCGTTTTCATCGGCGACTACGAGCAAGTGGTCGAAAAACGGAGAGGGCGAGCTGTTCGAGGGGACTTATAATCAGCCCAACGAGGACGGCACAGGTTCAATACTTGGCGTGACATATCCCGTAGCCGTTTCAAGGGCTGACCTTGACGCTATGGGGGACGAAAATTACGGCTTTACCGCTGTTGAAGCTGTTCCCGAGGCATACAAAAAGGTGACCTTCAGCGACGGAAAGGCGAACTTCTCGGCTGTTCAGGATTCTTCTCCCGAGGTTGCAGAGGGAGCGTCGGTAAAGCTTTCCACGGAAACGCCATGGGGAGACTATCTTATCGACGTTGAAAACTCCCCCGAACTCGGAGCAATATACGGCGCATTGCTCAGGACTTCCGACGGCGGCACGTATGCTATGAGACACGAGGAAAATATATGGCGCGGAGAGCTTGCGTGGTCGTCGGGAATAAAAACCTCCGAACCTCACGGAAATGCTTTGAGCTACGAAAACTTTACAAGTCTTATGGGCGCGACTATAAGCGAGGTCGTTTTCATAACTTCAAACGGATATACAACGATACCCACGGAGACCTATGTGCCTGTAAAATTCGCTTATGAAGCGGCGGTCGAGACAGCTTCATGCGGTTCGGGCGAAACTCCGATGACGCTCGGCGGATTCCCCGAGGATTATGCTAAGGTATATTCTGTAAACGGCGAAGGCTTTACAGTTTCCGATACGTCTGTCGGCTATTCAAATGCGCTCCCCGGAGCATATAAGCTTTCCATTTCCGATGCTAACGGAAAGTACGCCGACGCATCAGCCGATTTTATTCTTTCGACCGACGCAGTACCTGCCGTTTACGCAGACGGAAAGCTTGTTAAGGCGGAGGGAGCTTCGGACGAGGAGCTTGCAAACTACATAAAGAATATTTCGTCTGTCTCGGTAAACGGTACGGCGTATTCCGCTTCGGGAAAAAGAGGAGTTAAAATTATCGCTCAGGACGGAACTGTTGATTTTTCGGCGGCTGTAAGAGGCGCAAACGTTTTTGACGGCAGCGGAAATTATGAAATAAAGGTGACTGCTTCGGGTTACAGCAACGATCTGGAGTTTGCGGTAAAGAACGATGCTCCGACTACTACCGAAGTTCCCGAAACTACCCAAACTTCCAAGGAAACAACAGTTAAAACAACTACGGTAAAAACAACAGCAAAGGGAAAGACTACAACGGGAAAACCTGACGACAGTCCGAAAACAGGCGTTGCAGGGGCGGCAATACCTATGGCTTTAATGGGTCTTGCAGCGGCAGGAGCTTTTGTTTCACGCAAGAGAAACGGCTGATTCTGAGGTTGACTGAAAATGCTGTTTCTTACTGCGCTTATACTTTCCGCTGCGTTTGTACTGCTTTGCGGCGGTCTGCTTAAAAAATATCCCGTACCGTTTTATATCGCCGCATTCGTCGTTTCGGCAGGGGCGGCGGCGGCAACATGGCTGAATATCAGGGAAATTCCAGAGAGCGTAAGATTTTTTATGGGACTGTTTACCCGAGGAGCGTTTGCAACGGCTCTTTGGTGCGCAGTCATGTGGGGCGGAGCTTTTCCAAACGGTTCACGAGCTGTAAAAAAGCTTATGCCGATACGGGGCGAATTGTCCATAACGGCGGCATTCCTGACATTGGGGCATAATATCGGCTACGGCAAAACGTATTTCAATATGCTTTTCACCAACGCGCAGAGAATGAATTCGGGACAGCTTGCGGCAAGCATTTTGACTATTGCGATGCTCGTTATAATGATACCCTTAACGGTAATGTCGTTCCCGAAAGTACGCCGCAGAATGAAGCCGAAGCTCTGGAAAAATATCCAAAGAACGGCGTACCTGTTCTATGCGATGCTGTATATTCATGTAATGCTGCTGACGTTCCCTCTTGCTCAGAGAGGGCGTGACGGTTATTTGTTCAGCGTTGGAGTGTATTCAGCCGTATTTATCGGTTACTCATACTTCCGCATAAGGAAAGCGGTCATAAAGAAGTTTTCGGATAAAGGCAGAATTATAATGAACGGCGCGGCAGTTCTTCCCATAGCGGCGATAGTTCTCATTATAGCTGTCGGACGACCCGAAAAAACAGACATTCCTAAAAATGACGAGGTTCGGCAGACCGTCACCGCAACCGTTCCCGAAACAACGTCCGAAACTACCGAGGTGACCGCCGTATCTGAAAGCCGCACGGAGATAAGTTCGACCGAAGTTTCCGAAACGACCGCGACCTCTGAGACAACGACCCAAACGGAGACAACTGCCGCCGCTGAGGAAGATGAGGAAGTTCCCGAGGACGATAATTCCGAAGAAAACGTTGAAGAATCGGAGGAAACTCCTGTTGAAGAAGAACCTCAGCCCGAACCCGAGCCGCAGTATGTGTACAATAACGGCGATTATTCCGCAAGCGCATACGGCTATGACGGCGAGGTTTTTGTGACCGTTACTATAGAAAACGACGTAATAACGTCAATAACGGGACATACCGACGAAAGCGACCCGTGGTACTACGACAGTGCGGCAGGGCAGGTGATACCCGATATTATAGCTTCTCAAAGCACGTCTGTGGACGCCTATTCGGGTGCGACATACAGTTCCGAGGCTATCAAGTCGGCTGTTCAGGCGGCGTTGGAGCTTGCAAGAAAGTAAAGCGGCGTTTTGGAAGTTTCCGAGGAGGTCTATTGATAAAATGAAAAGAATTTCCGTTGTTTTCTGTTTAACAGCGCTACTTGTTACGGGGTGCGGAAAAAAAGAACCCATCAAGGGCAGCCGCGATATTTTTGCAATGGATACTTACATGAATTTGCAGGCATACGGCGACGCTCCCGAAGACGCTCTTGAAAAGGCGGAGACTGAAATTCTCCGTCTTGAAAAGCTTCTTTCCGTGACCGATAATAAAAGCGAAACCTATAAGCTGAACGCTTCGGGCGGTTCTCCGACAGAGGTGGACGCCGACGTAAGCGAATTGATACGTTACGGAATCGACATGGGAAAGAAAACAAAGGGAAGTCTTGACATTACCGTTTACCCTGTTCTGCGTGAATGGGGATTTACGACAGGAGAGTATAATATCCCCACGGACGGGCGAATAGACGAGCTTCTTAAAAATGTGGACTACAGCAAAATTATTCTTGATGAAAACACCGTGACCCTGCCTGTAGGCGCGGAGGTGGACTTCGGAGCTGTTGCAAAGGGCTTCACATCGGACAGGGTCATGGAGATTTTCAAGGAAAACGGCGTTAGCTCCGCAATTATAAGTCTCGGCGGAAACGTGCAGACAATGGGCAGAAAAACCGACGGCTCTTTGTGGAAAGTGGCAGTCGTCGATCCCTTTGACACGGATAAAACTCTCGGTATAATTGAAACTGCGGATAAAGCCGTTATAACCTCGGGCAATTATGAGCGTTATTTCACAGGAGAGGACGGCAGAAATTACTGCCATATCATCGACCCGAGTACGGGCAGACCTGCTGAAAACGGGCTTGTTTCGGTAACTATAATAGGGGAGAGCGGTCTTATGTGCGATGCTCTTTCCACGGCAATCTTTGTTATGGGACGGGACAAAGCGGTGGATTTTTGGCGTTCCTATGACGACTTTGAAATGATACTTGTGGAAAGCAATGGAAATATTGTTATTACAGACGGTATAGAAGATTCGTTTGAAAATTTAAGCGGACTTGATTTGGAGGTGATCGCTCATGAAAGCTAAGCGTCTGACGGAGCTTGCTCTGCTGACGGCGTTGGCTTCGATCATATTTATAGTGGAGCTTCACCTGCCGAATCTAAGCCCTGTTCCCGGAGTGAAGCTCGGACTTGCCAATATTATAACCGTCTATGCCGTCTATCGGTTCAAGGCTTACGAAACGGCTTTGATAGTGGCGGCGAGGGTTCTTATAGGTTCGATGTTCAGCGGAAATTTTTCGGCTGTGATATACAGTCTTTCGGGGGCGGTCATGTGTCTTATCGGTATGCTGTTTATCAGAAAGATAATTCCTGTAAAATATATATGGCTGTGCAGTATAATAGGGGCGATCTTCCATAATTTAGGGCAGATAACCGCGGCTGTGATAATTATGAAAACCACGGCGGTAATATCGTATCTGCCTATCCTGATATGCTCGGGCTGCATTGCAGGCGCGTTTACGGGAGTTTGCGCAGGACTTGTACTTTTAAGGCAACACCGCACAAAGAGCGGCTAACGCCTTTGCACGTCATCTGCCTGCATATTTTCCGTCATCTTACACAAAAACTCCTTGCCATACACAAAGTATGCCTGTGTCGTTTTTATGCAAGCTGACGAAAAATCTGACTGCGCATCTGACGCACAATCTCTGTGCGGTATTGCCTTAAGAAAACCGTCCGAAAAAATAAAAAATTAATAATTCAATATCTATAACTTAAGTGGGGGACGCCGTCCCCCACACCCCCTGCCAAAGGGGTGACCCCTTTGGAATCTCTGTTGTCGTGAATTTGACTGTGGAAATCTCCAAATCAGCACGATGCCGTTAGTCTCCATGATTCCCACAGTCCAATTCACGATAATGGACGCCAAGAGTTACCTCTTTAACAGAAAGTAGAGGGTAACAAAATTCTCTTAAGTTGTAGACAATAATAATAATTTGCCGCTGTCACGTACAGCGGTAATTTTTATACGATTTGTAAAAACAGTGGAAATTTTTAAATATATATGTTATAATTATATAAACACAGTCTACAGCATATTAAAGAAGCGGAAAGGAAAGGTCACAAATATGAAAAAATTAATATTAATAGCAGCTGTTACAGCCGTATTGTGCAGCTTTGGAGGTTCTTTGGAAATGCGGACGAATGCCGTTGAGACAGTTTCGGCAACGGAACACATAATGCAGAATGAAGAAACAGGTTTTCCCGACCTTGAAGCTTTACATACGGAAGTGACCGAGGGCGACTTTGTTTTTTCCGTATATGATGAATTTGCGTTCCTGACGGATTTTAAGGATACAAAAGCCGCCGAGGTAGTGATTCCCGATAATATTAACGGAGTTCCCGTTGTCGGTATAGATCAGCAGCCGTTCGGATATTGCAGAGAGCTGACGACCATAACTCTGCCCGATACTTTACAGTATTTCAGGTGGAACGACCTGAGCTGTACAACGCTTTTAAGATTGGGCAGCGATGAAGTCGTTGTACCGTCTGTTTCAAAGATAGTCGTTTCGGAAACCAACCCGTACTACACCGTAGCGGACGGAATTTTATACAGCAAGGATATGAAAACTCTTATCGGCTGTCCTCCTGCTATAGACATGAAAGAACTTAAAATATCCGAAGAAACAGAAACTATCGGCGATTATGCCTTTGTGGAGTGTTTGGGTCTTGAAAAGGCGGTAATTCCGTCAAATATCAAGCATATCAATAATAATGCTTTTACAGCCTGTATAAATCTGAAAAGCGTGGCGATCCCCGAAAGCATTACTTCTATTTCGGGCGATACGTTTTACTATTGCAGTTCGCTTTCCGAAGTGACATTCATGGGAGCAGCCGAGAAAATAGGATTCGGCGCGTTTGCCGAATGTACGTCCTTAAAGAACTTTACGATACCCGAAACTGTGACCTTTGTCGGGGCGAATGCTTTTGAAAATGCAGGCTGCATCGAGAATGAAAACGGTATACATTATGTTGGCGGCTGGGTAGTCGGAAGTGACGAAGATATTTCAGACGCGGTTATCAGGGATGGAGTTATCGGAATTGCCGAGATGTCGTTTTTTAGCAGGGAACAGCTTGAACTTCTTGATGTAACTGCTTCCGTGAAGTACATGGGCGACCTGCTTTATACGGGATTGAGCGGCGGAAAAGCGTCAAAAATTCATCACAGAAGCTCGTATATAGGCGAAAAAACATACTCGACGGCAAAAACTTCCACCGACGTTTACATCTATGACCCCGAATGCGAGATATTTGACAGCGAAAAAACTATTCCCGACAAATATAAGATAGTTAAAGAATCTGAAAATATTCTGGAAAGTGAGAACGAGGTACTTACGGGGGACGTTGTGATACACGGCTTCAAAAATTCAACAGCGCAGGCATATGCTGAAAAGTATAACAGGCAATTCGAGCCTATGGAGGAAAGCTTTGTACGAGGCGATGTAAACGGCGACGGCTTGTTCAGCGCAGCCGACATGGTGCTGCTGCAAAAATGGCTTCTTAATGTCCCCAATGTTGAGCTTGCCGATTGGAAAGCGGCTGACCTGTTGGAGAACGGTCAACTGGACGTGTACGACCTCTGCCAAATGAGAATTGAACTTATTCAAAACGGCGAAACAAAGACAACAGTTTAATTTTATAACGCAAAATATCCCGTCAAAGCTGACGGGATATTGATTTATTAGACCTATTCAAACATTGGAGTTGAAAGATAGCGTTCGCCCGTATCGGGAAGAAGTGCAACAATGGTTTTTCCCTTATTTTCGGGACGTTTTGCAAGCTGAACAGCCGCCCATATCGCCGCTCCTGACGATATGCCGACAAGTACTCCCTCGATTCTTGCTGCGGCTCTGCCTGCGGAAAAAGCGTCCTCGTCAGCCACGGTAATTATTTCGTCGTAAATTTTTGTGTTGAGAGTTTCGGGAACAAAACCTGCTCCGATACCCTGAATTTTATGAGAACCTGCTTTGCCCTCCGAAAGAACGGGGGAGCTTTTCGGCTCAACGGCAACTATCTTTATATCGGGATTTTTCGATCTCAGATATGCGCCTACTCCGCTGATAGTACCGCCTGTGCCGACGCCTGCAACGAAAATATCGACTGTTCCGTCGGTGTCGTTCCATATTTCAACGCCTGTTGTTTTTTCGTGAGCGTTGGTAAATTTGTCTTTATTTTACAGAAATCAATTTTAAGATTTACAGTAAACTTATAAAGTGGAGCTTGTTACACTTTACTTTCTGTTAAAGAGATAACTCTTGATGCCCGTCCTCGTGAATTGGACTGTGAAAATCACGTGGACTAACAGTATCGAACTAATCTGAGGATTTTCACAGCCCAATTCACGACAACAGAGATTCCAAAGGGGTCACCCCTTTGGCAGGGGGTCAGGGGGACAGCGTCCCCCTGTGTAAGTTTCCTGTCATAACTTTTAAAATTGATCTCCGTGAAAAATTTGAATTTTCTATTGACAAATCAAGAGAATTGTGGTAAAATAACAGTATTGCAATCAGAGCTTCTGCTCAGGGCAAGATTTTGACCACTCCTTGCGGAGTTAGTGCCATACGGACAGCCGGTCAAATGCCGATCTCCGAGTTTTTCGGACGGCAACTTCTGTTGCCTTATTGAAATTTTTTTATAAGTGACTCAGCTTGTGAAAGGTCAATAAGAGTGGTAAAAGAGGTATTTTTTGCTCAATATAGCTCTGAAGCCGTGAGGTTTAATAGCTGCTCTTAACACGTACAGGCTGAAAAATGTCTGTACGTTTTTATTTTTGAGGTGCATTATGGAAAATAAGCTAAAGCTTTACGGATTTAACAATTTAACAAAATCTCTGAGCTTCAATATATACGATGTCTGCTATGCGCGTATGCCCAAAGCTCAGCTGGACTATATCGCCTACGTTGACGAGGTGTACAATTCCGAGCGTATCACCGATATTATGACGCATCTTACTGAGATGATAGGAGCGCAGGTACTTAGCGTTTCACGTCAGGATTACGATCCCCAAGGAGCGTCCGCAACGTTTCTTATTGCCGACGACACCATGATACCCGCAGGCGGAAGCGAGACCGTGGCTCACCTTGATAAAAGCCACGTCACCGTACACACCTACCCCGAGTATCACCCCGACACGAATATTGCAACGTTTCGTGTTGACATAGACGTTGCGACCTGCGGAAAGATCACTCCTCTTACGGCTCTCGATTACCTTATCGGCAGCTTTGACAGCGACATTATAACAATGGATTACCGCGTCAGAGGATTTACACGCAATCTCAGCGGCGAGAAAATTTTTATAGACCATGATATTACTTCTATACAAAATTACATTGACAAAGCAACACTTGACAAGTACGACGCCGTGGACGTAAACGTCTATCAGGCTAATATGTTCCACACAAAAATGCTTATTAAAGAGATCGAATTGCAGAATTACTTGTTCAACACCGATGTGAGGGAGCTTTCTCCTCGCAGCAGGCTCGATATTACCAATTCCCTGAGAAGGGAAATGATAGAAATTTTCAGCGGAAGGAATGTGTTCGGAAATGGCTCTTTCTCAGGTTAACGCACCGATATACGAGGCTCTAAGGCGGTTCAGACGAATGAGGGTAGTTCCGTTCGACGTACCCGGTCATAAGCGCGGCAGGGGAAATATGGAGCTTACGGAGTTCCTCGGCGAGGACTGCATGAACGTTGACGTAAACTCAATGAAGCCGCTGGACAATCTCTGTCACCCCGTTTCCGTGATAAAAGATGCGGAAATGCTTGCCGCCGAGGCGTTCAAAGCTGCAAACGCTTTCTTTATGGTCGGGGGAACTACTTCGGCGGTGCAGAGCATGATAATGTACGCCTGCAAAAGCGGCGATAAAATAATCATGCCCCGAAACGTCCACAGAAGCGCAATAAACGCCCTTATCCTGACGGGAGCAGTACCTGTTTACGTCAATCCCGAGGTAAACTCTCAGCTCGGCATAGCTCTCGGAATGTCGGTGGAACAGGTAGAAAGGGCTATCCGTGAGAATCCGCAGGCAAAGGCTGTTATGGTGAACAATCCCACATATTACGGCATATGCTCCGACCTGAAAAAAATAGTGGAGCTTGCCCATGAGCATAATATGCTCGTTCTTGTGGACGAGGCTCACGGTACGCACTTTTACTTCGGCGATAATTTCCCAATATCCGCTATGGAGGCAGGGGCGGACATTTCCTCCGTCAGTATGCACAAATCGGGGGGAAGTCTTACGCAAAGCTCCTTCCTGCTTATGGGAAAAAATATCAATTCCGACTATATGCGGCAGGTGGTCAATCTCACGCAGACCACAAGCGCTTCGTATCTGCTTTTGTCAAGTCTCGATATATCGAGGAAAAGGCTTGCGCTCAGCGGTCGTGAGATATTTGCAAAGACCGTCGAAACGGCGGAATACGCGCGTTCCGAAATTAACGGCATAGGCGGCTATTACGCCTATTCCAAAGAGCTGATAAACGGCGACAGCGTGTATGACTTTGACGTTTCAAAGCTCAGTATATATACTCTGCCTGTTGGTCTTGCAGGTATCGAGGTCTACGACCTGCTCCGTGACGAATACGATATTCAGATAGAGTTCGGGGACATCGGCAATATCCTTGCTTACCTTTCCGTAGGCGACCGCGACCGTGACATCGAACGGCTCATCAGCGCATTGGCGGAGATAAAACGCCGTTTCGGAAAATCGGGGGCGGACATGCTCACTCAGGAGTACATTTCTCCCATAGTTGCCGAGCCGCCGAGAAAAGCTTTCTATTCCGATAAAATTTCCCTGCCCCTTGAAGAAAGCGCAGGCAGAGTATGCACCGAATTCGTTATGTGCTATCCCCCCGGAATACCTATCCTTGCTCCCGGCGAGCTTATAACAGAGGATATAATAAAGTATATAAAATATGCGAAAGAAAAAGGCTGTCAGATGACGGGTACTGAGGATATTAACATCGAAAGACTGAATGTTCTTGTGTGATCGTTATTCAGTCGATAATGAATTTTAACAACAGTTTGCATAGGAGGATTTTATGGAACTATGGTTTACGGAGCGTCATACTCCGAATGTTAAGTTTTCGATAAAGGTAGACCGTCAGCTTTATACGGGAAAAAGCGAGTTTCAGCGGATAGACGTGTTCGATTCAAAGGAATTCGGGCGTTTTCTCACGCTTGACGGCTACATGATGCTAACGGAAAAGGACGAGTTTATTTACCACGAGATGATAACGCATATACCGATGGCAGTCCACCCGAATCCGAAAAATATTCTTGTTATAGGAGCAGGGGACGGGGGAGTTATCAGGGAGCTTACACGTTATCCGAACGTTGAGAGTATCGACCTTGTGGAGATAGACGAGCTTGTTGTCGAGGTCAGCAAAAAATATCTTCCGACCACGGCGTGTAGGCTCGACGACGAGCGCGTTCATATTTACTATGAGGACGGCGTGAAATTTATCCGCCGCTGTGAAAATAAATACGACGTTATTATCGTGGACTCTACAGACCCGTTCGGACCCGGAGAGGGACTGTTTACCAAGGAATTTTACGGAAGCTGCAACAAGGCGCTCCGTGAGGACGGTATTATGGTAAATCAGCATGAAAGTCCGTTTTATGACGAGGACGCGGCGGCTATGCAGCGTTCGCACAAGCGCATAGTGGAGAGCTTTCCCGTAAGCCGAGTGTATCAGGCGCATATACCGACTTATCCGTCGGGACATTGGCTTTTCGGGTTCGCTTCAAAAAAGTATCACCCTGTCCATGACCTGAAAGCGGCGAAATGGAACATGCTTGCGATGAAAACGAAATACTACAATACAAAACTTCATGCGGGAGCGTTTGCCCTGCCAAATTATGTAGAGGAGCTGCTTAAAGATGTTGAATAAGAATATACAGACATTTATTGCATGCGACGGCGAATACGAGGAATCTAAAATCGTTCTTTTCGGAGCAGGCTTTGACGGAACTACGAGCTTTCGTCCCGGCACAAGATTTGCCCCGTCAGTTATACGCAGCGAAAGCTTCGGTATCGAGACATACAGTCCCTATCAGGATAAGGATATGACCGACTACAGCTATTTTGACAGCGGCGACCTTGAGCTTCCTTTCGGCAGCGTCCGCCGTACCATAGCCGATATTGCCATGCGTACCGATACTATTCTCAATGACGGCAAGCTCCCCTTTATGATAGGCGGTGAACATCTTGTGACCCTCGGTTCTGTCATGGCTGTGAACGACAAGCTTGACGACCTGTATATTGTTCATTTTGACGCTCATGCCGACCTGCGTAACGATTATCTCGGTCAGCCGCTGTCCCATGCCTGCGTTATCAGGAGATGTCACGAGCTTGTGGGGGACGGGCATATCTTCCAGTTCGGTATACGCAGCGGCGACCGTGAGGAATTTGTATTCGCAAAAGAGCATACGGAAATGCACAAATTCGGCTTTGACGGTCTTGCGGAAACGGTCGAAAGGCTAAAGGGAAAAAACGTATATTTTACCCTCGATCTGGACGTTCTCGACCCGTCCGTATTCTGCGGAACGGGTACTCCCGAGGCGGAGGGCGTTACGTTTAAGGAGCTTCGTGAAGCCGTTACTCTTGTTTGCAGTCAGTTGAATATAGTGGGCTGCGATGTGAACGAGCTTAGTCCGCATTACGACCCCTCGGGAGCTTCGACTGCCGTTGCCTGCAAGATAATAAGGGAAATGCTTCTTGCTTTATCGTAAATGAGGAGGGGCTAATGAGGGTAACTTTACACAGAACCAACAATCTCAAGGTCGTGGGAGTATTTTTCATAATTTTTTCGGTTTTGTTTATTTTGGTCGGAATGTTTGTATCTTTTGTTCCGAAGATAAATGCGAAGAAATGTACGGAAACAGTCATGGCTGAGGTAGTCGATAACGCAATGACAGAGATCGAGATCGGTTACAGAAACAGGAGAAGAAGTACTGTCAATTATTCGCCTGTGTTTCAATTCGAGTACAACGGCGAGGAATATACCGTCAGAAGTAATACTTCGTCAAGTTCCCCTGCGTATCAGGTCGGCGAGAATGTCGAGCTGAAAATTGATCCTGATGACCCGAATGATTTTTATGCGCCTTCGGACAGAACTTTTAGTCTTATCGGAATTATTTTTTCGATAGTCGGCGGAATTTTTTTGATTCTCGGCATAACGGCGGTAGTTTCCTCAGCTAAGAAAAATAAAAACGGAGCTGTTGAATAGCTCTGATAAAAAAGAAAACAGGAGTGTATCAAAAATGGGAAAATGTATGATAATAGGCTGCGGCGGAGTAGCGTCCGTAGCAATTCATAAGTGCTGTCAGAACAGCGAGGTTTTCGAGGGAATAATGATAGCAAGCCGCACAAAGTCCAAGTGCGATGCGCTGAAAGAAAAGCTCCAGCCGACTACAAAAACGGTCATCGAAACAGCGCAGGTCAACGCCGATAATGTGGACGAGCTTGTTGCACTTATCGAAAGCTACAAGCCCGACGTCGTGCTGAATCTCGCCCTGCCCTATCAGGACTTGACTATCATGGACGCTTGTCTTGCAACGAAAACGCACTATGTCGATACGGCAAACTACGAACCCCTCGATACGGCTAAATTCGAGTATAAGTGGCAGTGGGCGTACCGTGAACGCTTTGAAAAAGCAGGTATAACCGCGCTTCTCGGCAGCGGCTTCGACCCGGGCGTTACGGGAGTTTTCTCGGCTTACGCCATGAAGCATGAGTTCGACGAAATAAACTACATCGACATTCTTGACTGCAACGGCGGCGACCACGGCTATCCGTTCGCAACGAATTTCAACCCCGAAATAAATATCCGTGAAGTCTCCGCAAAGGGCAGCTACATCGAGGACGGCAAGTGGATAGAGACCGAGCCTATGGAGATAAAACGCGTCTACAACTTCAAGGGCGTTGGCGAAAAGGATATGTACCTGCTCCACCATGAGGAGCTTGAATCGCTTGCGCTGAACATCAAGGGTATCAAGCGTATTCGGTTCTTTATGACTTTCGGTCAGAGCTATCTTACGCATCTGAAATGCCTTGAAAACGTCGGTATGACCTCGATAGAGCCTATTATGTATGAGGGCAGGGAAATAGTTCCGCTGCAATTCTTGAAGGCGGTCCTGCCCGACCCTGCGTCGCTCGGTCCGAGAACTGTCGGAAAGACCAATATCGGCTGTATTTTCCGCGGCAAAAAGGACGGAAAGGACAAGAACTATTACCTTTACAATATATGCGACCATCAGGAATGCTACAAAGAGGTCGGCTCTCAGGCGATCTCGTACACTACGGGCGTACCTGCCATGATAGGCGCAATGATGATAATGACAGGCAAGTGGAACAAGGCGGGCGTGTACAACATCGAGGAGTTCGACCCCGACCCGTTCATGGACGCGCTCAATAAATGGGGACTTCCGTGGGAGGAGGACTTTGATCCCACACTGGTGGATTGATCAAGCAGGGGGACGCCGTCCCCCTGACCCCCTGCCAAAGGGGTGACCCCTTTGGAATCTCTGTTGTCGTGAATCGGGCTGTGGAAATCCCAAAATCAATATGATGCTGTTAGTCTCCATGATTCCCACAGTCCGATTCACGAGAATGGACACCAAAAGTTACCTCTCTGACAAGAGAAAAGGGAAACAATATCCTCTCATGTTGATAATACTAACAGCATGAACTTTGCATCAAATCGAAATTAAGGAGAAATATATGAAATTTCAGGAAGCTGTAAAACGTTTTTTAAATAGTGATTGTCTGGTAACCACGCATGACGACGAATATACAGGCGTTTTGACGGAGGTCGGCGACGACTATATCCTGCTTGTTGACGAAGATGAACAATGCCTTTTGAATCTTGCTTTTGTGGAATCAATTTCCCCCGAAGTGCTTTGACAAGGAGCAAAAATGATTTTTGACAGAATTTTAGGAGCATTAAAAAAAGCCGATAAAAACAGTCATGCAGAAGCGTCTGTCAATGAATACCACAAAACCGAAGAAATTCGCTATGCCAAGGAGTTGGCGAAAGGATACCACGATTTTCTGTATCCTGCATTCGATTCGCTTGACAGACTTGATGAAAAAACGGCGCGGCAATTCGCAGGCGAGTGCAAAAAGATAGTTGACGGAAAAAGCTTCGACGAAATTCGCGGAGAACTGTTAAATCTGCGTAAAACGATGTATGGTTATAACTACAGTTTGCAGCACGAGACTTTGGATTTTAAGCAGATCCAGAATTACAGCGGAGAGGACTACCCTTATATTTTAGCGGTCGGGACTTTTCATTACAACGGATATTTCCGTGAGAAATGCGTTAAGGAAATTGCCGATCATCCGCAGTTTCTGCCCTATGCGTTCAATTTGCTCAACGACTGGGTGACGCAGGTTCGCCGAGGGGCGGAAAAGTCAGTCCGTAAAATGATGACGGCGGCGGACATTTTCACCGTTGCCGTTATATATAAGGAATTTGAACTTATGGAGAAAAAGGGGAGATACGATAAGACGTTTCTTTCCGATATGCGGCGGAATGCTGCCGAGAGAATAGCTGTGTAACTTGACGTTTCAACCGCTGAAAGGCTCTGTAAAATTTCGGACGAAAGAGAACGGCGCAGAGTGTTTTCCGCTTTATTTCGTGATAAACTGCCGTCCATTGAGACTGCGAAATATATAATTTCAAATGAAAACAAAAACGTTGAGAGTATTTTGGAGCTGTACTGCATTTCGAGATACGAGCTTTCAAAGGAACAGCTTATTGATTTTACAAGAAACTGGCACCCAAAAGTAAGAGCTGCCGCCGCCGATAAGCTCTACGAACTTTTCGGTTTGTGGGAGGGCGCGGAAAATCTTCTTCTTGACAAAACAAAATCCGTTCGCCAACGTATGCAGTATTATTTTGAAAAGAACTCGACTCTTGATATTAAAAAATTTTACAGAGATAATTTCCCTGTTCCTGCGGCGATAAAGGGCTTCGGAGAATGCGGAAAATATGAAGATGAGCGGTATGTAAAGCCTTTTGCGGATTCGCCCGACGATAAGGTCGCAGCAGCGGCGGTGTACGCTCTTGCGAATCTGACAGGCGACGGAAACGACGACCTTTATTATAATTTGCTGTCAGACCCACGTAAGCAAACAGCAAAGGCAGCGTACAGGGCGTTCCTGCTTGTGGGAAACGCTTGCCCCGAGCGTGTTTACAGCGATATTACAGCGAATTCGGGGAACGAGCTTGTTGTGCGGCGGCTGGTGAGAATTTTGTGCAGATGTTCGGTTTCGCCGTGGTATGCCATGCCGTACCTTATTCGGCTGTATAATGCCGAGGAGGAGTATATATATGCTCCGATAAGAAGAGCTATAGACGAGCGAAGCCGATTTCTGACAATATCGGGAGCTTTGGCGGACAGCATAAAAACAGCCCTCGGCGAAAGCGAATTGCCGCCCGAGCTTGCCAATGATATTATGAAACAAATAACCTAAAAGGAGAAAAATTATGCAGATCAAACTTAACAAATCAGGAAAGCCGATAATAGCAAAGCCCGAATTACCGAAGCCTGCGGCAGTTGCTCCCGAGAATAAAACGGCGGCGGCAGTCCATATGGACGAGCTTAAACCCGAAGCGGCGAAGTTTGCGGAGTTGAAAAAGGATACGCCGCAGACACCCCAAAAGCCTGCCGAAGCCGTACCGCCGAAGTCCCCGAAGCCTATGGGAATAAAGATCGAGGATACCCTGAAAAAATTCATCGGTCAACAGATACGTGTTTACATGGCTGACCACGAGTATGTCAGCGGCAGGCTCGAATTGGTAGAGGACGGCTGGATAAAGCTCTGTAACGCGCGTTCGGCAGGCAGCGATTATTATTTTGACGAGGACGTTATAAACACCTCGAATATCGTGCGTGTGCGTGTTTCCGTTGTCGTTGAAAAGAGCGATTACGTTGATTTTATGAACGGAATGAACAAGTGATATGGACGATTTGCTGAAACTTTCAACGCCGTGCTACGTGATAGACGAGGAAAAGCTGATACATAATCTTGAAATTCTCAGCGGAGTTGAGCGGCGCACGGGAGCGAAGATACTTCTTGCGCAGAAAGCGTTTTCCTGCTATCGGCTGTATCCGCTGATACGCCGCTATGTTTCGGGAACTGCCGCAAGCGGTCTTTTTGAAGCTCGCCTCGGAGCTGAGGAAATGGGCGGAGAAAATCATGTTTTTTCCGCCGCCTACCGTGAGAGCGAATTTGAGGAAATATTGTCCTACAGCAATCACATAATTTTTAATTCGTTCGGACAGCTTGACAAATACCGCGACCGTGCGCTGAACAGGGGAAAGAAGATCGGTCTGCGAATAAATCCCGAGTGTTCCACACAGGAGGGACATGAGATATACGACCCGTGTTCGCCAAAGTCTCGGCTCGGCATTACTCGCAGGAATTTCCGCACCGACGATCTTTACGGAGTTACGGGACTGCACTTCCATACGCTTTGCGAACAGAATTCGGATGACCTGAAAAAAACGCTTGACGCCGTTGAGGAGAAATTCGGCGATATACTGCCGAAAATGGAGTGGATAAACTTCGGCGGCGGACACCATATCACCCGTGACGATTACGATATTTCGCTTCTGGAGGACTGTATAAGGCACGTTCAGGAAAAATACGGACTTGAAGTCTTTATTGAGCCGGGAGAAGCCTTTGCGCTGAATGCAGGCTATCTGGTGACCGAAGTTCTTGATATTACCGAAAACGACATGCCTATTGCAATACTCGATACGTCTGCCGCATGCCATATGCCCGACGTGCTGGAAATGCCGTATCGTCCGCCGCTTATGAACTCGGGAGAGCCGTGTGAAAAGCCGTTTTCCTACCGTCTTGGTTCGCAGACCTGTCTTGCAGGGGACGTTATCGGGGAATACTCCTTTGACGCTCCGCTGAAAATCGGGGACAGGCTGGTTTTCGGCGATATGGCGATATATTCAATGGTCAAGAACAACACGTTCAACGGAATGCCCCTGCCTGCAATATGGCTGAAAAAAGCCGACGGCGCATTTGAGCTGATTCGTAAATTCGGCTATGAGGACTTCCGAAACAGACTTTAACCAAGAAAAAAATAACCCGTCAAAGCTGCGGCTTTGACGGGATTTTTTGTTCTGAGGGAGATCAGTTGTTGTCTTTTTTAAGTACATGATATAAGGTCTTGATGATTATTTTAATATCTACGCTCCACGATCTGTCCAATAAGTATTTTCTGTCAAGATTGATCTGTTCTTCCAAAGGAAGCTTGTTTTTTCCGCCTATCTGCCAATAGCAGGAAAGTCCCGGTTTTACGAGAAGTCTGTCCGATGGAAGATTAGCCTGTTCCTGTGCAATAAACGGTCTTGGTCCAACGATCGACATTTCGCCTTTAATGATGTTGATAAGCTGCGGCAGCTCGTCCAAGGAAGAATTTCTGAGCTTTTTGCCGATCTTAGTTACTCTCGGGTCGTTTTCCATTTTAAAGTTTGCGCCATGATCTTCGTTGCACTCCAAGAGCGTTTCCTTGATCTCATCGGCGTTCATTTTCATTGAACGGAACTTGTAGATCATAAAGGGCTTGCCGTTTTTTCCGATACGTTCCTGCTTGTAAAGCGGCGGACCGTAGTCCTCACGGACGATCGAGATCATAGTTCCGATCATAACAGGCGACAGTACCACAAGTGCGGCAGCCGAAGCAATAATGTCAAATACACGTTTTACAACGTTGTATATAGGTTTTTTCGGAAGTTTGTCCGCTGTGATCTCTTCAAGCAGCGCTTCTTCCTGCGGTTTGATATCGACGGGTTTGTTCATTGATCTTTCCTTGTAAACGATATTATCCATATTCCCACTCCCCAATGACGCTCACCGTAACTGCATTATTTCCGAAAATTCGGCAATGCAGAGATGAGCATAATTTGTTTCATTACATTCTGAACACTATTGCAAAACCTACTGCTTGTCTTATAGTCTCTCATTAAGCTTTTCAATAGTGTTTAGTATATACTCCCTCTATTCCAAAACGGCATGTTTTTGTATGCTGCAAATTTTCGACAAAAATCAGCCTGTCTTAACTGACAAGATCTCTGCTGAAATTCTGCCGCGCCTTTTGAAATAGAAACGGGTATAATCACAGACGGCTTAGTGCCGTAAGCCGCCTGTATAATAAAAGCAAAGTTCTGAATTGGTTGTGTTTTTCTATATTCTTATTATATAATACCAAATTGGATTTGTCAAGCGGAAACAAAAGGATAAGAATTATTTATAAAATCTCCACAAATTCGCTTTTTTTTTATTTTCTATTTTATATATTTTTTTGGTGAAAGATACAGAATTATCCTATAAATAGGCTTTTTCTATTTCTTTGCAAATTGTTTTAACGTTTTTTAAAAATTGTTTTTTTCAATTTTTTCTCATTCTTCTATCGAAAAAAATGTCGCTCAGTACATGGATATTCGGCTGTACCGAGCGATTTTCTGTTATGATCGAGCAAAAAGGCTATTAGAGTTCATTTTTATTTCCAAGGTATTTTAAGCTGTTTATAAATGCCTCGTATCTTTCTTCTGTAAAGAAATCGCCGGCTTTATACTCTCTGGGTTCATCAAAAAATTCTCCTGTATCCGTATCGATCCAAGCGGCTTCATAAATTTGAATACGATAAAATCTGCCCGATTCTTTGCAGAGCAAATATATATTTCGATGATCTTCCAAAACCTGATGATAAATAAAGCAGTTATCATCTTCTTTGTACAGGGTCGGTTCTACCTCATCGTCTGTGAGAATATAGGGCAATGTGTACTCTATTGTATCAGCCGTGAATACAACTCCCTCTTCCTGATAGGCATCTGAACAATAAATACTGAAAATAGTATTGCCATACTCACTATCCTTACCAATGCCAAATTCGGAATAACTAACGTAATCAGAATGCAACATACGATCTTCTTCAAAATCAATTGCGTCCATTGGAGCATAAAAACCAAGCCCGTAACGATTTTCGGCTGTCCAACCTGCTTGCCTGAGTATTTCGGAACTGTTTTTTCCTTGTTCGTTTGAATTGTCGGTACTATCAGAGTTTGAGACCGCTGACGACTTTTCTTCCGTACTTTCCTTATTAGCATTGGAGCTTGTACAACCCGCAAAAACAGTTACCGACATCAGAACTGCTGTCATTAAAGAAATTAACTTCTTCATAAACATTCTCCTTATTTAAACTCACCGCTATTGCTGACAGGGGTTATTCAGCAGTTTTACCCGAACTGATAAATTCGTAGAGCGAAACGGAAGAATCTCCGCCGGTAGAAAGGTAAGCGTAATACATCAGTATAGCCGAAGCGTCGCTTGAATCAATAGTGCCGTCCCTGTTTATGTCGCCCTCTGTGAAACTTGTGGAGGTCGGGGGAACGGGTTCGTTTTCGGCTTCGATGTCAATAAAAGTATAGCCCATTTGCGAAGCGTGTTTGTCGGCGGTTGAATTTTTGTATCCTGCGATCTCGATGTCGGGAGAAATTTCCGCCTCGATCTTGCATTCTTTATTAAGTATCATGATCTTTTTAAGCGAACTGCAATTATCAAACAATCCCTGCGGAATTACGGAAACGCTTTCGGGGAAAACGATGTAGGACAGATTTTTGCTTCCTGCAAAGGCATTTTTGTCGATGTTCGTAACAGTCGAGGGAATGACGTACTTTACAGTTTCACAGCTTACAGGGAATCTTATAAGCCTTTTCATAGCTTTGTCAAAAAGAATGCCGTCTTTGCTGCCGTATACGGGATTTTCTTCCGATACGTTTATTTTTTTAAGGGCTGTAGACGTAAGGTCTATTGCGCCCAGCGACTCGATACCTGCGCCTATCGTTATTTCGGCAAGAGAATCGCAGCCTTTAAACGTTCTTTCGTCCATATTCTGAACAGAATCGGGGATAACGATATTTGTGAGGTTGGGGCATTTCTCAAAGAAGCCGATTTCTGCTCCGTAGTCAACAGAGCCGCCGTTTGAATTCGCAGTACTTATTGATTCTGATGATGAAAGCGTTTTCATATTAGTTATACCATTGGGCAGAATTATGTTTGCAAGGTTTGAACAGCCTGTGAAGCAGCCTCCGCCCATAGACGTTATTCTGTCGGGAAGATTAACTCTTGTGAGCTTTGAGCAGCCGATAAACGCGCCGTCTTCGATAGTCAGGTTATCGCCGCTTGTGGGAATTGAGATCGAAAGCATTGAAGAACAACCCTTAAAGGCATAATCGCCGATCGATGTTACGGAACTTGGCATCTCTATGCTCACGGCATAGCGGCAGCCTGAAAAAGCGTTTTCCCCGATTGTTTTTACTGTGTTTGGAATTTTAATTTTTTTTACATATTCAAGGCTATCATAGGAGCTATCAGATCTACGATAAAAAACCTGTCCTCCGTCTCCAATTACTTCTACAGGCTTTCCATTGATCGTTGACGGAAATTCAATCTCTTCTGGACACTCATTATGCCAATAAGCTAAATAATTGATCTGCACATATTCATCAAACTCCGTGTAATAGATTTTATCTACGGGAATAACGGTAGTCTCTGCGTTGGCAACGATGGCTGTGGGCTGTGTGAAATAATTACAGCAGGGAATTCCCCCGCCTACGAGAAGAACGGCAAGCACTCCGGCAATGATTTTCTTGTTCATATTGACCTCCTGAAATTTACGGTATCTCTGAAACTCCTATAAAACAGGCTTTTCAGAGATCACCTAAAGTTTTATCTGACTTTTTTTAATCAGAACTATAAACATTATAACTCAATTGAGAAATATTGTCAATACTTTTTTAACACTTTTTTGAGAAATTCACTCATATTCCGACAGGTTACGCACTCTCTTTGCTGATAAAGCCGTTTGAGATACCCTGAACTTTTGTATATCCAGTCGGTAGGGGATTCATCACGAAACACCGACAATGCGCACTGTTCAAACGTCACTGTCTTGAACGGAACACCGCAATGCTCCACGAAAATCTCGGTCTGACCGTTCCGATCCTCCGAAACTCCGACCTTGAAATCGCCCTCAACCTCATAACAGAAATCAGAATATCTGCGGAAATAAACCAATTTGCAGTTGCTTTGAATACTCATGTTTTTAACTCCTTTTATTTTTATTATGTCAAATCACTGTTTACAACTTTAGAGGAGTTCGTTTCCTGTATTTTCTGTTAAAGGAATAACTCTCGGTGTCCGTTCTCGTAAATTGGACTGTAAAAATCATGGCGACTAACAGCATTGTGATGATTATGGGATTTTACAGTCCAATTTACGACAACAGAGATTCCAAAGGGGTCACCCCTTTGGCAGGGGGTGCAGGGGGACAGAGTCCCCCTGCTAAAGTTGTGGATAGTGTATATTAAATCACTTCTCTTATCGTGTTTTGACCAAAACTATTATATCACAAAAATCACCCCGTGTCTATGGAGTATATTCCGTGACTATTATCCCGATCTAATCAGTATGTGTAAAGAAAACGTAGGCGAACATAAATCCAAATTGTAGGGGCTGGCGCCTTCGACAGTCCGAAATGGGGTGACGTTTACAGTCAAAAAACGGGACGTCGAGGGCACCGTCCCCTACAAATTTCATCTTCCTACTAAAACTTTACACATACCCTTTAAACGGCATCATAATTCTAAACTCAAAAAAATGTGTAAATCAGGCATATAATAATCTTATAAAATGTGTAAAAAGCTATTGAAATAATCCTTAAAAAGTGGTATAATATTGTCAAAAGGAGCGTGATCATGTGAAACGCAATGCTATTGAACAGCTTTTACAATGGAAAAACAGCAAAGACCGCAAGCCGCTTGTCCTCAAAGGAGCAAGACAGGTCGGCAAAACATGGCTTATGGAGGAATTCGGCAGACTTTGCTATGACGATACTTTCTACTTCAACTTTGACGAAGAAGATGATTTGAAATCAATATTCGAGAATAACAAAAATCCGCACCGCATTATTGAGCTTCTCGGACTTATCAAGGAGAAAAAGATTCTCCCCGAAAAACATCTTATCATATTTGACGAGGTTCAGGAATGCTCAGAAGCTCTTAATTCGCTGAAATACTTCTGCGAAAAGGCGAATGAATATCACATCATATCAGCAGGAAGTCTGCTTGGTACGCTCCTCGCAAAGCCGAAGTCCTACCCTGTGGGAAAGGTCAATTTGCTGAATATAGCTCCCATGACCTTTGATGAATTTCTTGCCGCATCTGACGAGGGACTTTTCTCATACTACAGCAGTATCGAAAAGGGGCAGAAAATCGAGGAGATATTCCACTACCGACTCCTTGACGCTTACAATAATTATCTGATCATCGGCGGAATGCCCGAATGTGTGAAATCGTGGATAACAAACAAAGATCCTGCCGAGATCAACAAGATCCAGCAGGAGCTTATCGAGCTTTATGAAAACGACTTCTCAAAACACAACGGCAAAGTCAACAGCGGCAGAATATTAATGGTTTTCAGAAGTCTTGTTACTCAGCTTTCCAAAAATAACGAGAAATTTGTTTACGGCTGTATGAGAGAGGGCGCAAGGGCAAGAGAGTTTGAAGAAGCTATAGAATGGCTTGTATCGGCAGGAATGGTTCTGCGTATTTACAATGTAAGCAAGCCTGAACATCCGCTGAAAGCATATGAGCAGTTAAACCACTTCAAGCTGTTTATGTTCGATGTTGGATTGATGAAGCATATGGCTGCCGTAAGTAATGAAGCTGTTCTGCTTAAATCAGACTACCAGTTCAAAGGCGCATTGACGGAAAATTATGTATTGCAGCAAATAAGGTCATTGTATGATACCGAGCCGAAATATTACACTCCTACCCCCAATGATGAGATTGATTTTATTGTTCAGAACGGAATGGATATTATTCCCATTGAGGTAAAGTCAGGTGAAAGCGTATCTTCAACGAGCTTTAAAAATTATCTCAAAGCTCACAAACCCGAATATGCGGTTCGCTTTTCAAAGCTGAAATATGAAACTACCGACAGCTTTATAAATATGCCTCTTTATCTTGCAAACAAAATGAAATCGCTTTTGTAAAGCAATCAAACGGTCAGAGAATACCACTCTGACCGTTATTTTTTTTGATTTATTATCATACGAATTAAACTGTGTGTAACATACTTCTAACTTTGATACCAAAAAAATACAACTCAAAATTTCATCTATATATCTTGCTCGATTTAGTATACAATTAAAGAAGATAACTCAGAAAGGAACTAAAAAGCGTATGGAAAACTATGTTATAAATAGAATGAATGAACTGCTCAACGAGCGCAACTGGACAATATACAGGTTGGCTAAAGAGTCTAATATTGCCTACTCGTCACTGAATAACATCTTTGTCAGGAGAACTATACCCAGCGTTCTCACTCTTGAAAAGATATGTAACGGCTTTCAGATAACCTTATCAGAATTTTTTGAGACAACTACCCATATTCTTCAAACCGAAGATATGCTCACATCAGACGAACGTGAGATCATCAAAATATATCGGACGCTCTGCAAGTCTGATAAGAAATTATTCCATGCGTATCTGCAAGGTCTTGCTAAACTTACACCCTGAACTCCTGCAATTATAGCAAATTAAACCAGCTCCCCGAAAATACAGGGAGCTGGTTTAATTTACCTTTTTTTAGGACAGTTTTTGTCAAATACAGGATTGCAGGCGTAGAAATTTCTAGAGTTCAGACGGTCGGTGGTCAGCCTGAGAGCTTCGCCGAACCTCTGATAATGCACGATCTCCCTCTGTCGGAGGAACTTTATCGGGTCGCGAACGTCCGGGTCGTCCGCAAGCCGCAGAATGTTGTCGTATGTGGTGCGCGCTTTCTGCTCTGCGGCAAGGTTTTCGTGCAGGTCGGTTATAATGTCTCCTTTCGACTGGAAATATGTCGCTGTAAAAGGAGCTCCCGAGGCTGCGACAGGATAGATTCCCGTAGTATGGTCTACGAAATAAGTGTCAAAGCCGCTTTCCTTTATTTCATCTATCGTCAGATCTTTTGTCAACTGATACAGTATCGCCGAGATCATCTCAACGTGCGCCAATTCATGCGCGCCCCAATGATAGAAGTGTAAGAACGAAAAAATCATACCTTCAATTTCACTTCAAGATGTATTTGAGTATCAGTCCAGCGTCCGCCGGGAGTTTTAAACTGCTCGCCCTTTTTTTTGCTCGGGTCTCGTTTAACTCTTTCGGGTTTTTCTCTTGTGTAAACGATCTTGTCAATACACGCTTTTAGCAGCTTGTTTTTTTCGGCTGCATCTGCTTCGGGATTTTTCAAGGCATCGAGGGCTTTGGAGAATCTGATAACTTTTTCCCTGTAATCAACAGGATCAGTTTTAGATTCATAGGCTTTGCATAATGCCTGTCTTACTTCCTCCTGTTGCTTTAAGACTTTTTCGTTCAGCTTATCAAAAATAGGCTTTGGCATACCTTCCTCTGAGTATTTTTCCCATTGGTTAATCTCTTTTTCTTTCAGATGTTCGAGCTTGCTTTCAAGATTTTTAATGTGATTTGCATGCAACTTGGCTGAATCTCCATTGTCATTCTGCATGAGAATTTCAAAATCCTCAATATAGTTTTCTAACAATTTGCAAACTTTGTCGATCATTTCGCTGTAAAGACAAGAGCCGGTGTGACATTGTGTCTGTCGGCGGCAGCTTAACCGCGCCGCACTTCTTTCAGTTCCGTCTTTATTCAGGAAAAATTGCAGCGTCATAGCTCTGCCGCATTGGCATTGCAGCAGACCGGCGAAAGGATTTCTTATTTTTGTATTTGACTTTGCCCGATGATTTCTGCCATGCTTTTCCTGTGCAGCCTGAAATAGTTTTTCATCTACTATGCCGCCATGACGTCCTTCATAGACCAAAAAATCACCGATTTTTGACTTAGGACGTGTTTTAATTATTTCAGAATCTGCAACGACAGTAACGGTTTTTCGCCAATTCCATTTCACTTTGCCTATATAATGTACGTTTGACAGCATATCTGTTACACCTTCGGGAGACCAGTAATCTCCTTTAGGCGGCTTTATACAAAGACTTTCAAGATAATTACATATCCGCTTTGCCCCGTAATCCTTATTAACGTAAAGATCAAAAATCGTCCTTACAACGTCCGCCTGTTCTTTGTTTTCAGCAAGAGTAGGACATTTTCTTTTACCGTCCATTACCCATATCTTATCAAAGCCGTAAGGCGGAATCGAGCCGATATAGTTCCCCTGACTTACTGAAAGAAGTCTACCGCGATTCATTATTTTTTTCTGATATTCAAGAAATTCATTTCCTCGCTTTAATTCACGTTCAAATGTATCACGGTCGTATTCGTCCCGAAGGTCGTATGTTTTAGGCGGTGTTATAACAAGGGTGTTGGTATACCTGAGAAGCTTTATAAGCCGTCCTGCGTCCTCTAAATCACCGCGGCTCAGACGCTGAATTTCAACTATCAGTATTGCCTTGACCCTCGGCGATTCTATCCGTTTCAGAAGTTTATTTATTTCAGGGCGATCATCAATTGTTTCTCCCGAAACGACTTCACGATATTTATTTTCTTCGGGTACGATCTCGCCGATATTTTTTTTCGCCCATTCATCGAGTATTGTTTCATGCTTTGATAAAACTTCCTCAACCGAAAGCGCAGGATCGTCCGTTCTGGATTTTCTGAGATAAACAAGAAGTTCTTCCGCTTTCAGCTCATCAAAGCTGAACATACTATACATACGCATCGTCCTTTCTGTTTTCTTTCAAAAAGCGTCAGCTCATCTATGATGTGTGTTATAGCACGTTCTGTCCCCTGCGGTATTGTGAGTACCGTGGGGGATTTTTTAAATATTCAGACGGTTTTCGAGAGCTTCACGGAGGACAGAGGAAAAGTTAATGTGTTCCTTTTCGGCAAGCTCATTTAGCCATGCAGGAATGGTACAATTTTTTCTAACGGCTTTTTCACCGTATTTTTCAGCATAAGCATCCATATCAAGAATAAGCATACTGGTAAATCCGTTCGGATATTCATCGGCGTGTATATCCTTGATGCAGCTGGAATCAGGTGCTTTTTTTCCGTCCTCCAGTTCAGACAGGACCCAACCGGAAGCAGCATCGACAGCCATTTCAAATACGTCTTGTATATTTTCTCCACAGGTTACGCAACCGGGCAAATCCGGGACAACAGCTGTATACCCGGATTCTTTTTCATTCGGATAAATGCAAACGGGGTAAGAAAGTTTCATGTTGATTACCTCCATAAATATATTGATCAGGGAATGACGATGCAGAGGGGGCAAGGGCTTTATTTTAGCCCTGCTTGCTTCAATATAGAATTATATGTTCTTATGTCCAAATCCTTGCTGTGCATCGGTATTGTAACTTTTCCGGGCTTTGTAGGGTGAACCATTTGCAAATGCGAACCTTTTTGCGTTTTCTTCGTCCAACCGTCTGCTTGAAGTATTCGTACTATTTGTGCTGCTGTCATTCCCTCACCTCCTACATATATCATAGCACGCATTATGCGTATTTGTCAAGCCTTTTTGCAATTAAAATAAGGATTTTCTAACAATTTAGTAATTTTTCACAAAATTGTCGTAATTTTTTGTCAAAATAGTAAACCCTGCATTTGCAGGGCTTCTTTATCGTTTATAAAATGTTACTGTCATCATCCTGCGTCTTGATTATAATCGGATTCCTTTTGAATTTCTTCAAGCTCGCCGCAAGTATATGTATCACTTCTTTGAATTTGCTCCGGCTCGCTTTGTGAAGTTGGCTGCACGGATTCTGTACCTTTAACAGCTCCGCCTAACTCCCTGAGAAGCTCCAGAGCACAGGCACGAAAGCTTTCGGGCAGGCTCATGAATTTCTGCATAACTGCCGCTTCATCGTCATTGGACAGATTCAGTTCGGCAAACGGATTCGGTAACGGTTCACGACCTAACAGATAATCCGTTGTTACGCCGTAGAAGTCGGCGAGTTTGTTAAGTGCTTTACAGCCTGGTTCACTTGTTCCACGTTCATAGCTTTGATATGCATTTGTTGTTAATCCAAGAATCTTTGCTACATCACTTTGCGTCATGGATTTTGATGTACGTAATTCTCTTAAAATTTCAGACATTGATTTCATTAAATCACCTCCTATATTCATAATACCAAAAAAATTGGTATTTGTCAATAGCATTTTTATAAAATAGTCTGACAACACCCATTATTTTGGTTAAAATCACGATTTAAGCCAATAAAATTTGTATAATGTCACAATCTTGCGTTGTAATACCAAAAATATTGGTATTTGCTATTGACATATACCAAAATTTATGGTATAATGTAATTACAGTAAAGAACGAAAGGGGTGAAACAATGAGCAAGCCTAAGAAAAAGGAAAGCGGCGGTAAGAAACTCAGCAAATACGAAAAAGTTCTTCTTACCACCGCCACACTTAACTTAATAAAAGCGTTGGTCGATTTAATCAGAGACCTGCTGAAATAAGTTAAGAGCTTATCCGCCGAGGGTGACCGCCCTCGGCATAGGATAAGTATATCATAAAAGCTTGCTCATTGTCAATCCCCTATGAAAGGTGGCGATGAAATGATTTTAGACATCATAAGCATAGTGCTGAATTTAACAATAATTATTCTGATTCTACAGGATAAAGAAAAATGAAGGAGGTAAATCATGAAAAACACAAACGAACTGAAAGAAGCTACTCAGCTTTACAGAAATGCGCCTAAGGACGTGCAGATGTACTTTAATACGCTCATGAATCTTGCTGTGATTCTTTTCAAGACAACAAGAGAAGCACAGCCAACGGAAAAGAAAGGAGCGTGAGAGAAGTAAGCAATGAGCAAAGAGAAAAAGTCATCGAAGCACTTGTTGATTTTGTCGTAAGAGTTGCAAAAAGCGAAACAGCCACTGAATCAGAGATTGCAGCTCTGCCAGCGACTGTTAATGCACTTGTAAATCTTGAATCAAACTATTGAGAGGAAAATTAAAATGAACGAATTAACAACATGGAACTACAACAGTTCCGAAGTGAGAACGATCGAGAAGAACGGCGAGCCTTGGTGGGTGCTTGCAAAAGCACTCGGAACTACGTGCGAAGAATTGCTCGCAGAGGAGAATGTCCTATGACAATGAAAGAAGAAATGCTAAAGGTTCAAAGCGAGGGCAAAGTCTATATTCCACCATATAAGCTTAATGGTATGATGCAGACTGCAAGCAAGATCGTAAAGCTGCTGACAACTGAAAACGGCAATGCTATTTTGCTTAGCTATGATGATATGAAAATCATCATGAAAATGGTGGATAAGGTTCTTGAAGAACATTCGCAGCCTTCGTGTAAAGAGTGAGGAACTTGTCAGCGAAGAGAAAGGAGCGTGAGAGAACCGAGTGAAAAAGGTTCTTTTCACAGGAATAGGACAAAATCTTTTTTTCATAGATTTAACCGAAAGGAGCGGTTTGCATGAGAGAAAGCAAAGACACATACAAGGAAGTAAGAACGCTTGTACTCCCGGGCTGCATTATAACGATGCACATTCCCGATATAAGCGCAGAAGAACGCAAAAGAAGAATGGAGCAAATCGGAAAGGCGGCTGAATCGCTGCTTAAAGATGTTATGAGACGTCAAGCACATGGAGAGGAAAAATCCGTGTTGCAGAGTACATAGTCTTAAAACTTACGTTGCAGCCGCCGAAAAACGGCTCAACGTAATTGAAAGCGGACATGCTTGACGAGATGTAAAATTAAAATGGCTATATGAAAGGAATAAAAATGAACTCAAACATAATACTCCCCGACAGCATAGGTTACTTGCTGATCGGGTTCGGAGTTGTTGCCGTAGCCGTGTACATAAAATCGGCGATTGACGATATAATCGCGGCACGTCATGAAAGAGCAGTCCGTGAATTTAAGGCGGCTGTCGAAGCGGACAAGGTGTCCCGAGCGTTGGCGGACTTTTACACGGCAGCCGCATACGGCGACCCCGACGACTGCGACTATTGGGAAGAAACGGCTAAGCAGTTTATGGGAGGATTACAATAATGGCAGAAACTTATAAAAGTCGAGTATATACCGACAGACCGCCATACGCAGACTTTGAACCGCCCGAAAAGTTTGAGGCGATCAAGAGTATCATCGCTAAGCGATTGATAGAACATCCGAAAGCGATCTGCTCATATTCAGGCGGCGCAGACAGCGACATCATGATCGACCTGATTGAGAAAACAAGAACGCTTTTCAGCTTACCGCCTGTTAAATACGTGTTCTTTAATACGGGACTTGAAATGAAAGCAACAAAGGACCATGTTAAGGCGACTGCCGATAAATACGGTGTTGAGATCGAGGAATGCCGTCCGAAAATCGGTATTGTTCAAGCGGCAAGGACTTACGGCATACCGTTTGTGTCGAAAATCATGTCGGGAGGTTTATCCGAATGGCAGAAAAAAGGCATACCGCTCTCAATTGCCGACGAGTACGAACAAGCAGAAGATAAAGCGGCAAAACGCAGAGAACTGAAAGAACGTTATCCGAAATGCGAAAGTGTGATAAATTTCCTGTGCTGCTGTAATTCGGCAGGAGAACCCCGTCCGAACATTCAGCTTGTAATAAACTCCTCTAAGTATATGAGGGATTTTATCGGAGAATATCCGCCCGATTTTAAAATTAGCGCAAACTGCTGTGATTACTGCAAAAAGCAGCCTGCACACCTTATCCAAAAAGATTATGATATGATCATCACAGGTGAACGTCGGGCAGAAGGCGGTATGCGCTCTGTTCCTCGAAAAGATAATACTTCGCTGTGCTTCACGGAAACAAGCAGCGGACAGTATCGTTTAAGACCTCTGTACTACGTAACGGACGAGGACAAAGCGTGGTATAAAGAATACTATGGTATAAGATATTCCGACGCTTATGAGGTCTACGGACTGACAAGAACAGGCTGCTGCGGTTGCCCCATATCGTATAAGGCTGTGGAAGATTTGGAGAAAATACGTCCCTACGAGCCGAATGTAGTCAAGGCTGCATGGAACATTTTCGGCAAAAGCTATGTGTATCGTGCAAAATACAACAAGTATAAGGAAAGTAGACGTCAAAAGGAGAAAGAAGAAAAAGCCCAAAAACTCGGTCAATTATCATTTGAGGACTTCAACATAAAAAAATAACCGCCTGAAAGTCTCAGACGGAAGAAACAAAAAAATATTTACCACTGCTATTATAGCAGATACGGGAGGAAAAGTCAATGGGGAAATACAATTTTTCAGCAACAAGATTCGCTGAGATAGAAAAGAAACTTGCAGAACTCGAAGCGAAATGTTCAAAGCTTGAATTGGAAAATGCGGAGCTTAAAAAGAGAGAGGTCGCACCGACAGAACGAAGCCTTTTGCTTGAAATCAGCAACTATGATAAAGTCAAAGAGCTTTTTGGACTTGATGCAAGCAGCGGCGAACTAAAAGCTACAGAAAGCCGTACAAAAATAGGAGCTAATTTTCAGACGTTCTACATAAATGTGATAAGGGCTTTGAAGCCTTGTGTGCGTAAGTCCGAAAGTAAAACGTCCAAATACCGCATAGTTGGGACACCACAATCCGAAATCTGTAATGAGGATTGGAAAATCGTTGTTGAGACGATTGAAGCAGTCGTTGATACTATCTACTACGCAAAGCAGAAAATGAATAACGCATCAATTCTCAACTGCACAGAGGGAAAACGTACAGAAAGATGTGATCAGCATTGATTCTTAAACCTGAAAACCGTGAAGAATGGCTGAAACTGCGTCTTAATGGAATCGGAGGAAGCGATGCAGGAACGGTTATCGGTGTGAACAAGTACAAGACCAACGTTCAGCTTTGGGAGGAAAAGACAGGCATAACCGTCCCGGAGGACATTTCGGACAAGCCTGCGGTAAACTTCGGAAAGCATGCCGAACCGCATTTAAGAGAACTGTTTCGTCTTGATTATCAAAAAGAATACGATCTTGACTATCACGAGTTCTATATGTACGTCAACGACAGCTATCCGTTCATTTTTGCAACGCTTGACGGAGAGTTGACAGATAAAGGCGGTAAAAAAGGTATACTGGAAATTAAAACTGTTACTATTCAAAACGCCATGCAATGGGCGGAATGGGAAGATAAGATTCCCGATACCTACTATGCACAAATTCTTCACCAGTTAGCCGCTACAGGCTGGGAATTTGCTATACTCAGGGCGTATATACGATACTACAAAAACGGAGTTCTTAAAGTTACTATGCGAAAATATACCATTGAAAGGAACGATGTACAAGCTGATATTGACTATCTTATACAGCGTGAATCGGCATTCTGGAAAGATGTTACAAGAAAAACAAGACCGGCTCTTATTTTGCTGGAGATTTAGGAGTGATAAAAATGCCAATGGAATTACAACTGCGCTATGCGGAATTATCAATTCCGTGCGCTATAGCCAACCTTGAAGCGTTAAAGGCTGAATTACAGCCGAAGCTTGACTACTACAAAAACCTTGTTGTTACAGAGGACGGTATCAAAGCCGCAAAAGATGATAAAGCCAAGCTTAACAAGCTGAAAAAAGCAATTGACGAGCAGAGAATAGCCGTCAAGAAAAAGTGCCTTGAACCCTACGAAACGCTTGAAAAAGAGTGTAAAGAAGTCGAATCTCCTATTCTTGATGCCGTAAAAGTTATTGACGACCAAATCAAGGCTTTTGACGAAAAGGCAAGAAACGAAAAGCTCTTTAAGCTGAAAACAGCGTTTTACAAAATGACACATCACGAATGGTTAAGCTTTGAATCTGTTCTTCCCCCAAAATGGGAGAATAAAACAGAAAAAACCGACAAGCTCATTGAAGAAATGAGAAAGGCAGTCGATACAGTCAACGTTGAATATGCCGAGATCACTAAGATGTATCTTGAATCTCCGCTGCTGACAGCGATAGCCGATCGGTACAAAAGTACAAGAAACAAGGCTGATACTTTGGCATACGCAGTCACCCTTGAAAAGCAATATCAGGCAGAACAGGAACGAAAAAAAGAGCTTGAAGCAAAGCAGCGTGAGAGCCTTGAAAGCAATTTAAACAGCCCTGAAATTGACTGCGGCAAAAGTGATACAACTATACTTGGAACGGCACAGACGGCAGCTGAGAGTGTTTCTGAATGCTCTCAGACTATTTCAGGCACTTTCAAAGTAACCTGTACGAGACAGCAGCTTGTCTCCCTGCGTGACTTTATGAAAAATAACGGCATAAAGTTTGAGGTAGTAAAATAATTAATCGCTGACCTATCGGCATAACGGGGAGAAACGGAGTAATTATCATGGCGGTAAATAACAGTCTGACAAAGGCAGAACAGAATAAAAAACCGGGATTTTCAGCAGTGATCAACAGTGTACCGTATCAGCGTATGATAAGCAACACCTTGAAAGATAAAAATACAGCGAATCGCTTCATTGCTTCGATCGTTTCGGCAGTAGCAACAACTCCTGCGCTTCAGGAATGCGAAGCAAAAACTGTTGTTTCAGCGGCATTGCTTGGCGAGGGACTAAAGCTTTCGCCGTCCCCTCAGCTCGGACAGTATTACCTTGTTCCTTTCAAGGATAAGAAAAACAAGGTAACAAATGCGCAGTTCGTACTTGGCTATAAGGGTTACATACAGCTTGCAACACGAAGCGGACAGTACAAACGTATCAACGCTATGGCTATCAAAGAGGGCGAGCTTAAAAGCTATAATCCCTTTGACGATGAAATAGAGCTTGAATACTGCGATGATGAAGAGTTGAGAGATTCGCTTCCTACAAAAGGCTATTATGCTATGTTTGAGTATCACAACGGATTCAAAAAGATACTTTACTGGAGCAAGGAGAAAATGCTTATCCATGCGGACAAGTATTCTGCTGCTTTCAGTTTGAACGGAACAAGCGGACAGTACGCAAAAGTTCCTTATGCGGATTATATGGCAGGAAATTACAATAAGAAAGACGAATGGCTTTATTCAAGTTTTTGGTACAAGGACTTTGACGGAATGGCTTGCAAGACCATGTTGAGACAGCTTATCAGCAAATGGGGCATTATGTCCATAGATATGCAGAAAGCCTATGAATCAGACGGCGGCGTTATCGGTGAAAACGGTGAAGTCACGTTTTCAGATGAACCGATTCACGAAGAAGCTGCCGAAAACGACAGCAGCGTTGTTGAGATCGCGCCCGAGAAATCCGAAGAGCCTACGGTTCAGGAAAGCTTCACCGATATTATGGAGGGTTAAGCCGTGAATAAAGTAATTTTAATGGGCAGACTTACTGCCGATCCCGAACTCAGACAAACGCAAAGCGGAATAGCTGCTTGCAGATTCATTATAGCGGTGAACAGAAAATATGCTGATAAGAATACAGGCGAAAGACAGGCGGATTTTATCAGCTGCATGGCGTGGAGACAGACGGCAGGATTTATTTCAAAATATTTCAGCAAAGGCAGCATGATATGCGTTGAGGGAAGTCTCAGAACAGGCAGCTATCAGGACAGAAACCACGCTGATGTTACTCATTACACAACAGACGTGCTTGTTTAGAATGTGGAATTTTGCGGCAGTAAGAGCGATAATTCTACATCAAACACAACTGCACAGCAGACAACAGCTCAACAACCGACAACTAACAGCGATAACACGTCCTACGGTGAACTAAGCGACTTTGAGGAAATACTTTCAGACGGCGATGTGCCGTTCTGATTATGAACATTATGTAAAATTTTGCAATAATCAATGGTTTTCCGTTGAAAAAGGGCGCATTCCCGCTCTCTTATAGGAGGTGATCAAGTGCCGAGACCACGAAAAAAAGGACTTGATTACTTTCCTTTGGATACCGACATTTTTGAGGACGACAAACTTTTTGACGTGCAGAACGATTACGGTCCTTTGGGTGAGGTCATTTATCTCCGACTGCTTTGTCTTGTGTATAAAAACGGATATTATTATCAGTTTGAGAGCCTTGACAAGCTTGCGGCAATGATGATGAGGTCTATCGGCAATCGATGGGCGAAGGACAAAAAGACTGTTAAAGAAGTTATACTTTATCTTGCTAAGATTAATCTCTTTTCATCAGAGCTTATGCAAAGGAACGTTATAACCTCTCGAAGTATTCAGGAGCGATACCTGTTAGCGGTGGAACGTAGACAGTCAAAAATTGTTGAATACAACCTTCTTGAAAAAAATATTTTGCAAGAGGGCTTAGTAACTGCACCCAAAAATCAAATTTCTGCAACAGAAACTCAGATTAATGTTACAGAAACTCAGGTTAATGTCGGCAATAATGCAACAAAGGAAAGTAAAGTAAATGAAAGTAAAGTAAAGGAGAGCAGAGGAAACGAAAACAGCTTCGCTGCTTCCGCTCCTCCGACCCTCCGCAGCTATGGCGAATTCAGTCATATACAGCTCACGGACGAGCAGTATCAGAAGCTTGTCTTGCAATACGGAGAATCCAATATCAAAAGCTATATCAGAAAAATGGACGATTGGCTTGAAGCAAATCACAAGACGTATGATAATTGCTTTATCAAGCTTAGACAATGGCTTGATAAGGACGGGGTAAAAAAAGAATTCAGCGACGGTTTTGACCCTGATAAGTACAAAGCTCTGATAAATAACATTTGATAAGAAACTGGAGGTAATTTTGAAAGTAAAATTCACCATACCCGGAGAGCCTATGGGCAAACAGCGTCCGAAGTTCTCACGCAGAGGGAGCTATGTACATACATACACGCCCGATAAGACTGTCAGCTATGAAAATCTTGTCAAATTGGAGTTTGAAAGGCAGTGTAACACTTTCCCTTTCCCAAAAGGAATAGAACTTGAAATGTATATCGAAGCATATTTCAGTATTCCGAAATCGGCAAGCAAGAAAAAATCTGCTCAAATGTTGGATAAGCATATCAGACCTACTAAAAAGCCTGATGCGGATAATATCATCAAGATCATAGCCGACAGTCTGAACGGGATAGCCTATTATGACGATTCGCAAATAGTCAGTTGTAAGTGTGATAAGTATTATGGCTCTCAGCCGTGCGTGATCGTGCATATTTGCGATGTAAACGGTCGATAGGTAATTTATACTACCGAAAACAGAAACGCATACAGAACGTTTTAGAACGTTCTAAAGCGAAAGGAGAAAACTATGATAAAACACGAAAATGAATGCGTCGGCTGTAAGGGTAATGGACTTCCATGCTACGGCGACAGCTGCCCCAACAGGCACGTAAAACGCCTTTACTGCGATGAATGCGGCGATATTACAGACAAGCTTTATCTCTATAACGACATGGAGCTTTGCAAGCATTGTCTGCTGAATGCTATCCCCGTAATAAAAAATGACTGAGAAAGGAAATCCAAAATGAAAACGATAAAAATTGTCCTTACCGACGCCGAATATGCAAGCCTTATGCAGAAAGCCAACTATGTAAGAGCTGACTGCGAAAAGCATGTCAGAGAGGGGTGTTTCGCTCCTGCAAAGTCAGTCCTTGCAATGTGGGCGAAGCTTAATCTGCTCCGCAACGCCGATAAATTCGTTAAGGCGGTGAAGATGAAGTGAAATTAGACAAGCTTTGGGTCGGTTCGGAACTTCTGAATAGCGACAAAAGAAAGAGGGAGAAAAAGAATGTGGATCAATGATAAATGGTATTCAGACACTGAGGTTCAAGCTTACATCGAGGAACTCAAAGAGAAGATAACTCAGCAGGAAAAGTTTATCAACTGCGTGCGGAGCTACTACAGCGAAAATATAAGCTGGGACGATCTTTTCGAGGAGGACTACATGAAGCTTGCTAAAAACATCAGGGATTGATGAAAGGGGAATGGAAATGAAACGTGAGATTTTATTCAGAGGAAAGAAAATAGTCAACGGCGAATGGGTCGAGGGCAATCTGTTTCATCATAGCGAGCAGAGGTTTATTGCTGGAAATAATCGTAACACAGAAGTTATCCCCGAAACCGTCGGGCAGTACACCGGCTTGACCGACAGGAACGGCGTGAAGATTTTTGAGGGGGATATTGTGAAACGCAAGGGAACATTCTATGAGGTTAAATATTCAACTGAGCTTACAAGTTTTCTTGCATTTTCGTCTAATGGATTTTTTAATCCTGTAGTTTTTCAGAATTGCGAAGTTATCGGCAACGTCCACGACAACCCCGAGTTGCTGAAAGGAGAAGAAAATGGATAAGCCATACTGCAAGTGCTGTAAGCACTACGACAGAGACCGCAAAGAAGAAAACAAATGCTATTGCACAGAATGTGAAGCATATGTAGATGCACACCATTCCTGTGAAATGTTTACTGCACCTAATGTGAACATAGCAAAGATTCTTGCTTCGGAGCGTTTGTATCAGGAATTGTTGACGGTTTAGAACAGACGAAAGGAGAAGGAAAATGACAGCAAGTGAAGCCTTGAAAATCGTTGCAGAGTGCGGCTTGAATATTGAGGGAACTGCACACGACGAAGTTATGATACAGATAAAATCTGCTCTTGAAAAGCAGATACCGAAAAAGCCTGTAATCGAAAAAGGTCAAAAGATATTTTACATTCAGTGCGGCAGCTGTCCTGAGTGCAAAGGGAGAGTTTATAGTTCTGCAAATTGCTTTTGTCATAAGTGCGGACAGGCTATAGATTGGAGTGATGATAATGCCTGAAACAAAATTAAAGCCCTGCCCGTTCTGCGGTAGTAAGGATATACGACTATCAATCAAAAGAAGTCGCTATCCTTATTGGTATACAGCAATGTATTGTTATTCTTGCAATTGTTATGGTGCAAGAACAAGGATAACCATTGAGAAAGACGGATTTATTTCAAAGGATGAAATTGAAAAGTCTGCAAATGCAAAACAAGAAGCTGCAATAGCTTGGAACAGGAGGTCTGAAAATGAGACCGATTGACGCGGATAAACTGAAAGAAGAAATCAAAGAATTTGGTTCGGATTATGAAAAACTTCTTGGTGTTATCGGCGGTTGTACTATAAACAGTATTCAATACATAATTAGTCAAGTTCCAACAGTTGAAGCCGAGCCTGTTAGACATGGTACATGGAAACATTGCCCCGGAATGAACAGCAAGTGTTTAGAATGCGGACAGTATTTCCCTGTCGATGAATTTGATTCGAGACCCTTTGATATAAACTACTGCCCCAACTGCGGCGCGAAAATGGAAGGAGGTGAAGTCGGCACATGATAAGTGTCAGATACGTAATTCGCAACAATTATTCGGGCGCGTATGTACATAAGACGCTGTTCCGAATAAGGGTGTTCCCGACAAAGCACGACGCGCTTCGGTATATGCGCAGGAATGGGCTGAATGAGGATTTTTACGAGGTGGTAATGATATGAGAGATTATCAGCGTAAGAAAAATAATTCGTACAAATTGCCGCACAATCTTTATATGCGTATGCTGTATCTTGTGAGGGATTATGAACGCATAAAGTCCCAACGTGCGGATATACTGCATTCTACGCCTGTTAATGACGGTCAGCCGCATACGAGTTTAAGCAATCCTACGGAGATAAAGGGAATTAAGCTTGCCATGCTTGACAACGAGTGTTCGGCAATTGAAAAGGCTCTTGACGACATTCCACAGGAATATCGCAAAGGGATAATTGATAATATCTGTTATGGCTCTCCTTATCCTTATACGGCACATCGGAACACCTATTCCTACTGGAGAACAAGACTGCTTAATATGGTCGCAAAAAATCTAAATATTTTATGATGTTTGTGCGCGCGGGAAAAAAACATGTGCTATAATAGTATCATGAAATATATGTGAAAAGCACTTTGCGGCGATGCGGAGTGCTTTTTTCGTGAAAGTGAAAGAGGGTGATCTCATGACGGAAAAGCAGAAGCGGTTTGCGGACGAATATCTGATCGACTGTAACGCTACAAGGGCGTACAAAGCAGCCTATCCGCATATCAAGAATGACAATGTGGCGCATGCTTGCGGCGGTAAATTGCTACGAAATGCTACGGTCAAAGCCTATATTGACGAACGCCTTGAACAGATCAGTTCGGAAAAGATCGCCGATGCAACAGAAGTCATGGAACACCTTACTTCCGTTTTGCGAGGTGAAAGCATGTCGGAAGAAATAGTCGTTGAGGGCTGCGGAGACGGCATGTCGAAAGCAAGAACAATGAAAAAGCACCCGTCCGAAAAAGACAGGCTAAAGGCTGCCGAGCTGTTAGGCAGACGGTACGGACTGTATACCGATAAGGTAACGGCGGAAATCATTCAGCCCGTGTTCGGCGGAGAAGATTCCCTCGAAGATTAAGGCGGTGGTAAGAGTAATGGCAGTTAAGCGGATCAACGTGGAGCTTCCCGATTTAGTCGGTAAGGGATATAAAACGTTCTGGAACTTTAAAGGTCGTTACCGATAGTGCAGTCAAGGGTTCGAGGCGTTCAAAGAAGTCAAAGACAATGGCTTTATGGACGATCTACAACATGATGAAGTATGCAGGGTCAAATATGCTTGTCGTGCGTAAGACATACCGCACGCTGAAAGACAGCTGCTTTACGGAACTGAAATGGGCGATCAAAAGGCTGCACGTTGAACATCTATGGACGGTCAAGGAATCTCCCCTCGAAATGACGTATTTTCCAACGGGTCAGAAGATATATTTCAGAGGTCTTGACGATCCGCTGAAAATCACATCAATTGCAGTTGAAGTCGGCGCGCTGTGCTGGATGTGGATCGAAGAAGCCTACGAGATCGCTTCGGAAGATGATTTTGACACTCTTGCAGAATCAATGCTCGGCGATTGTCCGAAAGGACTGTTCAAGCAGATCACTCTTACTTTTAATCCGTGGAATGAAAAGATATGGATAAAGAAACGATTTTTTGACGTTGACGACCCCGATGTACTGGCTCTCACGACAAATTATCTTTGCAATGAATGGCTGTCGGAAGCTGATAAAAAAGTTTTTGAACAAATGAAAGAGCGGAATCCGCGGCGTTACAACGTTGCAGGACTGGGGAACTGGGGCGTTGTTGAAGGCTTGGTATATGAGAACTGGAAGGAACAGAACTTCACGTTAAACGACATAAAGGACTGCAAGACAGCAGTAGGGCTTGACTTCGGCTATACCAACGACCCCAGCGCTCTTTTTGTCGGCTTTATAGATACGGGAAACAAGAAGCTGTACGTCTGGGACGAATTCTACGAAAAGGGATTGTCAAACCAAAAAATATACGAACTGGTTTGCAGAATGGGATATTCAAAAGAGCGTATTACAGCCGACTGCGCCGAACCAAAGTCTATAGCGCAGCTGAAAGGACTGGGACTGCGCATAGAGGGCGCAAAAAAAGGCGCGGACAGCGTAAACAACGGCATTCAATGGATCCAAGACCTCGAGATCGTCATACATCCCCGATGTGTGAACTTCCTCACAGAGATCGCCAACTACACATGGGCTGTTGATAAATTCGGTAAAAAGTTAAACGTTCCGATCGACGACTTCAATCACCTTATGGACGCTATGAGATATGCGCTGGAAAAGTATATCAGAAAGTCGGGATGGATATTTTAGGCGGTGAAATAATGCTAAAAACATCAGAAATAAAAAGGCTTATAGACGCCGACCTTATCAGCAGGCGAAAAAAATACGCTGCAATCGGTCAGCGATACTATGAAGCGGAGCATGACATAAAGGATTACAGGCTGTTTTACTATAATGCTGACGGCGACCTTGTGGAAGATAAATGCAGAAGCAACGAAAGAATATCGCACCCGTTCTTCACGGAACAGGTCGATCAGCTGACGTCATATATACTTTCATGCTCCGAGAATCCTGTTCGGGCGATCGAAACGGCAGAGGGACTTCAAGAACATCTTGACGCATATTTTGACGAAGAATTTTGGTCGGAATTCGGCGAACTTCTGACCGGCACGCAGATCAAAGGCTTTGATTATCTGTATGCTTATAAAAATGCACAGGACAGGACAGCTTTTGAATATGCTGACGGCATGGGCGTTGTTGAAGTCCGCGCGGAAGATACCGATGATAAATGCGACTATTACATTTACTGGTACATAGACCGCATCGGGAAAAATAACACTCCCATTACACGTATACAAGTCCATAACGACAAGGAAATTTATTATTACGTGCAGTCGGGCAGCGGCGAGATAAAGCTTGATAAAGAGAAAAAGTTCAATCCTCAGCCGAACGTTATCTACGTAGATACAAGGACCGGCGAAAAATTCGGCGCAAGTTTAGGATTCATGCCGTTTTTCAGACTTGACTACAACAGAAAACAGATAAGTCATCTTAAACCTATTAAGGCGTTGATAGATGATTACGACCTTATGGAGTGCGGTCTTTCAAACAATCTTCAAGACCTGACCGAAGGAGTTTTTGTCGTTAAAGGATTTGCCGGTGACAACATGGACGAACTGCTTCAAAATCTCAAAACCAAAAAAGCGATAGGCGTTACAGAGGAAGGCGATGTTGATATCCGAACTGTCAATATCCCGTATGAAGCAAGAAAAACCAAAGCAGATGAAGATGAAAAAAACATATACCGCTTTGGCATGGCTCTGAATTCACAAGGATTGAAGGACACTACGGCAACTACCAACATTGCAATAAAAATGGCATACACGCTTCTTGACCTGAAAGCTGTAAAATTTGAAAAAAGAATCAAGAAATTCCTGCGGAAGATAATCAGGATAGTTCTTGACGAGATCAACAGCGTTAACGGTACTGACTATCAGATGAAAGATGTCAGTATCGTTTTCAAGCATGAAATGCTGGTCAACGAGCAGGAAAACGTCCAGAACGATAAGACAAGGGCTGAAACAAAGCAAATTGAGCTGAATAATGTGTTAAGCTCCGCACAGTTCATCGGCGATGAAGATACGTTAAAGGCGATATGCGATATTTTAGACCTTGATTTTGATAAAATACGATCAAAAAAACAGGCTGAAACAGATATTGACACCGCTGCAAATATTCTTGACAGTTTATCGGTTGACCCTGCGGAAGGTGATATGATTGAACAGTAATCAGAAGCAGGTACAGCAGCGCTTCCTTGATACCGAAAAGGAAGTGATGAAAAAGCTTGAAAACAGTTACGACCGATCGCTTAAAATGATCACCGACAGAATATCAAAGCTGCAATTTGACATCGGAAGACTTAAAGCGGAATACGACTGGCTGAACGACGATGACCCCGAAAAAGAAAAGGTAAGGTCGCAGATACAGTCAAAGATATATCAGAAAGGCTTTCAGCAAGCCCTGCAAGGGCAGATAGACGATATTCTGAACAAACTGCACACACAGAATTACACCGCTGTTTCCGAGTATTTAAACGGCTGTTATGAGGACGGATATATCGGCGCAATGTACGACCTGCACGGACAGGGTATCCCGTTGATAATGCCGATAGACCAAAAGGCGGTAGTCCGCGCGGTACGGCTTGACAGTAAACTCAGCAAGCCGCTTTATACAAGGCTTGGCGAGGACATCGGTAAGTTAAAGCAGACTATTACTGCCGAACTGTCCAGAGGTATTGCAACGGGTATGTCATACGGTCAGGTAGCGCAGCAAATAAAGCTGAAAATGACCGGCACATATAACACAAAGGGCGGCGCATACGGCAGAGCCTTGACCATTGCAAGGACAGAGGGACACAGAATACAAGTACAAGGCGGAATGGACGCCTGCAATGACGCCAAAAGCAAGGGAGCTGACGTTGTTAAGCAATGGGACAGCACCCTTGACGGTATTACACGACCTTCGCATCGGCTTGTTGACGGAGAGATCAGGGAGCTTGACGAAGCTTTTTCCAACGGACTGATGTTCCCCGGAGACCCCTCCGGCAAGGCTGCCGAGGTAGTCAATTGTCGGTGCGCGCTGTTGCAGCGTGCAAGGTGGGCTCTTGATGAAGACGAACTGGAAGCACTGAAAGAACGAGCTGAGTTTTTCGGGTTGGATAAAACCGAAAACTTCGAGGACTTTAAGAAAAAATATCTCGTTTGTTCCGAAAGTCTTGACAAATCCGCAAAAAGTGATATAATAGAATCAGAGGGGGATCGTAAAATGAATCTTATTATTGATAAATTTACGCCTTGTCTTGAAAATACCGAAACGGGAGAACTCATGCCTACCGTCTATGAAAGAGCAAGCAGAAATGATCTGTTGCAGCTAAAGGGTTGGAATTTTAATTGGCTTGATAAGGAATTAGAATATACAGAAATTTATAAGCTTTGTGTTGCAGGCGATAAAAAAATACAAGGGCTTGTAGCCGTTACTGATTTTAAGAGAGATATGGCTGTTTATGTTAATATTGCTGAAAGCGCGCCGCACAATTTGGGCAAAAACAAAAAATTCAACGGTGTAGGCGGACATCTTTTTGCAATTGCCGCTAAAATATCTCTTGAAAAGGGATATGGTGGATTTCTGTTTATGGATGCTAAAAATACCGATCTTGTCAAGCATTACAGTAAAACGCTTAATGCAGTATTATTGGGACGACCTCACCCGTACAGAATGTTCATAGATGAAGAAAACGCTATGAAACTTCTTGATACTTATACTTTTGAGGAGGGCTGATCATGTCACGTGAAGATATAAAAAAAATGAAAGAACTTGATGAAGCTGCTGAAAAAGCAGGAGGTTTTACCTCTCCTGTTTCTGCTGACGATATTCATTACAATTATCGTGAAATAAGCCGATATTGTAAAGAGAAAGGAATTGAACCCATTGATATGACAATTCGCGAACTTAACAGGTTTGTTGTAGAATAAAACGAATGTAATTGAAATTTACAAAATAAATATGATATAATAAAGGTAAGATAAGAGAGGAGCGTCAGAGGTGGAAGATTTCGTCCCCGTCCACACGCCGCCGGCTTGACAAGGTTTATACCTGAGAGATGCAGGAGAATGGGACGCCTGCCTGATATCCACTCTTTCTATAACCGCTTTGGGAAACCAAGGCGGTTTCTTTATACTCAAAAAAACGAATTTAAACGCTCCAAAAGGGCGTTTTTATTATGCCTGAAAATACAATAAAAACGGCATAGAAGCCGGAAAGGAAAGGTAAAAATGACAACGATAGAATTAACGGCGAAAGATCAGGAGATCGCAGCGAGATCAAAGCCTGTCGTTGCATCGGGGAATCAGAATACAGTCGCAATAACGGTCGATTACAGTCCCGAGTGGGACGGTTATGTTAAAACAGCCGTATTCTTTACGGAAAACGACCCGACAGCGTATGAAGTCGCTATGGTGGACGACAAGTTTATCGTTCCTCACGAAGTGCTTGAAGATGTTACGAAGCTCTATATCGGTCTGAGGGGCGTGAACGGCGATGAAGTAAAGACGTCCTCGCTTGTAAAGTACAGCATTGTAAAGGGAACTCCGATCGGCGAGGGTACAGCGGTAGACGCAACGCCTACGCCGTATCAGCAGGTGCTTTCCAGAACCGAAAGCTTGCAGGGGCAGATCAATGAGATCGTTATCGAAGCGACCGATAGCGGCGACGCTTCGGCGGAAGTCGCACAGGCAAGGATACCCGAATACGGAGCGGAGACTTTTCCAACGCTTCAAGCAAGGCTTAACAGCTCCGACGCACAGCTTAATGCAGTACAGATAGGAAAAGCGGATCGGGAAGAACTTGAAAAGCTGACTGTCAGCGAAATGCCGTTTGTCAGCGGATATATTCCAAATCGCTGTGAAACAGGCACTATTGATGTAACGACCGGCATAGATACAGATGACGAAACAAGAATAAGAACGATAGGGTATATCCCGAATATCGGTTCTCGCATTGTTGTTACACTTTCGGCAGACGTGAAATGCCGCGCAGTTTACTATAAGTCCGATCTTACCGTTCTCAGAGCTTCGCCGGATTGGTCAACTCATGATGTTATTAAGATAAAGATTCAGGACGATACAGAGATAGCATACGTTCGGCTTGTCTTTGCTTTCAGCGATGACAGAAAAATAGAAAATGTTTCCGATATAGAAAGCCTGATAACAGTAAGATACGACAATCACCCTTATACATACAACGGACGTGTTGCAGACCACGGCAGAACAAGCTTTGCCGAGTGCAGCAAGCCGGGCTGTTACGGTTTCAGCAGTACCGATCTTCCTATTCTGACCGATAAGCCCGATATTTCGGACGGCGGAATACTCAGGGTCGAAATAAACGCCGCTGCGGACGTAGTGTTCCAGACGATATGTACCAAGAAAGGCTTTATATACTTCCGATACGGCAGCAATGAATTTACAAGAATGAACGCTCTGTATACTCAGTATTTCCTTGCGAGGGGAAACGCTGTCGATCTCGGCTACAGCTCACTTGCGGAATGTACAACCGAGGGAACATATCAGATCACTTCGGCAAATATTTCGGAGCTTTCGGACTGCCCGAGTAAATACGGCGGCATACTTAAAGTGTACAGAGGTTTTTCCGCCGTTGTGCTTTTGCAGGAATACACCGATACACGAGGAAATACGTATCAAAGATACATGAACGCCACTGAATTCAGCCAATGGATACAGACGGGGAAAAATATTACAACTACGGCAGGATCAGCGGTATGGTACGCATTGGGGGACAGCATAACTCAGGGATATTACAGCTATATTGGCGATAATGGCAAATCTGCTATAGCGGTAACTCAAAATAACTGGGTCAATACAGTAGCTAATGCTAAGGGATATACACTTACAAATCATGGTGTAGGCGGCTCGGGATATGTTCATAACGGAACTGTCCTTGATAAACTGAATGCGAGAGATCATGTGAACACTATCGACTTTTCGGGAGCGGACATTGTAACCCTTGCTTACGGTATCAACGACTGGAAAGGCAACGACCCTTTGGGAACATTCAATGATGACATTGCTACGGGCGGCACATTCTACAGTAACATGAGATATGTTATAGAAAAGATACTTGGCGATAATCCTCTGTGCAAGATATTCATTATAACCCCTATTAACGCTTCGAGATACGGAACAGAGGTCGGTAACTGGTCGCTTAGTTTCCCGAGAGGCGCTGATATGAACGGCGATAGAACAGAGGCTGACGATAAGCTCACGCTCCAAGACTTCTTCAATGCCGAAAAGGAAGTTGCTGAATATTACGGTCTGGAACTGATAGATATGACCCACGATTCATGCGTCAACAGGCTCACCGCGCCTCACATTCTTATCGACGGCGTTCACCCGTCGCTCGACGGTCATAAGGCAATGGGCAGGGAGCTTGCCGATAAGATAAATTACTTTTAAAAATAAAAGCATCCTTTGGGGTGCTTTTTATATTGTCCAAAAGCCTGAATGACGTTTAAAAGCCGGCAATTATGCCTTGATACTGGCATTTAAAAAGTATTGTGCTTGTGGGAGAAACCACACTTAAAAACGTAAGCAGAAAGGAAAACGATATGGAGTTTTTAAGAGAAATCTTAGGTGATGAACTGTATGCACAGTTCGCTGAAAAAGTGAACGCCCACAACGGCAATGAAGCAAACAAGGATAAGCTTATTAAGCTTGCTAACCTTGCAAGCGGCGAGTATGTGGGTAAGGGCAAATATGAAGCCCTTGAAGCTGAATTAACCGGCAATAAGGCGGAACTTCTCACGGCTAACAATCTTATTGCAGAACTGAAAAAGGGAACAGCCGGAAATGAGAATTTACAGAATAAGATCGCCGACTATGAAACACAGGTCAACGACTTACAAAAGCAGTTACAGGAAACAAAAGTCAAGGCGGCGTTAAAGGTTGCTTTGCTTTCCGAAAAAGCCGTTGATGTTGACTATCTCAGTTACAAGATCAACGAGAAAATGAACGCACAGGGAAAAATCTTAGAGCTTGATGAAAACGAACATATCAAGGGAATTGATGAAATGCTTTCAGGCTTGAAGGTGCAGTTCCCGAACCAGTTCGCAGCCGATCAGCAGAAACAGGTAGAAGTACAGAAGCTGCCTGATAACGGCAACGATCAGAATGCAGGCATTACGGCGGAGGCGTTCAGCAAAATGGGCTACCAGTCCAGACTAAAGCTGAAACAGGAACACCCGGAAGTATATGCGCAAATGACAGGAAGATCCGAATAAAACAAATTTGAAAGGAAGTATTATTTATGTCTGTTACAAAAATTGCAGATCTTATTGACGCAGAGGTCATGGCTGACGCTATAAGCGGAAAAATCGCTTCGAGCATTGTTGTAACGCCTTTTGCTAAAATAGACACCAGTCTACAGGCTTCAAATGCAGGAGATACAATAACAGTTCCGCAGTTCTCATACATAGGCGACGCTGAGGACGTTGCAGAGGGCGTTGCATGCGGCACTGTAGCTCTTACGGCAACCACGACAACAGCAAAAGTCAAGAAAGCTATGAAAGCTGTAACTATTACCGATGAAGCTGTACTCTCAGGCTATGGCGATCCCGTTGGTCAGGCTAATATGCAGCTTACAAGATCAATTGCCGCAAAGGTCGATGCTGACTGTATGGCTGCGCTTCAGACTGCGCAGCTCGAATATGACGGCTCTGCAAAGGCGATCAGTTATTCGGGCATTGTGGAGGCTGTCGATGTTTTTCGCGAGGAATTCAATTCAAACAAGGTCATCTTCATCAATCCTGCGCAGGTCGTAGCTTTGAGAAAGGACAGCGAATTTCTTGCGGCTGATAAGCTTGCGGAAAGTGTACGTGTTACAGGAGCTATCGGCAAGATATGTAATTGCGAGGTCGTGGTCTCAAAAAAAGTTCCGCTTAATGAGGAGGGAACATGCTATGTATGTCCCATTGTCAAGCTGAATGAGGACAGCGAGACTGAGGACGAATCGCCTGCTCTTACTATCTACATGAAGCGTAATGTCAATGTCGAGACAGAGAGAGACACGCTGGCACGAAGCACTACGATCTCCGTTGATGAGATATATACGGCTGCGCTTTCCAACAGTTCAAAGGTCGTGCTTGCTACGTTCAAGAAATAAGGCGGTGGACCCTGATGATACTGACGGTCAAGGAGCTGAGATCACAGGTTGACTGCGGTAATATGACTGATGATGCGATCAGTTCGCATTTGACGGCAATTGAATCGATCATCAGGAAGTATACGCATAACAATTTCCAAGTGAAGCAGATACGCTTTGAATGCGCTGTTGAAAACGGCGTTATACAAGGGTCGTCGCCGTATGTGACGATCGGCGATACCCTTGAAATTACGCGCTCATCGCTTAACAGCGGTTTATGTACAGTTATCGAAAAAAGCGATAAGACGCTGACAGTCGATACACCTGTGTTTGATTGTCCGCACAACCGATTTACACTGATAAGATACCCTGCCGATGTGAAACAGTGCGCGGTCAATATGTTCAGGTGGAAGCTTGAATTCGGCGGTAAGATAGGCATTAAAAGCGAATCGGAAACGCTGTCACGGCACAGCGAATCTGTGACCTACGAGGACAGCAGCAGCTTGTATATGGGCTATCCCAAAGGCATAATGAACGCGCTGTCGCTGCATGTAAAGGCGAGGTGCTGGAAGTGAAAAAAATCAAAAAGCGCACGCCCTGCACGGTACAGACAAAGACATCTTCCAGTAACGCCATAGGCGAAACGGTGAACGAGTGGTCGGAATTTGCGGTACTCAGCGGCGTGCTTGGTTTACAATCGGGCGACAGCAAACGCACGTACAGTACGAAACTCGAAGAATCCACACATGTTTTTATCTGCGACTACAACGAAGCGGTATATGGGTTAGCCGATCAGGATGTAAGGTGTATCATCAAAGGCAAAATGTACGATGTACTGCTGATAGATAACCCTGACGAAATGGATTATCACCTTGAAATATATCTGAAATTGGTAGGCGGTCAGAATGGCTGATGTTATTTTCGAGAGTTTCGCTATCGAGGTAATGGGCGAAATAAACGATAAAATAAACATTGCGCTGGAAGAAAGCGCAGGGGAGCTTGAATCACGGGCAAAGCGAAATACAAGGGTCGCTTCAAGCAATACCAAAAATAGCTGGAAGCATAAAGTGGACACCGAAAAACACGAAGCTGTCATTGGTAATCCGCTTGAAAACGCCATATGGGAGGAATTCGGCACGGGCGAATATGCTTTGCAGGGCAACGGCAGGAAAGGCGGCTGGGTTTATAAAGACGATAGCGGCGATTATCGCTTCACAAGAGGTAAAAAGCCTTCAAGGGCGTTGTTCAGAGCCTATACCGCACTCAAAAACAAGATAGAGAAGCATTTGCAGGATTCGTTAAAGGATTTGTAAGCATGGAGAAGTTGAAATTTATAAAACAGCAAATGGATATTCTTCATATCCCTTATGAGTTTATGGAATGGACGGCTAAAATAAAATATCCGTACTGGGTAGGGGAATTTTCCGAAACACCTCCCGAAACAGAGGACGGATGCGAGGAAAGCACGTTCATACTGACAGGCACGAGCCGCGGTTCATGGCTTGAACTGATGAAAGCAAAGGAAAAAATAAAGCGGCACTTCCCGACAATCGGCGGATTGAGGGCGAAAACGGACAGCGGAGCGATAGCCGTCTTTTTTTCGTCCTCTTTGCCTGTGCCGACGGGTGAAGCCGATCTGAAAAGGATTCAAGTCACACTTGATATTAAAGAATGGAAAGGAACTTAATTATGAGCGTAATCGGAGTACACGGAATTTCTAAGAACACGCCGGAAAATATTCTTCTCGGCGCAGGCACTATCCACAAGAACCTTGTATGGGATTCAGCTTCAAGGACGTGGAAAGGCGAGATAATAGGACCTACATCGGGCGGAAACAGCATTGAGATCAAGGGCGAGATCAAGGATATTGAACTTGACGGCGCGCTTGTAAAGGTCAAGGGGCTTGCCGTTATGCAGGGCGGAACAGCCACAATGGAAGTCAATTTCGCCGAAATTTCAACTGATACAATGAAGATCGGTATGATCGGCGAGGAAGGCGAATCCGATGCGGCAGGCTATTCGATGATACAGACAAAGGCAAACATCGAGGAGGGGGACTATGTTCCTAATTTTGCTTTTGTAGGCAAGACCGCCAACGGCGCAAAGGACATTATCGTAATAATGGAAAACGCCCTTTGCACTTCGGGTCTGAAGATAGAGGGCAAGAACAAGGATAATTCAGTTATCAAGCTTACTATGGAAGCTTATGCGGAAAATGAGGGAACTCTTGACCGTATACCCGTAAAGATATACTATCCCGATCCAACGGCGGCAAAAAACGCATAAAAGGAGTAAAGAATTATGGAAGCAAACGATAAGATCACAATGGAGACTGTTCAGGCGGCGGAGCTTGAAGCGGTCGAGGAAGAAAAGCCTTATAAGTTCAGAAAATTGCTGTCAAAAGACGTTTTTCTGATGACTAAGATAATCAGCAAGATCGGCATTAACAATTTCAGCGAATGCCTTGAAAAGGATTCCGTGAAGTCTGCTATAAAGAAAATTGCCGACAAGGGAGAGGAAGAAAAAGACAATGACAATGCGTTCACATTGATCGGTATTACCGTATCAATGGAAATCGCAGACGTTGTTTTCTCCAATCTTGACAAGTGTCAGAACGACATATATAAGCTGCTTTCCCAGACGTCAAATGTAAAATTCAGCGAGTTTGAAAACATGGACGCTGTGGTATTCCTTGAAATGGTCGTTGACTTTATCAAGAAAGAGGAATTCAAGGATTTTTTCAGGGTTGCTTCAAAGTTGCTCAAATAGGCGAGTTTGAATTTATGGACTTGCTGTTTACCAGATATGCAAGTCCGTTCCTTTTTATGGACGAAATGATCAGGAATTGTATGCTTTGCGAATTTATCGGCAAAGTAGTCAAGGTAAAGCATGAAGCCGATGAATGGGAAGTCTATCTGTATAAAGTATGGGATAAGTCGTTCAGCGAATTTAAGCAGGAGTTACAGCTTGATAGACAGCATCAGCATATGTCATCGGCTTGCGCTGAGCATACAATTAAGGAATCTATGAACATTCTGAAAAATTTCGATCCTGAAAAGAGGTGAAAATATGACAGAACTTTTCAAGTTAGTCGGCAAAATTGCCGTCAGCAGCGATGAAGCGGAAAAAAGCTTAAACGATACGGTCAAAAAAGGCGAACAGAGCAAGGATAAACTTGAAAAAGCTTTTGAAGCGATAGGACAGTCTTTTGTCCAAATGATAGATGATTCAAAGGCAGAAGAAGGTTTAAACGATACAGTTAAAACAGGCGAGCAGACAAAAAGCAAGCTGACCAAGACCTTTGATACGATAGGACAATCGTTTGACCTGATGCTTGATGCTTCAAAGACGGAAGAAAGTTTAGACGATACGGTCGAAACAGGCGAAAAGACCGAAAGCAAGCTCACTAAAGCCTTTGACGCTATCGGACGTTCGTTTTCAAAAATTTTCAACAATAACAAGTCGGAAGATGTGAAAAAATCATTTGACAAACTGACATCAACGACCGACAAACAAAAAGAGAAGCTTGAAAGCCTGAAAGCCGAATACAAAAATCTGTATATCCAGCATGGCAAAAACAGCTCGGAAGCTAAAAAGGTTGCAGGGGAAATTGCCGAATTATCTGCTGAGATCGACAAAAACGAAAAAGAAATGGACGAAGCAAGCAGGGCGGCTGACGGATACGACAGATCATTGTCCGATGTCGGAGATTCTGCAAATAAAACAAAAGGTAAAATTTCGGCGGCTTTTAACACCATAGGCAAGGGCGCGGCAGTTGTCGGCAAGACTGTCGGTACTGCAATGATCGCCGGCGGCGCTGCAATGGCAGGATTAACGGTCAAAGCGTTAAATCTGTCAGGCGAGCTTGAACAGAATATGGGCGGTTCAGAAGCTGTGTTCAAAGAATATGCCGAAAAAATGCAGGAAACGGCAAAGAACGCCTTTCAGAACATGGGATTGTCAACATCGGATTTCCTCGGAACGGCGAACAAAATGGGATCGCTTTTTCAGGGCGCAGGGTTCAGCATAGAAGAATCTTCCGAGCTGGCGGCTTCTTCAATGCAAAGGGCGGCGGATGTTGCTTCTATCATGGGCATTGATACAGCGACCGCTATGGAGTCTATTGCAGGCGCGGCAAAGGGCAATTTTGATATGATGGACAACCTTGGCGTTGCCATGAACGACACCACGCTGCAGGCGTATGCGCTTGAAAAGGGAATAACTAAAACTACACAGGAAATGACAAATCAGGAAAAAATTTCCCTTGCAATGGAAATGTTCATGGAAAAGACCGCATACGCTGCCGGCAACTATGCAAAGGAAAACGAGACCCTTGCCGGTTCGCTGGGTACGGCAAAGTCAGCCCTGACGAACTTCCTTGACGGTTCGGGCGATGTTGACAGCCTTGTAAATGCCTTTGAAAACGCCGCAGATGTTATAGTAAGGTCTTTGACGGAAACTGCTCCGCGGCTGATAAACGGCTTGACAGAATTGGTAAATAAGGTAATTCCCATGCTGCCGCCGCTTCTGAATCAGCTGCTTCCTGTCATAATTGACGGCGCAGTACAGCTGATAAACGGACTGGTTGCCGCATTGCCTGCAATTATCAGCGCATTAATGTCCGCTCTGCCGTTATTGATCGAAGGTGTTACGCAGATAATTAACGCCCTGATCGCAGCATTGCCGCAGCTCATGCAGTCCTTTGTGTCAGCTCTGCCGACATTGCTACCTATGCTTATCAATGCTCTTGTGTCAATGATCGTAACATTATGCTCAACATTTTCGCAGATAATACAGCCGATGATCGACAGCCTGCCGGAAATTATAACCTCTGTCGTAAATGCGCTTATGGAGAATCTCCCTGCTTTGATAGAGGGCTTTATACAGTTGTTTTTAGGCGTTGTTGAGGCATTACCCACTATAATACAATCACTAATTCAGGCGTTGCCAACTATCATCACAGCTATTGTTGACGGCTTAGTGATAGCATTACCGCAATTGGTTGACGGCGTTGTTCAGCTGGTTATGGGAATCGTTCAAGCACTGCCAACAATTATTGATGCACTGGTTCAGGCGTTGCCGACCATTATCACAGCTATTGTTGACGGTCTAAAACAAGCGTTACCGCAATTGATAGAAGCAGGCGGCTATCTGCTTATGGGCTTGTTGGAAGGCATGGTTGCACTTATAGGCAGTATTCCTGAAATCCTTGCATCGATCTTCACCGCTATTGTTGACGGCATCAAGGCGTTATTCGGGATTCAGTCACCGTCAACTGTTATGGCTGAAATTGGCGGCTTCATTATGGAGGGATTGATCAACGGCGTTGAAAATCTGTTGGGTAATCTTTCTGATGTGTGGAACACCCTGAAAGAAAACGCTGTAAACGTATTTAATACAATTAAATCAACAGTAAGCGAGATTTGGGAGAACATAAAAAGCAAGATCAGCTCCGTATGGGAAGATATAAAAACAGGTATTTCAGATGCGATAAATAGCGTTCAATCGACCGTTTCAGAAATATTTAACAGTGTTAAATCAACTGTAAGTGAGATTTGGGAGAATATAAAAAGTAAAATCAGCTCCGTATGGGAAGACATAAAAACAGGCGTTTCAGATGCAATAAATAGCGTTCAAACTACAGTCTCGGAGATATTTAACAGCGTTCATACAACGGTAAGTGAAGTTTGGAACAATATAAAATCAGCTATAACTACACCAATAGAAGAAGCTAAAGAAACAGTAAGCTCGGCAATTGATAAAATGAAAGGCTTTTTCAATTTCAGCTGGGAGCTGCCGAAGATAAAGCTGCCCCATTTCAGCATGACAGGCAAATTCAGCCTTGACCCGCCTTCGATCCCGACATTCGGCGTTGAATGGTATGCAAAAGCAATGGAAGAACCGATGGTCATGGAAAATCCGACTTTGTTCGGATTCAATCCCTCAACAGGCAATTTCATGGGCGGCGGCGAAGCAGGTTCGGAAGTCGTTGCCGGTTCGTCTACGCTTATGAAAATGATACAGGCGGCAGTCTCGGCGGAAAGCAGCAATATGACGTACTACTTGCAGAAGCTTATACAGATTCTTGCAGACTATTTTCCGCAGATACTTGAAGCAATGGAACAGGATATAGTTATTGACGGCGACGCGGCGTGCGCGGTACTTGCTCCGAAAATGAACAAAGCGTTAGGGAAGATAAAATCAAGGGAAGAAAGGGGAAGATAATTAATGATAGGATCGGGCGTAACGTTTACTTACCTTCATTCTTTCAGGGATTTAGAGCTGATACTTGCCCCTTTCACGCCAACGCCTGCGCAGCCTAAGACGACTTATATAGATATTCCCGGCAGTGACGGGCAGCTTGATCTTACCGAAGCGCACGGAGAGGTCAGATATAAAAACAGGGATCTCACGTTTGTTTTTACGGTCGCTCCGACTTCCGAAATGACATTTGATGAAAAGGTAACTCAAATATCCAACGCCCTGAACGGCAGAAAGAGACAGATAATTCTTGACAGAGACCCGGAATATTACTGGTGGGGGAGATTGACCGTAAATGAGTATCTACAGGACAAAAAACTTAAACAGATAACAATTACGGCAGTTGTTGAACCGTACAAGTATCGTGTTGCCGAAACAAGCAAGACGTTCGCTCTTACGGAAACGGCAGAAAATATATATCTGAATAACGGCAGAAAATCGGTAATTCCTATTATCGACTGCACGGCGGACAATACAGTTATAGAATATGAGGGCAGAACGTTCACATTGAATGCAGGAACGCATCGGCTGTCCGATATTATGTTCCATGAGGGGGAAAACATATTGACGCTCTCGGGGAGCGGCGAAGTAACGTTCAGATACAGGGAGGGAGAGCTGTAATGTACCGTATAAAATGCGATGGCTATACCTTGTTCGACCTCCGTCAGGAATCTTTGATACTGCATGAGCCGAAAGTAACTCTTGAAGTCAATACCGTGGGCGGCGGTTCGTTCACGATATACGATTCACACCCGTATTACCACGTTATCGGTAAAAAGCGGTCGGTTATAGAGGTCTCGGACGATTACGGAGTTATTTTTCGGGGAAGGGTCACGGACGATACAGTTGATTTTAATAACGGAAAAGCCGTTGACCTTGAAGGGGCAATGGCTTTTTTCAACGATTCCGTCGTCAGACCGTATGCTTTTCCCGATGATTTTTTGAGCGATGCTGAATATGTTACGGCGGCTGAAAGCGGAAATGTAGTTGAATTTTTCCTGAAACGGCTTATAGATGATCACAATTCACAGGTAGAACCGTTTCAGCGGTTCAAGCTCGGCACTGTTACGGTCTCTGACCCTAACAACTATATAAGACGTTCCGACACAGGCTACAATAGTACATGGAGCGTGTTAAGCTCAAAGCTTTTCGGTTCGGAGCTTGGCGGCTATCTTTGTATCAGATATGAGGAGGACGGAAACTATATCGACTATTTAAGCCGCTTTACTTTGATGAATACTCAGGAGATAAATTTCGGTGAAAATTTGCTTGATATTAAATCGGAAACGGACGCAGCAGCGGCGTATTCCGCTATAATCCCGATAGGCGCAGAAAACAGCGATACTAAACGAAAACTGACGATCTCGGACCTTGCGGACGGAGATATTACAAGCGACATTGTGAAAGTCGGCGATACGCTGTATTCACGGAAGGCTGTTGAAGCTTATGGGTGGATATATGCACCTGTTTCGGAAACAACGTGGGAGGACGTTACAGAAGCGGATAATTTGCTGAAAAAAGGTGTAAGTCATCTTACAAACACAGCGGTAAAGATGCCAAACACGGTTGAGGTCACGGCAGTTGACCTGCACTATACCGATCATTCTGAATATCCTATCGAATCGTTTAGGATATACCGTAATATCAAAGTGACTTCAAAACCTCATGATCACGAAGGGATATATCCGCTTACAAAGCTTGACATTGATATTATAAATCCTCAGAATACAAAAATAACGATCGGAAACAAGAAAATGACGTTTACGGCTGCAAGCAGTCAGCAGTTATCCGACGCAGCAGAACGCATTCGGACGGCGGAAAATGACATCAAAGAAACAAAACAGATAACAGCCGATATATCCAAAAAGGTGGACAATCTTCCTGAAAATCTGAACGCTCAGGTAACAAGCAATTCCGAAAGAATTTCCGAACATGATAAAACGCTTGAAAACATGACAGAATGCGTCACGGCAAATACTGCAGACGTTTATAACCGCTGTATCGGCGGAAAAAATTTGTTGACCGATACAATGCTCCAAACCCAAATTACGGGAAACGGGATCACTGTCACGCTTGAAAACGGTGTGTATACCCTTAACGGAACAGCGGCGGAAAGAGTTGAGCTGAAAATCACACCTGACCCAACAGAAATTCCGCAGCACTGGAAAGGCAAGCCGCTGATACTGTCAGGCTGCCCGAACGGCGGCGGAGCTGATACTTACCGAATGTTTATGCAGGACCGTACAACGGCTTATTCCGCTCTTGCAGTCAACGAGGGCGGCGATACCGCGCCGTTTACGATAGATACAGCCGCAACGCATTTCAGAATTGTTTTTCCGATCTATGCAGGGCAGACGTTGAATGATATTAAGGTCAAGCCGATGCTGCGTTTTGCATCGGTCAAGGACAGTACGTTCGTACCGTATGTACCGACCAATGGGGAATTGTACGAAATGCTGAAAAGCTTAATGTAATATGAAAGGAAAGTATTATGGTAGAGATCGCAGTAGCAATTATCGGGGCAGGAACTTCAATTTTTGCAAGTGTAATTACTTTGATCGGCGTATTCGCAAAGCTGAAACAGAGCAACAGCGAGATAGTCAATCGTCTTGAAAAGTCTCAGGCGGTAACGGAAACAAAAATTGAGGAACTGACAAGAGAGGTTCGCGAGCATAACGGCTTTGCCCGAAGAATGCCGGTCGTTGAAGAACAGATCAGGGTCGCCAATCACAGGCTCGATGACCTTGAAAAACAAAATCAGCATTAAAGGAGCTGTATCATGATGTTAAAACAAATTGCAAAGCTTATTGACGTTAAAAGCCTTATAACGCTTACTTTAACGGCTGTATTTGCGGTTCTGTCGGTCAGGGGGAAATTATCTCCCGAGCAGTTTCTGACCGTGTTTACGACCGTTATAGCGTTCTATTTCGGCGTTCAACACCAAAAAAACAAGGAGGATTGAAATGCTTACTATCAGAAAAGAAAAATATATCGGATTCGCAAACGGCAGCGGACAGAAAGAGCTTTCGGAGGTCATTGCTGAGATCGACGTTGATACTTCCGATGAACTCCCTGCTGTTGACGGCATCAGGGGTCGGCTGCTGCATCAGGGGTCAATTGCGTATGTAATAAAATCGGGCGAATTTTACGTACTTGCAGGAGACGGCAAATGGTACAACAGCGGGGCTGAAATATGAACTATCATGAAGTATTGAAAGCATCAAAGGGGCTGCCTGTCACGGACTACAGAACAATGCTTTTTGCCCGAAAAATCAGGAAAAACAATGCAATGATCTCAACCGTTTCAAGCTGTCCTTGTGTGATTGAAAAATTAACAGGGAAATCAGCAGTCAGCTACGCAATTTACGGCAACATCGCCCAAAACGGAACACCCTCACCAGAATTCCCCGTCGAGGTTTTGGGGTGTGGAGACAGGACGAGGAATTTGTTTGATTTCAAAACTATATATTCAGATTCGTCAAAATTTAAAATAAACAATGATGCTGTTACAGCCAGCGCGGCTAATTTTAATGAT
>JAGAQC010000033.1 GCA_017622925.1 Ruminococcus sp.
GGCGCCCTCGACGTCCCGAAATCGGTGACTGTGACTGTCTTGAAACTCGGGACGTCGAGGGCGCCGTCCCCTACAAAACTTTACACATACAACAACAAACCTCCTCGGAATCCGTAGAAGCATCGGTTTCCGAGGAGGTCTGATTTATATAGTAAGCCTACTATAAAGTTTTTTTCCTGATGGCAAAGCCGACCAATACCAACGTCGGGACAGCGAGCTGCATCGGCGTAAATTTATTTAGCATTACATTAACGCTTAACAGCGGATCAAAGCCGATGTTGACCATAAATTCCGCGCCGAGCAGATAAATTATGATCGGCAGAGCAAATACGGCGAAATTAATAAGTACAGCCGAAATTATATTCCTGCACATTGAAGATACCCAAAGCATTATCAAAGATGCAAAAAGTACGGAAACTGTTCGCAAAAGACAGATCAAAATTATATACTGCAACACGCTGATATTCAGAGGAAAATTTATAAAATCGGTGATACTGCGAATTGAAGCCGAAAGTCCGCTGTGTCCGTAATATCGGGAAATCGTGACCGCATATGGAATTAGCCACAAAAGCGACGCCGTAATTACGTAAATACAAGCCGTCAGAATATTTCTGCTGATATAATTTTTTCTGCCCGAGCTTGTGGAATTGATAATCGACTTCATTCGGTATTTATTATCATTGGCGATAAGCGGCGAGATCAGAAACAGACATAGCAGTATCGCCGCAAAAGCATATTTCATATCATCGTCATAGCCGTTTATTCCAAACGCGCGCTTGTATCCCGTATCGTAAAACATATGCGCGTTCTCAATGTCCTTAATTTGCCTGAGGCGTTCATACGACGGGTAAAATCCCATTGTCGGCGCAAGCTGCTTGTAAATTTCTCTTTCCTCCTCAGAGGTAATATCGGGACTTTCCAGACGCGCGTTAAGCTCCTCGAATCTGATCGCTTCACTGTCATAAAAATCAATGGTTTCCTGCGTAATTTCGCCCTCCGTTTCAGTCGTATAGTATTCGTAATAAACGTCAACGGGGTCGTATTTTTTTATAAACGCCTCGCTCATAAATACCGATACGGCTATAAAAAAAGCGATAATAAGCAGTCCCTTTTGCATTATGAGAGATTTGTAAAGCGTATAATAAAGCTTGGAATGAATTTTATTCCCATTGCCGAATCTGAATTTAAAACCGATTTTTCTGAATTCAAGATTACGCTTTTTGGCATATAGATATGTTGATAAAACAGCGCAAAGCGAAGAAATTATAAGTAACGCACCGATAGAAGTCGGAATCAGCGGAATGGGGTATTCCCAGAAATTTATGTTTTTATAATTGCAGAAAATCTCGTTGACCTTTGTAAACGAAATCAGGTTGATATATCTGAAAATACTGTATATCGACAGGGGGTGAATTTTCGCATAAGTCAATCCCTCGACGATCAGGATAACCGCCGATATTCCGTAAAAAGATACGACATTTTTTGTGTTCACAGCAATAAGCGACAGGACGGCTCCTATAGCGAACATTGCAATAAATTTGAAAAGAACATACAAAATCAAATATCCGATAACGCTTATTTTCAGATTACAGCCGATAAATCCGTTAAGCGATTGTATTGGACGGCTTAAATCGCCAAGACCGTAAATACTGCCTGCAACAATAAGATTTTCCGCATAGATCAGCAGAACGACCGTGAAAATCGTTATTGCCAATGCAATTATTTTTAAAAATAAAAGATACCCTCGCCCACGTTTCAGCGCAAATAATAATCCCGACATTCCCTGTTCACGGTCGGAGATCATGAGCGATAAAACCGCAAACAGCACAATAAATCCGCTCAAAATATCCGTGAAGCTGTTGTCCGTCGCAAGATCAATTCCCTTTGAAACGTCAAAAATCGGCTCAACGTCACGTACACTGTCATACGCAGGCGGAGTTTTCACGATGCTGCGGTAATTGAACGTATCGGGCTTTGCGAAAATCGAAACGCCGGTCATTGATCTCGCCTGCGAATCTATCGAAGCAAGATAGTCCGAATAGCCCACAATATTTGCGGCTTCGTCACGAAGTTCGCCTAAAGCCGTCCAGTTAAATGAATGCTGCCCCTCAAATTCGCCGAGTCTGTCGTCCAGCCATTGCAGCTTGTCGGGATCGCTGAGATCTTCAAGTTCTGAATAAACGGCTTTGTAGTCAACAGGCTTGGCTTCGCCAGAATTTGCCGTTCTGAACATAAGATAGCTGTTCAGCACGAAAACTGCGGCAATTATCAGTAGTAAAATTTTATTGCTCAACAGCTTTTTAAGTTCTGTAGCCAAAACTCTCATGACTGCACCTCGCCGTAATACTGCATATACAGATTTTCAAGCGTTTTATCGGCACTTTCGACCTTTTCGATCAGTTCGGGCATAGTACCGCTGTCTATCAGACGTCCCTCTTTTATAAAAAGAATTTCCTTTGCGATAGTTTCGATATCGGAAACAATATGCGTCGAAATTATGATTATTTTATCTCTGCCCAAATCCGAAACCATATTTCTGATAATAACACGCTGTTTAGGGTCAAGACCTGCCGTTGGCTCGTCAAGAATTATCAGTTCGGGATCGCCCAAAAGCGCGGCGGCGATAAGTACCCTCTGTTTCATTCCGCCCGAAAATCCGCCCATTTTCTTGTCAATGCTGTCCGTAAGTTCTACCCGCTCAACAATTTCGGAGATCATCTTTTCAGCCGACTTTTTATCAAGGCATTTCAGCGCGGCAATATAGTTCAAAAACGTCCGCGCTGTCATGCTTTCATACAGGTTCTGCTGCTGCGGCATAAATCCAAGACGGCTGCGGAACTTATCTTTGAGCAGTCTCGTTTCCTCGCCGTTCCAGAAAATTTTTCCGCCGTCCTTATCGGGGAGAAGATTATCCGTAATGATGTTCATAAGCGTGGATTTGCCTGCCCCGTTTGGTCCGAGAAGTCCGTATATCCCGTTGGTAAATTCAAAACTGAAATCACACAACGCGTGTTTTTTCTTGCCGTAGTGTTTGTTTATCTTCTGCAATCCAAGCTTATTCACGATCATCACTCCTTATCCAATGCGAGAAGTTCTTCTTCGGTGAGTTTTTCGATTTTGTTGCCCAGTGCGAATATGTAACAATTATCAATATATTTCGGAACATAATAATTGCTGTATTCCCCCATACTATGCTCAGACATATCTGTTAAGTCGTACCATTTCTTCTCATAAGGGACAAACACCTTATTATTTACAAACGAAGCATTACGCTGCGTATCACAGTTAAGCTCATACCTTTGTCCTTTATCAAGTACAATTGATTTTTTGTTTTCCCTGTCGGAGTATATATAGGTGTCTGAATCAAGATATGATGGTTCGGGTAATTCGCTTTCGACAAGTTCCTTTGTTTTGAAGTCAAATTCAAAGTTTAATTGTTTGAAGTAATCGCGAATATCTATTTCGGCAATTCTATCTATCGGAACTTCTTCTATACCAAAGCTGTAATCAATGTAAAGTTTTGAATCATAATATCCGGCAATTACCGCATTACTCGTATGCAACGCTATTTCATTCTGCCTGTCTCCGTCATATATACTTCCGTAGTTGGTATATTCTTTTGTATCAAGGTCAATACTGCACAGATAAAAAACGCCGCCGACATTACTTGTTATAATATTGCCATAGCCATCGGGAGTAGCGTTCATATCTGTTCCTATGAAGTAAATCGTATTATCATAAAGAATATATCCGTTATAATCATTTGGATAATATCCCGTAAACCCTGCAATTTCTTCAACCTCCGAAGAATCCATAGACGCACGGCAGAGTTTAGAATTTATATAGTATTCTCTTTCACCGTTACCATTTTCCTTTATTCCGTCATTAGTTCTGAAAAAATACAAATAATCATTGTACATTAACGGACATTCTCCCACGATTTTCCCTACACATTCCGACGTTTGGTGGGTACAGTTGGGCTTTGCGCATAAAACTGTTTTTTCCATTGTTTTATAGTCAATGTACACGGCAGGATCTTTTCCGAAAATACAGCCATCATCGTAGAAATTTGAACCCAATGCTACACATTTCGCTTCTACTCCATTGCTATTATTACTATTGCTCGGGGACGTTTCCGCTCCACAACCTGTGACAAACATAAGAATCATGACCGCAATCAATATTATTTTTTTCATTAATTCATCTCCTTTTTTATTCCAACGCAAGCAGTTCTTCTTCCGTAAGTTTGACGGTTTGATTTTCATATGCAAGAATATAGCAGTTGTCATAATACGCTATCGCCTTGAAATTCCCGTACTTTCCCATATCATGTTCCGACATATCGCTTAATTCGTACCATTTCTCCGTATCCTGCGTAAACAGCTTTCCGTTAATAACTGATGTATTATATCTCGTATCAGCGTCAAGTTCATATTCTTTACCACGATAAAAAACTATTGCTTTTTCTTTTGTACGATCGTAATAAACATACGAATCCGAGTCCACATATGACAGCGCAGGAAGTTCACTTTCGGACAGTGTTTTTGTATTCATATCAAACTCAAAATTCAGATCAGTAAAAGTATTCCCCATATCAACGCCCGATTCCTGCATTTTCTGCAATTCTTCCACAGAATAATTCTTTTCACGATAGCTGTAAAAAATATATAATTTTGAATCTTTTGCACCGATTATAGTAGCGGCACGAGAATGTGAAGCTCCCTCATATTGCTTATCGCCGTCATAAACACTTCCGTAATTTATGTATTCTCCCGTGTCAAGGTTTATACTGCACAAAAACTGTGTTCCGCCAAAATCAGATACGGAGATATTTCCGTATTCGTCTTCATCAGGTCCCATATCGGTACTTATGAAATAAAGTTCATTCCCATTCAGATAATATCCGTCTGCAATAATCGGAACACCGTCATGAAACTCTTTGACAGTTTCCATTTCAGACGTTTTCATTGAAACACGGTTAAGTTTTGAATTTATATAAAACTCTCTTTTTCCGTTTCCTATCTCGTTTACGCCATCTTTAAAAGACAGATAATAAATGTAGTTATTGTATATTATCGGGCATTGTCCGACCATATTTGCAACGCATTCTGAACCCGTATGATTGCAATTTGGTTTAGAACAGAGAGGAACGGATTCGAGCGTATCAAAGTCCACATACATGGCTTTTTGATCGTTATAAATACGACCGTTATTGTATAAATTGCATACAGCTTTCACATATCCCTGAGTTTGGATTTTTTCCTCATTCTGCGTATCGCCGTTGTTTCCGCACGCAAAAAGGAACATCATTACAACAGGCATAAGAATCAAGGTCGCAATTGATATTGTTTTTTTCATTAATTCATCTCCCTTTTTATTCCAATGCCCTAAGTTCTTCTTCCGTAAGTTTGACGGCTTTCTTATTAGACGGGTCGGCTAAAATATAGCAATCGTCATAGAAAGCCTGAACTTTCCATTCTTCGTACTCTCCCAGTCCATGCTTTGAACCGTCAGCCTTATCGTACCAGCCGTCATACATAAAAAGCTTGTTATTGAAATATCTTCCTGCGAGCTTGACGTCAACCCCATTGAATTTATGCGTTTCGCCATTATAAATAAGCGTACTGGAATTCTCAGGATAATCGCTGTAAAGATACGTATTATCGTCCATAAACGATGCAGACGGCAGGTCACTTTGCGTTAAACTTCCCGTTGTCGGGTCAAACTCAAAATTCAGAATTGTAAAAATATCCCGTGAATCTGTGTGAGCAGGCTTTTCAGAGGGTTCAACATATTCTTTCATAAAGCTGTACTGAATGTATATCTTTGAGTTGTAATAGCCTTTCACACGCGCAGTGCTTGAGGTTGAAGCTCCGGAATATTGCTTATCATCATCGTAGATACTGCCATAGTTTTTATATTCGCCGTTTTCAAGGTTCACACTGCAAAAATAATGTATTCCGCCTATATCAGCATAGCCGATGTCTCCGTATTCGTTTTTTTTAGGATTCATGTCGTCACCGCAAAAATACAGTGTATCTCCGATGAGTACGAATCCGCCCCCTTCACGCGGTTCACAAGCGGTAAACTCCGATATTTCTTCAATTTCCGAAGTCTCCAGCGAAGCTCTTTTAAGCTTTGTATCAATATAAAACTCTCGCCCCTCGCTTGTTTCCTCAACTCCGTCCTTAACATCGAAAAAATAAATATAGTCCCCGTGTACGATCGGCGTATCTCCGATTATATTAGCTGTACATTCGGAAGCACTATCCACAACTTAAGAGCATCAAGGAAGCAGGGCAATTTGCACAAGAGAATATCGTAAACTTTATGCAAAATACTACTTGACAAATTTAAAATGCCGATAAAATCGGAAGTAGGTGCCTATTCGGTACACTTCTTGA
>JAGAQC010000034.1 GCA_017622925.1 Ruminococcus sp.
AAGCAGACAAAAGGAACTGAATAAAAATTTTTCATAGCAAGGCGGAGGAGGAAAGCGTGCTGTCGCACGGTGACGACGACAACGCAGCTATGGGAAATTTTTATCAGTGAACTTGTTTGGTTTTCAAGTAGGGTTACTATAGAAGCAGACCGTCTGTTTCTGTTATCTGTGGCTCTTTTTAACGAAAGGAATTATTGGAGATGAAAATAGCTTTTAAAGTTTTCAGCGTTCTGCTGATAATCTGGGCGGCGGTTGTGATGATCGCCGGCACACTTCTTATCTTTGCCACCGATAAGCTCTTTGAGCTTGCAGGCGACGCGGGTATTGCCGTAGGCTCTCTCGGAGCTGCCGGTATGCTTGTTTCCGTGATCGGCGTAATTGTCGTTGCGGTAGCTGCTTTGATGCTTTATACGGGCATCAACGGTCTGCGCGGACGCATGGATAAATGCAAGAAATTCACTCTTGTATTTCTGATCATTTCGGCAGTCAACTTTGTTCTGTCGTTGGCTCAGGATTCAAACACAGCTTCGGCGTTTTTACAGGTACTGTTTTTCGGGGTATACTTTTTCCTCGCAAAAATGTACATGAAGTACGATGATACGTATTAAACAGGCTCTAAGATAAACCCTACGCACCCAGCAGATAACAGAAACAGACGGTCTGAAAACTCACGAGGTAAGATATTATGATGTTAAAAAGATTTTTTGCGGCGGCATTTTCGGTTCTTGTATGTTCATGCGCCATGACTGCTTCTGCGGACGAAAAAATTCCCCTTGACGTGAACGGCGACAAGATAGTTGACGTTTTTGACCTTGTTCGCGCAAGACAAGAGGGGCAGTCCGCCGAAGAACTTAAAACGCTGAGCCGATTTCTGCTTTGCGGCAAATATGACGGCGAAAAGGATAACGGCGGTTACGACAGCGAATATACGATCGACGAAAGCTGCATACTCGAACCTAAAGGAACTGTCCACACAGGTGACGGAACGTTTTACGGCGGCGGATATGTGGGCGGCTGTGCGATGCTTGACCCTGTTTCCACGGATTACTGGATAGTTGCCATGAATCTTGCGGACTACAATGACGCGCAGCTTGCAGGGGCGTATCTGGAGGTAACAGGCGAGCTGGGTACTATAAATATGCTCGTTACCGATCTTCTCCCCGAGGGCAAAAAAGGCGATTTGGATTTATATGTTGACGCTTTTCCGCTGATAGCTCCTGCCGAAAAAGGGCGTGTACCCGTTTCGTGGAAGATAGTTCCCCTCGATACGGCGGAAAACGCTCCCGTATGCTACAAATACAAAGAGGGTACTACGGAATTCTGGTGCGGCGTACAGGTGCGCAACCACCGCTACCCTATAACAAAGCTTGAATACCTTGACGAAAACGGCGAATTTGTCGAGATAAACCGCCGTCCCTACAATTATTTCGAGTCAATGGATATGGGAAAAGGTCCTTTCACGTTCCGCATAACCGATATTTACGGACAGGTCATTATCGACGAAAATATTCCGCTTTCGACTGACGATACGGAGATAATCCCCGGACACGTTCAATTCCCGAAGTAAGGAGCGCGCTATGAAAGTTGAAAAAGCCGACTATGTATGGGCTGTCCTGTCATTTATAACTGTGGGAGTTTCCTTTCACTTCGGGTATCTTCTTTACGGTCTTTTGGCTATATACGGATTTATGGTACTGCTGTTCCTGTATCATGTATTTAAGGTGAAAAAGCAGATCTCGGGGACTGAGGCGGCGTTCGGAAAAATTACCGAATACCGTACAAAAAAGGGATCGCGTACTTATTATTATCCTGTTGTTGAATTTGAAACGGCAGACGGCAGGTCGGTAAGCTCGGTTTACACTTATCCCGATAAGGAGCAGAAATACGAGATAGGCGACGAGGAGCTTATCCGTTACGACCCCGACGACCCTATCTTTTTCTATTTCGCCAATCGTGAAAACGAACTTACGGATAATTATTATCGGTATATACTTTTCGGCGGAATACCTGCGCTGATCGTGCTTATTCTGATCTTTGCGCTGAGATAATGTCGGCTGTAAATTCACATAAAATTTAGACCTCTCCGTTTTTCGATGAGGTCTGCTAAATAAGGAGCTGAAAAACTTGAAAAACATAGTTGTTCTTGTATCGGGGGGCGGTACAAATTTGCAGGCGCTTATAGACGCCGAAAGATCGGGGGAGATCATCGGCGGCAAAATAACCTGCGTTATATCTTCAAACCCCAATGCCTACGCTCTCGAAAGAGCAGAAAACAACAACATACCCACAAGGATAATTCCCCGAAAGAATTATTCCGACCCAAAAGCCTACAGTATGGCTGTCCTTGCGGCTCTCGATGAGGAGCAGGCGGACCTTGTCGTACTTGCAGGCTTTATGACTATCCTCGATGAATGCGTAACGAGCAGGTACGCATATAAGATAATTAACGTTCACCCTGCGCTTATCCCGTCTTTCTGCGGAGAGGGCTACTACGGACTTAAAGTCCACGAGGCGGCTCTTGAATACGGCGTAAAGGTATCGGGAGCGACTATTCACTTCGTAAACGAAAAGGCGGACGCAGGCGCAATAATTTTGCAGGGCGTTGTTGACATAAAAAAAGACGATACTCCCGAAGTTCTCCAAAGACGTATCATGGAAAACGTCGAATGGAAGCTTCTCCCGAAAGCCGTATCTCTTTTCTGTCAGGACAGAATTGAAATTATTGACGGAAAGGCTTATGTGACCGAATGAAAAAGTTACTTGTATCATTGATTTGCCTGCTTACGCTTACTTCCTGCGGAGAAACTAAAGCTTTTCTTGACGCGGCGGAATCTTTTCTTGAGGAAAATGAGGATCTTTTTGAAAGTTATCCTGTTGTAACTTATGATATCGAAAATGCTGTCGACGGCAATTATACTGTTGTTTATCAGCTTAGAACGGGTTTCCCCGATACTAATGTTGACGTTGAAATAAAAAAATCCGATGATGTCATATACGCCTACAGCATGGACTGGAACGGAACTACAAATATTCCCGAAGATACTTCAGATTGGAATGATTGCACAAGTCTGCCCGAAAAAATTGTTTATCTTTTTGATTATGACGGCGGAGATGTGTATTATGTTCAGAATAATGCAGGTTTAATGACGAATGGAACTCCTTATGACCCGATATGTCAAATTGTTTATGACGGCGAAAATGTTCCTGATTTTATGAATAGTAACAATAGTATATGTATAAATAATATTGATAACAACTCTGATTCATGGAGAGAAAAATTTGAAGCCGCTTCGGAAGTTCTACAGGAAAACATAACCGAGCAGGAAATCGTTGATATATTTGACAACTGCGGATATGACGATAAGTATATGTTTGAAATTTATAATTATAAAGGAGAAATTGAAAATGATTAAACTTGATTTAGCTAAGGAACTCAATTCAAACGCTTACCCCGGAAGAGGTATTGTTATCGGCAAGTCCGAATGCGGAAAATACGCCGTTACGGGCTATTTCATCATGGGCAGAAGCGAAAACAGCCGTAACCGCGTTTTCGTTGAGGACGGCGACGGTATCCGCACGCAGGCTTTCGACCCCTCGAAGCTCTCAGACCCGCATCTTATCATTTACGCTCCCGTGCGTGTTCTCGGAAACAAGCTCATCGTTACGAACGGCGACCAGACCGACACTATCTACGAGCTTATGGATAAGCAGTACACATTTGAACAGTCCCTCAGAACAAGAGAGTTCGAGGACGACGCTCCCAATTATACCCCCAGAATCTCGGGTATTCTTCACTTTGAGGACGGCGGCTTCAACTATGCAATGTCCATTCTAAAGAGCGCGAACGGCAACCCCGATTCATGCCTGAGACATACTTTCACATATACGACCCCTGTTGCAGGCGAGGGACATTTCATTCACACCTATATGGGTGACGGAAATCCGCTCCCCAGCTTTGAGGGCGAGCCTAAGCTTGTGGGAATTTCGGGAAATATCGACGAGTTCACAGACACGCTCTGGAATAATCTCAACGAGGATAACAAAGTATCTCTCTTTGTACGCTTCGTGAACATTGAAACAGGCGATGTTGAGACAAGGATCGTAAACAAGAACAAGTAATGACAAAATCCCCAAAGTCAACAATAAACCTTCTGCTTACATTCAATAAACTGCTGATTTTCCCGTTGTGCATTACATATATAATCGTAAATTTTTTAACGATCCTGAACTGGTTGGATATTATATTTGACACTTCAAAATATAATTATTTTTCCCCGTCTTTAGAGGTATGGAGATTTTTATATAATCGCGGTATAGATGAATATTTCTACTTTTTTGAAAATATAGGCATGGAATTGTCTCTTTCCTGCAATAATGTAATATCGGTAATACTTACCCTTATGATGATAGCCGATATAATTTTCAGTATAAAAAACGGCAGAAAACAGATCATAAAGTGGACTCTGTACGGGATAATAGCAGTTATTGTTTTATTTATCGGTTTTGTTGCCTCACCTGAATTTTATGACAGCGTATAAGGAGATATAGATGAAAGAATATATAAATATAAACAGGTTTGATGACTGTATTGACCTTGCATTCTATATTGATATGGAAAAGGTTATGTCAGTCGGCAGAAAACTTGAGGAAATCAATGAAAATGCGTATATGAACGGTGAAAACTGGGGAATACTGCTCGATTTCTATATCGAGAAGAATGCTCCCGAATTGATAGATACGTATGAGCCTGACCCCGAAGCCGGTATGTATTCGGCGATGTTTGAAAATTCTCCCGAGGGAGAAAAAGCGGCGCAGGCTATGGCGGATATTATGATCTCACTTGTTGAGGACGAGAATAAGCTTATTGATTTTGTAAGCGAGTTCGGCGATGAAATAGAGTGGGATTAATGAAAAATTCAGGGAATTATAAACATGATTATATGGAATGTTTTTAAGAAATGCAGATTTGCAATTTCGGCGGTTTTGTGCATGGCGGCGGTGGTAAGCTGCGGTCATGATGAATTTGCCGACGATGTTTCCGAAACAGTCGAAAATACATCGTCTGTTTCGGAAGTTGAAACAGACGCGGAAAACATTGATAAATCTGCCGATGCTTCCGAAATACCTGACGGCGCAGCGTATAAATGCACCGAATACTTGGTCATGAGCGGCACGCCGTCAGTCAGCAGTATTTCATATTGTGACGAATATGGCAATGATATACGCGAATACTCCTTCTTGGAAAACGAAATAGTCGCTGTTCTCAATATGGAAAACGAGTACGACAGCGAGGGACGGATTATCTCGATAAGACAAAAAACCGAAGGCTTTAATGAAAATGTAGATTCTTCTGAATCGTTCAGTGAATTCGAGTATTATGAGAACGGTGATATGAAACAGATTAGCGTTTATGAGAGCGATAAGACGATCATGACGGTTGAGTGGACGTATGAGTACGATGAACAGGGCAGACCTGTCGTCAAAGAGGAGTACTGGAACGGCAGCGACGAATTATTCAGCACGACATATATAACCTATGATGAAAGCGGAAATGTGACTAAAGAAAAAATTGATTATAACGGTAAAGTGAAAATTGAAAATCATTATCAGAATGATGAAAAGGGACGTCCTTTAATAAAGAAAGAGCCTGATTCAGATTATTATTACATTGAATATGAATACGAGGACTACAAAGACTTTACTATAACAAGACCCGGCGGTCTTGTATATTAAATTAAATTAAAGGAGGACATTATTATGTCAAATGAAATGCAGTTAAAGTATGGTTGCAACCCCAATCAGAAGCCGTCGAGGGTTTACATGGCGGACGGCAGCGAACTTCCTATCGAGGTTCTCTGCGGCAAGCCCGGCTATATCAATCTTCTTGACGCGCTCAACGGCTGGCAGCTTGTCAAGGAGCTTAAAGCGGCTACGGGAGTATGCGCGGCAACATCGTTCAAGCACGTTTCACCTGCGGGCGCGGCTATCGGCAGACCGCTTTCCGACGACCTGAAAAAAATCTACTGGGTAGACGATTTAGGCGAACTTACGCCCCTTGCAAGCGCATATGCAAGAGCGAGAGGAGCGGACAGAATGTCCTCATACGGCGACTTTATCGCGCTTTCCGACAAGGTTGACGTATGCACAGCTAAAATGATTCAGCGTGAAGTATCGGACGGCATTATCGCTCCCGACTACGACCCCGAGGCTCTGGAAATTCTCAGATCAAAGAGAAAAGGCACATACTGTATTCTCAAAATAGACGAGAACTACAAGCCTGCTCCTATCGAGACAAAGCAGGTTTACGGAGTATCGTTCGAGCAGGGACGCAACGAGCTTGACATAAACCGTGAGCTGCTTGCAAACGTCGTTACTGAAAACAAGGATATTCCCGATGATAAAAAGGACGATCTGCTTATCTCCCTTATCACGCTCAAATACACGCAGTCCAATTCAGTTTGCTACGTCAAGGACGGACAGGCTATCGGTATCGGAGCAGGTCAGCAGTCGAGGATTCACTGTACACGTCTTGCAGGACAGAAAGCCGATAACTGGTGGCTGAGACAGTCTCCGCAGGTCATGGGACTTCAGTTTGTTGACGGAATCCGCCGTGCAGACCGTGACAATGCTATTGACGTTTACATGGGCGAAGAGTACGAGGACGTTCTCCGCGAGGGCGAGTGGCAGAGAATTTTCAAGGTAAAGCCTGCCGTTTTCACTGTCGAGGAGAAAAAGGCATGGCTTGCCAAGAATACGGGCGTTTGTCTCGGTTCGGACGCTTTCTTCCCGTTCGGCGACAATATCGAGCGTGCGAAGAAGTCGGGCGTTGAGTATATCGCAGAACCCGGCGGCTCTATCCGTGACGATAACGTTATCGAGACCTGCAACAAGTACAATATCGCTATGGCGTTTACTGGTATCAGACTTTTCCACCACTGATAATAAAGGAACTTTTTAAAAGTTCCTTAAAACTACGGTGATTTAATGTATAACGAAAAAGATATTTATGAAGCTCACGCTTATAGTATTTACAACAGGGAGCATATAGAAAAAAGTTGGTATTGCGGTTGTTTCTACTGCGGAAAAATTTTCAGACCTTTTCAGATCGACTTATGGACTGACAATGGCGATACTGCTTTATGTCCTTTTTGTGATATAGACAGCGTAATAGGCGACTACAGCGGTTATCCGATAACCGAAGATTTTCTGAAAGCTATGAATAAACGCTGGTTTTGAGGATGATTATAATGGAAAAAGTAAAAAAATCCAAAAGAAGAATTGCTTTAAAAGTTATTGCAGTAATTTTGGGACTGTGGGTTTTAATGGCTGCTATAGATATGATAAGATTTTTTTCTTCTGACAAACAGATTTCTCCTATGATCTGCACCGGCTCTAACGGCTGTCATTGTTTTGAATGGCGTGAAGAAATAAGTTTAGGCGGCTATACATTTGATTATTCCTATTACAGTGAGGAATCTTATCGCGAGGGAAAGCCGGATAAAGCTGTATGTTACTTTTTCGGTCTGAAATTTGAAAGAGAGTAAAAAGCGTTATCCATGTCGAGATACTAAAAGATATAGGGATCATAAGGGGGATTTTATGTCAGCATTATTGTCTGAGTTGAAATATAGGGATGTATACAGGGGTATAAAATCCGCACTTCCTTAGAGCCTGTTCAGAATCTCCCCGCGCACGTCTTTTCGGCAAAATTTGCCGATTACTGCGTTGAAAAAGCTCACCATACATCAAGTATGCTTTCGCTTTTTCGCCTTGTACTCGACAAATTATGCTCGAAAATCCGCACACGCCGAGATACTGAACAGGCTCTGAAATTACACGGAGGGATTATTTTGAATAAATTAAAATTATCGGCATTATTTCTTGCTGTGATGTTTTTGTCATCATGTTCATATATGAATGATGATGGCACGCTGAAATCGGCAAAAAGCTATGAAACTGTTGAATTTAACAACTTTTCTTTTGAATTGCGTGATGGTTTTGATAAAGAAGAAAGTTCTTTTGACAACACCATGAAACTGACATTCAAAAATGACATGGAATTTAACGTTATGTCTGATTATGACTGCAAAGTATGCGCTCCCGAAGTGCTAAATCAGAATTTTGAGAAAAGTTGTTTACCTCATGAATCAATAAGTACAGAAGTTTTAAATGTTGCAGACAAGGAAATATCAAGTATACATATGACTGATAATGGGGAAGATGATTTTTCTAAATATACATATATGACCGACGCAAGCTCTTTTATTATTTCTTCTGTTTATGAACCGAAAGACAAAGAACTTTGTGACGCTCTTGCTATGGAGATAATGGAAAGCCTGAGTTATATCGGTCATAGTGAAACGAGTACGGAGAATGAGTTTATATCCGTTGAACCTGAAGATATATGGTTCTGCAAAAGTGACGAAAGTTCCGTATCATGTATATATGCTTATGCGGAAAACATCGCACAGTATTTAAGCGACTGCACGATCGAAGTCATGATAAATGGTGAATTTGATACGGCGGAAGAATATGCGGAACATGAGTACATGAAAAATGTTGAAGATACAGAGTATATTCAGAAACCTTATGAAACTGATTTTAACGGAAAAAAGGCGTATTTGCAGGAGTATAAGAAAGATGATACGGATATTTCCGTATATTTCATTGATCATGACGGAATAACATATCGCGTTTGTACTAATATTTATGAGGCTGACGGAAGTGAAGCTGTAAGAGAAAGTATTGACAGAATGCTTGAAAAAGTTACTTTTAAACCTGTTTCTGCTGAACGATGCAGGGAAATAAAAAAGTCGTCTGTATCTGATTATACAAGTCCGAATTTCAGATATTCCATAAGTGATTTTTATGAAGCGCCTGATGAATATGCAAGTCAGAGTTATTTTGAGAGCAGTACGGGAAACACCATTCAAATTCAAGAAGTTGAACGTGATACTCTTGAACATCATTACGACTTTTATGATTATGATATTGCGCAGGCTGGCGGATATGAAACTATTCAGGCAGGCGACAATACAATTACTGCTGTTAAAAATGCCTATTCTGGCGGTGTCGGTGAGTATACGCAATATGTCTTTATGGACGAGAAAAATGCCCTTATTATAAGCATAAATACTGATTTGGGCGATAGTTCCGATGTTATAAGAAAAAACAAGCGTATAATGGATTTTTTCGCATCTATTGAGAGTAAATAAAATAACACTGATAATTGAGATATAGGGGTTATAAGGGGAACGGTTAAATTTTGTAGGGGACGGCGCCCACGACGTCCCGAAAAAGGGACATCGCACCGTCCCCTACGTTTGTATTTGCGGAACGAATGTTCACCTGATTTTTTAAGGGGGATTTTAAAAATGGAACGAGACAGAGCGTTAAAGATAATGAATATAACGGCAGCCGTACTTTTCGGACTGACCGTTTTGCTGTATCTTTTTGTAACTGCCTATCCGAGGGGAGTTATGCAGTTGTTTATGCAAAAATCGGATATTGAACTTTCAACGGCAGCTATTGTACATATGCTTTTGGGCGCAGTAAAGCCGCTGATATTTACGGCTGTAGGCGTAATAGGCTTCACAAGGAAAAATATGTCGTTTAAATGGAGCATGGCAACTGCGGTCGGAAGCGGCATTTTGTGGCTGTTTCCGCCTGCCTTTTTAAAGATGTACTTTACGAGTGCTTTTGCCAGTATGTACGGAGCGGAAGAGCTTGCATATATAAGCGCGCTGAATAGTTCGGTTGCTATGTTCGGATTTATGAGCAGTATCGGAATACTTCTGATCTTCGGTTCAGCCGTAGCGGAGGCGTATGCGGCGAAAAAGGGGACTGCCGATAAATAACACGGCATATGCGGCAGGGAAACAATATCCGCATAAATTGTGGATAGTTGTTATTAATTACAGATACGTTGAAAACATCAAAAACGACAAACCGTCCTCAAAATACTTTGAGTTTTAGAGCCTGTTTAGTATCTCGGCGTGTGCGGATTTTCGAGCATAAATTTGCCGAGTACAAGGAGAAAAAGCGAAAGCATACTTGATGTATGGTGAGCTTTTTCAACGCAGTAATCGGCAAATTTTGCCTAAAAGACGTGTGCGCCGAGATACTAAACAGGCTCTTAGGGATAACCCTTTACAAAGAGGAGTTTTGAGCAAGGTTGGGGGGAATTAAAATGAAATATTTAAAATCGGCATTGTTCATACTTCTTGCAGGAACGCTGCTCTGCGGCTGCGGAGACAAAGCTTCCGATGATCCGGACATATCCGACGGTTTGAGCGCGGCGGTGTCGGATACCTCCGATTACAATTTCTTTGAAATGGCGGACGGCTTGTTCAGCTTCGGAACGCCGCCCTATCTGGCTTTCAGAGAAGACGACAGCGTAAACGATTACGAGTATTCCTTTACTACGGGAAAGAAAAACAGCCTTATCGGAGTTATGAGCGTTTCGGGTTATCACCAGACCGCCAAAGGTTTTGGCGAGGGTACGCTTTCCGACTATGAAAAGGTGTACAGCGACGTAAAGGGCGAGAGCATTACGGTCGGGGACGTTCCTGCCTATCAGATCACGGCGAACAGCGACAAGATAAGCTACAGATCAATTATGCTGCAATACGGAAACGGCGATCTGTTTGTGGTCAATATGACCGATAACAAAGGAAAAAATGATGCGGAAAAAGCCGCCGCAGCACTTTGCAGTACGATAAAATACAAGGGCGAACCGCTGAAAAGCTCCCCCGAGACTTTTGAAAACGATTACTTTTCGATAACCGTGTCCGAGAAGTGGTATTTCAAGTCCAAGGACAGCGAGAGAGTTACTGTTTGCCTTAATTTGCAGGAAAGTATCGAGGATATGGGGTATTCCTTTTCACTGAAAGCTTTGCCCAACGGGGGAGATATAACTTTGCTTGCAAACGATCGGTTCGGCGAGTTGTCGGAAAGCGGCGAATGCAGAGTCGAAAAATCGGAATTTCTCGGCTCGGAGGCGCAGTCGGTATTCTCCGAAAAACAGCTCGGCGATATAACTCTGCAAAGGGAACATCGCTATTTTAAGGCGAACGGTACGTGCTTTGAGGCGATACTTCTGTGTACGGATTCAAACAAGGAGCAGTTCGACAAGGATATTCAGACGATAACGGAAAGCATTACGTTCCGTTAAGAGATTCCTGCAATTTTTTATTGTCCCTACATTGGGAAAATTTTCCACGGCGGTTGCAATTTTGTACTCAATATGATATAATAATAAAAACAAACTGTATTATCAGGAGGAAGAAAAAAATGAAGAACGTTTTGGTAGTCGGCGGCGGCGGACGTGAACACGCCATAATAATGAAGCTGGCTGAAAGCAAGCATGTGGGGAAGTTTTACTGTACTCCCGGAAACGGCGGTATATCTAAGTATGCAGAGTGCTTTAATGTATCGGCGACAGATATTGAGGGCGTAGTCGCTCTTGCAAAGGAATTAAAGCCCGATATGGTAGTGGTAGCTCCAGACGATCCGCTTGTTTTGGGAATGGTTGACGCTTTGCAGGCAGAGGGTTTCATGACGTTCGGACCAAAGGCGAATGCGGCGGTTATCGAGGGTTCTAAGGTGTTTTCCAAGGAGCTTATGAAGAAGTACAACATTCCCACGGCTTTCTACGAGGTTTTCACCGAGAGCGACAAGGCGATAGCTTATCTTAAAGAGCAGAACAGCTACCCTGCCGTTATCAAGGCGGACGGTCTTGCGCTGGGCAAGGGCGTTATCATCGCGCAGAATGAGGAGGAGGCTGTTCAGGCTGTCCACGATATGATAGACGGTCTGAAATTCGGCAAAAGCTCCGCACGTATCGTGATAGAGGAGTACCTTACAGGTCCGGAAGTCTCCGTACTGAGCTTTACGGACGGCAAGACACTTGTCCCCATGATCTCCTCGATGGATCATAAGCGCGCACTGGACGGCGATAAGGGACTTAACACAGGCGGTATGGGAACTATCTCGCCGAACCCCTGCTATACCGAGGAAATTGCAAAGGAATGTATGGAGAAGATATTCCTTCCCACCATGAACGCCATGAACGCCGAGGGACGTACTTTCGAGGGTTGTCTTTATTTCGGACTTATGATAACTCCCAACGGACCGAAGGTGATCGAGTACAACTGCCGTTTCGGCGATCCCGAAACACAGGTCGTTCTTCCTATGCTCGATGCAGACCTTTATGAAATTTTCGAGGCTGTTTATAACCATGAGCTTGACAAGGTAGATATAAAGTGGCACAGCGGCGCATGCGCATGCGTTGTAATGGCAAGCGGCGGTTATCCCGAGAGCTACCCCAAGGGTATCGTTATGAACGGCTTTGACGATAAGGGACAGGTCGAGGGCTGTTTTGTGTACCACGCAGGAACTAAGCTCGGCGAAAACGGCGAATTTCTCACAAACGGCGGACGTGTTATCGGCGTGACGGCAAAGGGCGGCGATCTCCGTGAAGCTCTTGATACGGCGTATAAGGGCGTTTCAAAAATAAGCTTTGACGGCGCGCATTACCGTAAGGATATTGGTCATAAAGCTCTTGAAATTTTATCTTGATGCTGCTAACATTGGGATTCCAAAGGGACGGTGTCCCTTTGGCGGAGTCCAGAGGCAGCGCCTCTGGTGGGGTGCGGGGCGAAGCCCTGCGTAGCGTTTAAGCGCTCCGCAAAGGGTGAATCCAAAACCGATTCCGTGAATCGGTTTTGGAGAGGGAACGCCCTGCAAGAGAGGGCGTTCCCTTAGTAAGAACATGGTACGCCGTATCTTTGATAAGGTTTACAAAAAATTAACAATTTTTCTGCACAAAAATGAATTCCCATTCGTTGAACAATATAAGAGAGCGATCTCGACTATAATTACGGAGGGGAATCATATGAAAAAATTTATAATGACGGCGATCTTGTCTGCGGCTGTAATGTCATTGACCTCGTGCAGCTTTAATATGAAAACGCAGGGTGAATTTGGTAATGCCGATGTAGACGGGGACGGCGAAATGACTGCCGGCGACTTAGATGAGTTCGGGAATTATCTTCTGGGAACGTATTCCGAGGAGGAGTATTCGCTGATAAACGACTATGACCTTGCAGGAAGATTTGACCTTAATTTGGATGGTTCGGCAGACGTTTTCGACATGGTGCTTATGCGGCAGGCTGCCGTATCGGGCGAAAACCGTGAGACAGTCTCATGGAGCGTTGACGATGTACCGCTGGCGGACGGTTTTGACAAGATACTGAACGACGAGTACGTGATAACTTCTCCCGAGGAGCTTTCGGAGCTGACGGAGATTCTTTACAGCGGTACTGAAAAGGACGGTATATGGGCGAATTACGATGAAGCCTTTTTTTCGGATAAAAGTCTGCTTATCAAGCCGATAATGCAGAGCTTTTACCGTTCAGATAAGGTAATTTACAATATTTCCTCCGTTTACTATGAGGGGGACGATATTGTTATCCACTGTAACGAAAATTACGATACAAAGACCGACTACACGGGCGAACAGCTTGTAAATACGCCGCTTTTGGCGCAGGTGAGCGTTCCGAAGGACAGAAACGGAATGACGCCTCGCTGGGAAATAAAAAAGTTGAATTACGACCGTTTGATCGACTTTATATTAGAGGAAGGCAAAAACGATCAGCCTGAAATAGACGAATACGACACCTTTGACTTCACCTCGCCCGACGGCAGTCAGACGTTTTCAGTCAGTCAGGAGGTAACGAAATATCCCGATAAGGATTGTGAAACTACTTTGCGGTTCTGCTCCGTTTTTAAAGGTACAAACGAGCTTGAAAAGGTGCGGATATGCGTTCCCGATGAAATATACCGACCGTTTTCGGACGAGAAAAACTACGAGGTCGTATGGGGCGAAAGCGGCGTGACTTTCAAATTCACAGCCGATAAGGAGTATTCGTACACCTTTGACTACGTGGATAAATTTCCGCGGACGCAGACTGTTACTGTAGATCACACGGGAAAGGTCTATCCCGGAATATCTTCTGTTGACGTTATCGGCGACTATGCAGGGGATATGCAGCGTGTCGGAGTTGTTATAGTACGGGCGGCTTATGACGAAGTTCCACGGGACAGGGGATATAAAATATTAGGCTCGCCCATAGGCTTCGACATTGCCGATGACGTGGAGAATCCAACGGCGGTTCTGCACTATGACGAAAGCCTGCTGAACGGTTCGGAAGAAAATCTGAGACTTTTCGGATACGCTCCAAAGGTCGATAAATTCACACATTACAACATAGCTATTGACACGGAAAACAATACCGTCACTATGCCGGCGCATAACGGTATTTATTTCCTCGCCGAGGTACAATAGAGGTACAATGAAGGAGTAAATTATGCAGCAGGAAAAGCTGACTAAAGGAATATTTTTCGGACTTGTAGGCAATCTGCTATTCGTAGCCTTTGGCTTGATATGTCTGTTTTATTACTATACCTACGCAAGCGAAAGCATTTTTTCAAAGGTTATCGAGGTCATAGCGTACTGTACGGAATTTATGGGGTTCGGATTGCTTTTGTATTCGGACTGGCTGCTTATCAAGAGCATTCGCCTTAGACGGCTGCTGAAAGTCAGTTTTTCCGTTTACATAGTCCTTGAAGCCGTGATGATGATACTGGAACTGAACGCTTACAGGATAGAAGCATATGAGCCGTATTCGCTTGCCCTTGCGATGATACATGCGGTCGTATCGGGCATGGTTTGCTTTGCCTTTTTGCAGCTCGACCCCGACAATGTGAAGTGGGAGGTTGCCATAGGAGCGTGTTTTACGCTTATTATAGCGGGAATGCTCGGAAATATTTTAGGCGTGCGAATATATTTCAGTATCATAACGAATGCGGTCGGCTTTTCGGTGCTTTTCGCCGCTATGAAATTCTTCCGCGATCGAGGACAGATAGAAATAGACTGCTACGGCGACAGGGCGAATGCGGCGGAATTTTCAAGCAGTACCCTTTTCGCCGAAATGAAAGACGACGAGAAGCTCTCGGAAAACGATACGCCTGAGAGTGAAAATATCGAAAAAGAATAAGCTTAAAATAATATTAAATTATCCGTTTGCTTTGGAAACAAAGCAGGCGGATTTTTTTATCACTTTGTGAAACTTTTGCAGGTCTGCAATGTCTTTACTAAGGGAACGCCCTCTCTTGCAGGGCGTTCCCTCTTTTCAAACAGTCATTAAGACTGTTTGAAAATTCACCCTTTGCGGAGCGCTTAACGCTTTTGCGGGGCGTTGCCCCACACCCCACCAGAGGCGCTGCCTCTGGACTCCGCCAAAGGGACACTGTCCCTTTGGAATCCCGATGTTAGTTTTTTTAGTTGTTAGTGGCGACTTTGCACAAGTTAATATGTTGAGATATGTGCATAACGCCGAAATTTAAAATTATTTTTCAATAATCAATGGTTTTTCGTTGAAAAAACCGCCATTCCGACCCCTTTATGAGAGGCGAATTAATATGAACTCTCGGAAAGGAGATGCGAAATGTCCGAAAAGATCACAGAACAAAGGAGGGATAAATTCTGCTGCTATTATGTGACGCTCGGAGATCCCGAGGAGGCTGCTGTCAGAGCAGGCTGGCAAGGGGCGGCAGCGTTGACGGAAGCGGCGAAATGCCTGAAAGACCAGCAATGCCGCAAAGTCATATCGGAGCTGAAAACGCTTTTTGCCGATACCGCGTCAGTCAAAGCAGGGCTGAAACGGCTTGCTTTCGGAAGCTGTAAGGACGCCGTTACCCTTGCATTTTCGGAGGAACTGCCGCCGCCGTCAGTCATAGAAAAGCTCGATCTGTTCAACGTTTCCGAAATAAAACGCGATAAGGGCGGCGGCGTGGAGATAAAGCTTTTTGACAGGCTGAAGGCTCTTGAAAAGCTTTATGAGCTTGAAACGGCGCAGGACGGCAAAAATATGGCGGCAGGACTTATCGAAGCCCTTACAGCCTCGGCAGGTGCGGAAAATCATGACGATTAAGCGGCTTTCGGACAAGCAGCGGCTGACCGTAAACTGGTGGCTGAATCCGAAATTTTCCCGATATGACGCCATTATCTGCGACGGAGCTGTGAGAAGCGGCAAAACCATGTCAATGTCCCTCGGCTTCGTTATATGGGCGGTCAGCAGCTTTGACGGCGGAGCGTTCGCTATGTGCGGCAAGACGGTGACTTCGCTCAGGAGGAACGTTATAACGCCGCTTTTGCCTGTTCTTAGGGACATCGGCATGATATGCGAAGTAAAGGTCAGCCGCAGCTATATGGACGTTTCCTACTGCGGCAGAAAAAACCGATTTTACTTCTTCGGCGGACGTGACGAAGGCTCGGCGGCTCTGATACAGGGCGTTACACTTTGCGGAGTATTCCTTGACGAAGCGGCTCTTATGCCTCGTTCTTTTGTGGAACAGGCGTTAGCAAGATGCTCGGTAAACGGCTCAAAAATGTGGTTCAACTGTAATCCCGACACCCCCTCCCACTGGTTCTACAATGAATGGATCAGAAAGGCGGAAAGCAAAAATGCGTTGTATCTCCATTTTACAATGGACGATAATCCGTCTTTGTCGGAAGAACTGAAAAACCGCTATAAAAGGCTGTATTCTGGGGCATTCTACGATCGCTTCGTACTGGGAAAATGGACGGCGTCCGAGGGTACGGTCTATCCTATGTTCGACCCGAAAAAGCACGTTTTCGACCATGAGCCGCAGTGCGAAAGATACATCGTTTCCTGCGACTACGGAACGGTGAACCCTACCTCTATAGGACTTTGGGGATATTCGGGCGGAATATGGTACAGGCTTCGGGAGTATTATTACGCTTCAAAAAAGGAGGGTATCTGCCGCACCGACGAGGAGCATTACGCCGCATTGGAGGAGCTTGTCGGAGACAAAAAAGTCGAAAAGGTCATAATAGACCCCTCGGCGGCAAGCTTTATCGAGTGTATCAAACGCCACGGAAGATTTCGCACGGTCAAGGCTGACAACGACGTTGTGACGGGAATAAGACGGGTAAGCGCAGTTCTGAAAGAGGGCAAGCTTATGTTTCACAGTTCGTGCCGAAGCATTATCAGGGAGTTTTCCCTGTACCGCTGGGCGGACAAAACGGGTACGGACGCTCCGATAAAGGATAACGACCATGCTATGGACGATATGCGTTATTTTGTGTCGGAGGTGTTTAAATCGGTCGATGACGGCTTCTTTGCGCTTTCGGTAGACCGATCAGCAGTTTAGCTAAAGCGGACTGACATTGGGATTCCAAAGGGACGGTGTCCCTTTGGCAGGGTGTGGGACAGCGTCCCACAAATCGTTTAAGCGCTCCGCAAAGGGTGAATTTTCAAAACAGTCCTGTGGACTGTTTTGAAAGAGGGAACGCCCTGCAAGAGAGGGCGTCCCTAAAAAAGAGACAAAAATAGACAAAAGGAGGTCATATGAAAATATTCAAAAAGAGAACGCCGAGGGCTGCTCCCGAGCTTTTGCAGGCGGAGCGAGAGTCCGACCCGATAATGACCCTGCCTGCAAGTTCGGCAGGCTTTGAAAAGGAGCTTTTCGACAGGCTCAGGTACGCCGTCCCTGTCATTGACGCGGCTATAATGAAAATAGTCCGCCTTACAGGAGCGTTCAGGCTTGTAAGCTCCGAAAAAAGGCATCAGGAGGAGCTTGACGGCTTTTGCGGAAACGTTTCCGTGGGACTTCACGGAAAATCCATAAACTGCTTTGCGGACAGCTTTCTTGACAGCCTGCTCACATACGGGAGCGCAGTCGGGGAGATAGTTCTCAATGAGAGCGAACGCACAATAGCAGGTCTCTGGAATGGCGACAGCACAAAAATTGTTGTAAGTCAGGGGAGTACGCCCTTTGAACGCCGATATTCCGTCAGATGCGCGGACGGCTCGTACAAGGCGGTAAAACGTCCCGAACGAATCGTTTATGCGGCTCTTACGGGCGGTAATTCGCTTCTCAGGGGACTGCCTGCGCTGAGCAGCATACTTATGAGGATATATCAGTGTATCGGGCAGAATTTCGACCGCGCAGGAAACGTCCGCTACGCCGTGACGTACAAGCCTGCCGATTCCTCGGGGGATATTTCCTGTACAAAGGAACGCGCAATGCAGATAGCGAGAGAGTGGGCGGACGGCATGAATTCCGCAAAATACGGTCAGGTCAAGGACTTCATAGCAGTCGGGGACGTTGACATAAAGGTCATAGGCGCGGAAAATCAGCTTTTCGATACGGAAATACCCGTTCGTCAGCTTTTGGAGCAGATAGTAGCCAAGCTGTCGATACCGCCGTTTCTTTTGGGACTTACGTGGAGTTCAACGGAACGCATGTCCTCGCAGCAGGCGGATATACTCACCTCGGAGCTGGAATATTACCGTCGGCTTATGTCGCCCGTTCTGCGAGATATAGGGAACGCATTTCTCAGGTCGAGAGGATATTCGGGGGAATGCTCCGTAGAATGGGATAACATCAATTTACAGGACGAATCAGTCCTTGCGCAGACGCGTCTTAATAACGCGCGAGCTGCGGAGATCGAAGCTAAGTTAAATTTAAATAATTAATTTATGGAGGTAAAATTTATGTATAACGAGATCAAACTTGAAAAGGGAATGTACAATCTCAGCGGAAAGAGCTTTACGGCGGCGTTGGAGGAGCTTGACCCCTCAGCCGCATATATTGGCACGGAGCTGGAGTCGCTGGACGCTTTCGAGAGACAGCTCAAGCGTTACAATATCAGAATAAGCGGCACGGACTGCGACTGCGTGGAGAAGTTCTTCACCTCGACCGATACGGCGGTGCTTTTCCCCGAGTACGTCAAGAGATGTATCGCAAAGGGCTTTGACGGCACTGTGCTTTCTTCTGTAACGGCTGTAAAGACCGTATGCGAAAGCGGTCAGTACCTCGGCTGTGTAATGGACGATTCTGCGGAGTACGTTACTACGGCGCAGTCCGTACAGCTCCCGTCCGCAACGGTCAAGGAGGGCAGCAAGGCGGTAGTCCTTGAAAAGTTCGGCAGACTTATCAACGCTTCTTACGAAGCCGTAAGAAAGCAGCGACTTGACGTTTTCGGCGTAATGCTCAGAGGTATCGGCGTAAAGCTTGCTGTTTCGGTAGTTAAAAAGGCAATGTCTGTGCTTGCTGCGGACGCGGCGGCAGTTACCGCTTCTTCGCTCAGCTATGCCGCCCTTGCGGAGCTTTACGGCAAGTTCGACTGCTTCGATATGACGACCGTTATTGCCAACCCTGCCGACGCTTCAAAGATAGCGGCAATGGAGCAGCTTTCTGATACGAAAATCTCGGCGGACGGCAAAATGATACTTCCATTCGGCTCTGAGCTTATCAAGACTTCGTCCGTTCCCGCAAATACCGTTATAGGTATCGACAGAAACTTCGCTTTGGAGTTTATCACAAGCTCGGGACTTGTTATGGAGACCGATAAGCTCATCGACCGTCAGCTCGACCAGATAACCGTTTCCATTACCTGCGGATTCAGAAAGATCACACCTGAAGCCGTTAAGAAGATAACTATTAACTGATGTTTGCAGGAACTTAATGAGTTTTGTTTCTTTCATGGGGACACCTCGTATCGTCCCCCTATCCCGTCAATGTCATTAACCTAAGAGGACATTGTCTCACTTCACTTTTTGCCAAAAGGAGACTTTTTGAATCAATGTCGTAACATTCTGCTCCATTTGGGGCAGAATGTTACGAAAACTGAGATTCCAAAGGGGTCACCCCTTTGGCAGGGGGTGTGGGGGACAGAGTCCCCCACTTAGGTTTACGGCATTGACAAAATAAGGAGGTTACTATGGAAAAAGAAATACTTGAAAAGATAAATAAATTCACACGGAGAGAATTTTCCGAGGACGAGCTTTATGTATTTTCGGTAATACTTTGCGATAATGAGATCGACCGTGACAGAGAACGTTTCTCGGACAATGCGCTGAATACGCTGAAAACGCTGTTTATAGGGAAAACGGGCATATTCGACCACGACCCGAGTACATCGAATCAGACCGCAAGGATATTCGACACCGAACTGCTCACAGACGACAGCCGCACGACCCGAAACGGCGAACCGTACAAATATCTTAAAGCGTCGGCGTATATGGTCCGCACAGAGGAAAACAAAAATCTTATAGCCGAAATAGACGGCGGTATCAAGAAAGAGGTAAGCATTTCCTGTTCGGCAGGAAAAAAGACGTGTTCCGTGTGCGGCAGGGACAGAACGTCGGAGGGGTGCAGTCATATCCGAGGAAAGAGCTATAACGGCAGAATGTGCCATACCGTGCTTGACGATATATCCGACGCATATGAATGGAGCTTTGTGGCAGTACCTGCGCAGGTCAATGCGGGGGTAACGAAAAAGTATACCGAGGAGGCTGAGGAGAAGTCCGCAAGCTCGGCTGACACGGACAGTAACGAGGAGCTTCGCCGTGAAATAGTGCGTATGGCGTTCTTTCGGGGCGGCTGTAACGCCGTGCAGGAGGCGGAACGTTCGGTAAAGGGTATGGGTACAAAGGAGCTTATCGGTCTGAAAAAGGCATACGAACGCCTTTTGGAGCATAAGGGCATCGAGGTTCAGCTTATTCCCGAAACTTCCCGTGAAGCGGCGGAGCAGTTCAAAATTTAATAAGGAGGAGCAGGCATGAATTCCGAAAATGTAAAATCTCTTTTTACCCTGTTTTCGGGGGAGGAATACAAGGATACGTTTGCGCCGTTTCTGGAAGTTTCCACAGCGCAGGTGCAGGGAATGCTTCTTGACGGCGCGGATAAGGACGATTCACGGCTTGATTTTCTCTGCGCGGCTCTTGCGAATTACAGATACCGCATGGCAGAGCTGTCAACCGACCGTTCCGAGTATACCTACGGCGGAAAAATGTCGGGCGGCAGCGACGGCAGACTTCTGAGCTTTTCGGAAGGTCTGCTGAAGGACTACTATCACCTGTGCAGAGACTTGATAAACGGCTCGGACTTTGTGTTCATGACCGTACCGAATACAACGGAATAGGGGGCGCATATGCAGGATATACTTACTCAGATAAAGCAGGCGTTTACTGCGGCAGGCGGCAAAAATATCTATACCGCATTCGACGCCGTTCCTATACGCGATAAGGGGGAATTTTTCACAGTCCTGAGCATTGGCGGATATGAAGCAATGCCGCCGATATATACGAACAATAAGATATATATGCCCGTCAAGGCGGAGCTTACGGTAACTGTTTTAGCTCCCGAGAAATGCAGTCAGGAGGAAATTTACGATTACTACAGCTTATATTTTGAAGCTTCTGTCAATAAGCTGTGCGGACTGAGCAGCACCCTGAAAAAAATTGACGTATCAATTGATAAGGCGTTGAACAGGCTTGCTTTAAAGTCGGTCGTAAAGCTGAACTGCATGAAAATTATCACCAAAACAGAGGAGGCGGCTGCGAATGACTGAAGTGAAAGTCCGTGAAGCGTTTCCCGTTAAAATAAGTAATCTGACGATGTACTGCGAAAGCATGAAGTTTTCGGCGGAAACGGCAATTTATGAACACTCAACCGTCACAGGCTATCCGATAATGACGAACAAATGCCGCAAAATGACAAGAATTTCATTTACGGGCAGGGTATACAACGATAAAACGCCGATGCGGCTTGCAGGGCTTGCAAATAATCTCAACAGCTATGAGGGCGTGGAGATAATTTATCGTGATATACGCTTTTACGGCTGTATTATTACGGGATTTTCGGCGGAGGACAGCGGCGAGGACTACATTAAGCTTACCATAAATGCCGCCACGACCTATCCCGTATTTTTCCTTGACGAGGTGAGTAAATGATAGTTTATATCGAACTGAAAAGTAAGGACGGCACATGGAAGTCTTTATCGAGACTGCTGAACTTTGTCTTTGAAAAGGAGGCTTACACTCCCTATACGACGTTCAGAACGACTGCTTTCGGAAACGAGCTGCCCGAGGATTTTACAGAACTGAAATTCTACATAAACGGCAAGCAGCTTCATCACGGAACAGCCGATACGTACAAGAAGATCAATGAAAAGGGCGGCGTAAGGGGATATATTACCTCACGGGGATTCACCTCTCTGCTGACGGAGAACCAACTGCCGCCCGGAACGTACACGGATATGACGCTGAATAAGCTTTTCGACAATTATTTTGCGCTTCCGAACATCACCCACGAAAACAACGAGCAGAGCAGTTATATTTTTGTGAACAGGGGAACTCCGATGTGGGACGGCGCAGTTAATTTAGCCTATAAGCTGACGGGAACGTATCCTTATATAAGAAACGCCAATAAGTTCATGATGAGTATGCCGACAGACGCAAAGAACGTGACCTACACTTTGGAGGACGCTGTTAATTACGGCTCGGAGCTTAATACGAAACGCATAGTAAGCCATTATCACATGGCGGACATAAGCGGAAATTACGGGACTTACGAGTATATCGGTGCGGAAGCGGAGGCAAGAAGCCTTATCCGACATCATCATTTCGAGCTGGACAGACGTTTTCTTTATTCTCCCGACAGCGCGTGTCAATTCCGCGGAGAAGTGTCGATGAGGGGATATAAGCGGAGATTTTTCACGTACAACGGCTATAAGGGCGAGGACCTCAACGATATTGTATCGTTTGAGGATATAAGCGGACAGCGTGTTAAAGCGGTAAAGATCACAGGCGGACAAAAGGGCGTTTTTACAGAACTGAGCGTTTATGAAGATTTGTTTTCCTAATACACTGTACCATAAATTTGGATTCGGAATATAATATAGTATACTCGCTGCTATTGCAAAATACACAAAGAATGCTGAACAGAAAATTCGTATGTCAAGGAAGATGACGAAAGCATACTTGCTGTATGGTGAGGAAGATGACGCAGACAGACGGATTTTATGTCGGCATTACTGTATATTTTGCAATAGCGGCGAGTATATTTCAGTGATGCGATCATTGGAGGAAAAAATGCCGACCAAAAGAATACTCAGCAGCCTTAAAGAGGGCGAAAGCTGTAATATTATAGAGATCATGCCAACGGGAGCGATGGTGAACCGCCTAAAGGAACTCGGCTTCACCTGCGGCGCTCGTGTGGAATGCCTTCGCAGAAGCTTTTCGGGCGACCCGACTGCATACCTTGTAAAAGGTACGGTCATCGCTTTGAGAAAAAACGACGCCGAGGGTATTATTGTAAATTAAGTTACCTATCACAAAAATGCGGTCGGAACATTATCCGACCGCATTTTTTAAGTTATTTTTTAATAAGATTTGCAAATTCCAAAGCCTTTGAAATATCGCCGTCTACTTTAAGCTTGCCGAGTGTAAAGGCAGCAACGGCGTCAAGCTTGCCATTTATGAGTTTAACGAAGTTGTCCATTTTCATGGTAATGGCGCAATGCCTGTCGTTATACTCGTAAGGCTCGATTTGGATACCCTTGTTGCCGTTCATATTTACGGCAACGTAGAAAACTCCGGGGTCTCTGTCCTTGATATAGAAAGAAACAGCAAGACCGGGTGTGCCGGTAACGTCGATATCCTTAGCCTTTTCACGCAGCATAGCCAAAAGTTCGTCCATAGTCATGCAATATCACCTCCAAAATAATTATACAGCACAACTAACGGTATGTCAATGGATTAATTGTTAATATCAAATGAAGCCGATAATTTACGCTTTCTTTTTAACGGTTTTTTTAACTTTTAAAAGGATAACACCTGCAACGAGCAGAATTGCGCCTATGCAGAGGGCATATATCGAGGTCGGAAGAAGCAGCGTTGCGCTCATGCAGAACCAAATTTCGCCCGTTAAGATGTACGCCATAGCAGCTCCGACAGACGATGCAGCCGCCGCAAGAAGCGTTACAAGTCCGCCCCAGAAGAAGATACCGCCGTAAAAACCGAGCAGCCGTCTGCCGTTTCTGTTGACGATAACAGCCGTCCATATAAGCAGAACCACGAACAGCGCGCCGATGATACCCAGCGTAAGTCCCGAAAGTATGTATCTGATATTTTCAAGTCTGAATCTTAGATTCCAGCCTATTTTGCTTACAGAGAATTTTTCCTCGGTCTCATTTTCCGCAAGGCTGCTTCGGATAGAATTGTAGTCCGCCGTCTGCATTTCGTAGCCGAAAACTTCATTTGCCGTTTCGCTGTTGTTCATGAAGAACTCTATCAGTTCCGTTTCGCTGAGGGTAGTTTCGTCGCCCTTGCCCTCGAGGATATAATCGCCGTACTGTTTCAGCTTATCGGCGAAAAAGTTCGTAAATCCGCTTTTTGCAAGGTATACGGAAAACTCCGTTTTGTCGGCGAAACCGTGCGTTGCCTTGTCGAAGTCGGTCTCATAGTAGAGGTTGTCCGACAAGGACATATCGTTGTAACGCGCGTTTATTACAGTCCAGACGTTCAGGCTTTTTGCTCGGTCGTAAAGAATATCTCCCGATAAGCCGAGTTTAAGGCTGAAAAGCAGACTTACCAAAATAAGTATGATACATGCGATAAACGAGATGACCGCAGCTCCCATAAGTCTGCCTGCTCCCACCTTGACAGGCTTTGGCGGAGCTTCTTCGGGCATCGGCTCGGGCAGCGGAGGTATCTCCATAGCAGGAGCAGCCTTTTCACGCTCACGGGCTATATGAAGCTCGGGTTCGGGGACATTGGGAGCTTCCTCAGTTTCGGGAACTTCCGTTATTTCGGTCGGTTCGGGTTCGGTGGAGCTTTCCTCGGACATTTCTTCGGCAGGCTTTTCGTTAATAAGAGCAGTCTCGGGACTATCATCGGCAGACGGCTCAGCTTCCGAAATTTCATCTGCTTTTGGTGTGTATTCTTCTCTGTTTTCGGGAACTACGTCGCCTGTAGCCGGATTCCTCAGCATTGCGCCGCAGCCCGTACAAAAAAACAGCTTATCATCGTCATAAACAGCTCCGCATAATTTGCACTTCATATAACATCCTCCATTTTCTATATTCTCAGCTGCTGTAAACGTTACAACAGCGGCGAGTATATAATACGATAGTTTAATTATACCTTTTAAAATTCCTTTTGTCAACAGAAAAAAGTCGAAAATCATGAAAATATCATCGGCAGCTTTTTTTATGTTAATTAAATAAAACATATTTTCTTGACATTTTATTAAAAGAATGTTATAATAAGGTCGGCAGTATTGCCGATAATGATATGCGCAGACAGCGGAGAACTGTCTGCTGAAAGGGAAAAATATGGAAAACGTACTTGAAGTCAGGGAACTGTCAAAGCAGTACGCCAAGGTGCTTGCCGCAGATAAGGTTTCTTTCGACATCAAAAAGGGCGAAATATTCGCGCTTATAGGACCAAACGGCGCAGGAAAGACCACGACTATACGTATGATCTCGACATTGCTCAGTCCGACGGAGGGCGATGCGGTAGTCAGCGGTCACAGCGTACTGAAAGAGCCGGAAAAGGTTCGCCAATGTATCACCTATCTGCCCGACGAAGCAGGGGCGTACAAGAATATGACGGGTAAAAAATACCTGCGGTTTATGGCGGGACTTTTTTCGACCGACATTGACACTATCAATAAATATGTTGAACGAGCGGAGGGCATATGCGGTCTCGGCGACCGTCTAAAGGACAAGATAGGCAGCTACAGCCGTGGCATGATACGAAAGCTGCTGCTTGCAAGAGCCGTTATGACGAAGCCCGACCTTGCCATACTTGACGAGCCTACCAGCGGACTTGACGTTCTCAACGCCATTGAGATACGCAAGATGATAAAGAAGCTTGCCGCAGAGGAGGGAATGTCATTCCTGCTGTCCTCGCATAACATGCTTGAGATAGAGTTTGTTTCCGACCGTGTGGGAATAATCGCAAAGGGGCATCTTCTTGTTTCGGGACGGACTGACGAGCTGAAAGAGCGTTATAATGCGGCGAATCTCGAGGAGGTCTTTGAAAGGGTGGTGAACGACAATGAAATTCTTTAATCTGCTCAAAAAGGAACTTGCGGAGCTGCTGAATCTCCAGACCGTGATAAGCCTTGCAGTCACAATGGCAATGCTGATGTTCCTCGGGAGCTTCATGTCGTCCACTATTGAAGAAGCGGTAAAGCAGGAGTACACCGTTACGCTCTGCGACCGTGACAAAACCGATTTTACAGCGGAGCTTATAGAAACGCTCCGAAAAAATAAAGCCATCGTCAATGAAGTTACATCTGACAGCGAGGATTATTCTGAGCTGTTGAGAACTGCCGAAAAGGACAGCGTAATAGTTATTCCGCAGGGCTTTACCGAGGCTCTGAACGCCGAAAAAGCTCCCGAGCTTATAAGCGTTTCCGAGATGAAGTCAGCCGCTATGATGTCGAACATGTCCAACAACAACGACGGAGCAGTAAGGCTTATCAGGGATTGCATTTCAAACGTTTTTGCGCAGCGTGCCGGACTTACTCCGGAGGACGTTAAGCTTATCAACGCGCCTGTTTCGCTCAGCGAATTTACCGTTGTAAAGGATAAGACCTCGGAGGTATCGGCGGATGAAGTAATGGGCAATATCATGATGCAAAATATGCTGCTGCCTATTATTGTTTTCGTGCTTATCATGATGACTTCTCAAATGCTCATGAGCGCGATCTCCAACGAGAAGATCGACAAGACTTTGGAAACTCTGCTGTCCGCGCCTGTTTCGAGAACGGCTGTACTCGGCGCAAAAATGCTTGCCGCCGCCATAGTTGCCATGATAAATGCGGTTTGCTTCATGGTCGGCTTCTCGGGAATGATGTCGGGCGCGACCGATTCCGTAAAGGCTGAGTTTGAGGGAAGCGCCATAAACGAGTACATACCGATAGATTCGGCTCTTGAACAGCTCGGACTTACACTCGGCGGCGTAGATTACGTGCTTGTGGGACTTCAACTGTTCCTTACGATAATGATATGCCTGTCAGTCTCGCTCATGCTCGGCGCACTGGTAAACGACACAAAGCAGGCTCAGACTATGGTAATGCCGCTGATGTTTGCGGCGATGATACCCTATATGATCTCGATGTTTGCGGATATCAACAGTTTGCCTATTGTAATAAGACTTATTGTATACGCTATTCCGTTTACACACACGTTCTCCGCGATACCCAACCTTATGTTCGGGCATATGGGAATATTCTTTGCAGGACTTGTTTACCAGATAATCGCATTTGCGTTTTGCATGTTCTTTGCGCTGAGACTGTTCAAGTCGGATAAAATACTTACAGTTTCGCTGAACTTCGGTCAGAAATCAAAGTTTAAAAAGGCTAAAAAGAACGAAAATTAATAAAATTCCCGTCAGAGCCGAGATGATCAGGGCTTTGACGGGATTTTTTGCTGTCTGAAATTTAATTTTTTTAGGGACAGATCATGCCGTGAATAGCTGATTTTTGTCATAAGAGGTTTTTAGATCATTTGGGTACAAAAGTACCCAAATAATTTAATTAAATGTGATGTTACTATAAAGCCGTTAGCCGTCCCCTACAGATTGTATTTGCAGAAAAAATGTTCGCCTTCTTTTTCTTTACACATATACATTCCCCTAAAGCAGTTATAATTTCACAGGGAAACGAATATATTTTAAAGAAAAAATACATAACGCTGTTCAACCGCAGCGGCATGAAAAGGAGAAAATTATGAAGGACAAGAATATGCAGACACAGCCGACAAACCATTCAATAATAATCGAGAACCGCCGTTCCATGACGATCTCGGGCATAACCGACGTAGACAGCTTTGACGAAAAAGCGATATGCCTATACACTCAGCTCGGGGAACTTACTATCAAGGGCAGGGAGCTGCACATCGACTCCATGAGCGTGGAAACGGGCGACATGGTGATAACGGGCGATATATGGTCGGCGGTGTATGGCGACCGCGACAAAAAAGCTCCCGTATCGGCTCTCGGGAGACTTTTCCGATGAACGTACCCGAGACATTTTTTTCCGTGGAGGAGGAGCTTTGGCTATTTCTGCTTTCCTGCATTGCCGGAGCTGTTTTCGGGGTGTACTATGACGTTTTCAGAACGCTGCGGCTTGCCGTACATCATCACAGCTTTTTCATAGTGATAGAGGACGTTGTTTTTCTGGGGACTTATGCCGTTTTTTTGTCCGCATTCGCCTCCGCCGCCGCAAGAGGGGAGCTGAGGGCATATTACGTATTTGGCGGAATACTGGGCTTTACGCTTTATTATTTTACTGTGGGAAAGTTCGTTATACGTCTTATGCAGAAGATAACGGGAGCGATAAAATGGATTTTTGCCATTGCCGTCAAGCCGTTCAAAGCTGCCGCGTGTAAATTTGTCGGAAATGCCCAAAGTATTGTTAAAATAAATAAAAATAGCTCCGACCACTTGAAAAACAAGCGGCATTTGTAGTATAATAAAGTATGACTATATAACGGAAAGAAAGTGAGCAATTTGCCCGAAAAAGACAAAAAAAAGAAAAAGGCAAAAAAAAGCAAAAAACAGGCTGCAAATAAAAAGGGACTGTTTAACAAAGGGCTTTTTAAGCTTGCGGCGGCGGCTGTTATCGTGGGCTGCGGATTTCTGCTGGTGACTACTGAAAGCGACTGCAACGATAAGGAAGAAGAGCTTGCTGCTATTCAGGCTCGTATAGACGCATATAACATGGAAAACGCCGAGCTTCAGCGTACTCTCGACAGCGACGATCTTTCAGCATACATGGAACGTATCGCTCTTGAAGAAAACGGCTACGCTTATCCCGACGAACGCAGGTTCTACGACAAATCAAGAGACTGAGACTGTTTCTCAAAACAACGCCAAGTTAATATATTTAAGGAGTTAGAAATACATATGCAGCTTGAAATCGGAAAAATCTATACCGGAAAAGTCAAGGGAATCGCACAGTACGGCGCGTTTATCGACATCGAGGGCGGCGGCACGGGAATGGTGCATATTTCCGAAATATCCAACACCTTTGTCAACGAGGTCAGAGAGTTTTTGACTATCGGACAGGAAGTCAGGGTAAAGGTCATCGGGATAAACGAACAGGGCAAGGTCAGCCTTTCAATAAAGAAAGCGGACGACGGCAGCGTTCCTGCTCCCGAGAAAAGAGCCGTCAAAAAGGAACGCCGTCCCAAACCGAATATTTACGAGCCGAAAAAATCTGTTCCCCAGTCGGAAATGACGTTCGACGATATGCTCGCGCACTTCAAGCAGTCCAGCGAAGAACGGATAGGCGACCTCAAACGCAGCACCGACCGAAAAAACGGTACAAGAAGAAAATAACCCTCATATTCCCTTGGCTTTCGTCAGGGGAATATTTTGTTGATTATGACGTATTAATATACGTTTTTGCTTAACGTATGTGTAAAGTTTTAGTAGGCAAGTGAATTTTGTAGGGGACGGCGCCCTCGACGTCCCGCTTTCAAAACAATCTTGGTCACCGATTTCGGGACGTCGAAGGCGCCGTCCCCTACAATTTGGATTTATGTCCGCCTACGTTTTCTTTACACATACTTTTTTTACGAAGCTATTGACATATATTCCCGTTTTTGCTATAATTAACATACATATTAATACTAATCTCTGACCGAACCAATGAAAATCTTCACCGCCATCCACTCGCTGCTTGTCGTCAAAACCTCTTGGAGGGCGACAGCCCGCCTTCGAGCTTTTTCCTAAATCAGCAAGTGCCTGTCGGCGAATCTTTTCATCGAACCGATCAGAGATTAGTATAAAAACACAAAGAAACTTTGGAATTGTATGAAGAGAGATAAATTTAAACGGCTTATTTCATTTGCGCTTGCTATCATTCTGTTAGCAGTCCTCACGGGAGGATTTGCGGCTGTATGGTACGTTTACTACAGCGATACCATCGTCCTCCCCTATTACCGCCGAGGAAACTGGGTGCTTATCGGCATTTACTGTATGCTTGTGTGGATATTCTTCAAGGCATACGGCGGCTTCAAGCTGGGATACCTCAAAAAAACCGACATGCTCTATTCGCAGCTTATCTCGATAGCCTGCGTGGATTTCGTCAGCTACTTTCTTATCAGCCTTATCGGGCGTGATTTCATGCGACCTTATCCCATGTTGATGCTCACCCTTGCGGACTTCGGCTTCATCGCCCTCTGGACGCTTATCACGGGCAAGCTGTACTTTATTATATACCCCCCGAGAAAGCTCATTATTCTCTACGGCAGCCGTCAGGCGGCTTCGCTTGTGCTGAAAATGAGCAGGCGTGTGGATAAGTACATGATATGCGAATCTATCAGCATAACCGAGGACGCCGAAAAAATCAGAGAGCTTATTTTAAAGTACGAGGGCGTTATAATCTGCGATATTCCCGCCGACCTCCGCAACGACTATCTGAAATTCTGCTATGAAAATTCAATACGTTCGTATATTGCGCCAAAAATTTCCGATATTATTATCAGGGGAGCTGACGATATACGGCTTTTCGACACCCCTCTGCTGCTCAGCCGAAACTACGGTCTTGACTTTGAACAGCGGCTTTTTAAGCGTGTTTTCGATATTATTTTTTCGTTGGTGTGCCTTATCCTGCTTTCGCCCTTTATGCTCGCCGCCGCTGTTGCGGTAAAGCTCTATGACGGCGGAACTGTTTTCTATAAGCAGAAACGGCTGACTATCGGCGGCAAGGTGTTCAATATATATAAATTCCGCAGCATGATAGCCGATGCGGAAAAGGTCGGCGGCGCACAGCTTGCTTCCGACGACGACCCGAGGATAACTCCCGTGGGAAGATTCCTGCGAAAAATACGCATGGACGAGCTGCCCCAACTGCTGAACATTCTTAAAGGCGAAATGTCGGTGGTAGGTCCGAGACCCGAACGTCCCGAGCTTTCGGAGCTTTACAAAAAAGAAATGCCCGAATTTGAGTTCCGCCTTAAAGTTAAGGCAGGACTGACCGGCTATGCGCAGGTAACGGGCGTTTACGATACATCGCCATACGACAAGCTGAAAATGGATCTGATGTATATTGAAAACTATTCATTCCGAATGGATCTGCAAATAATTCTTATGACCGTTAAAACAATGCTTTTTCCGCCGAGATCAAACGCTTCGGCGCAAGAGGGCATTCTGACGGAAAACGACAACCAAAAGAAAAGAGGATAACATGAAAACTACAGCAGTAATTATGGCAGGCGGACGGGGCGAACGCTTCTGGCCAAAAAGCCGCACTTCACGTCCGAAGCAATTCCTTTCGCTGACCGCAGACGGCGAAACTATGATACAGAAAACCGTAAAAAGGCTTCTTCCCCTTGTGGCTGAGGAGGACATCTATATCTCCACCAATGAAATGTACCGCCATTTAGCGGAGGAGCAGCTCCCGAACATACCGAAAGAGAACATTCTGTGCGAGCCTGCGCCGAGAAATACAGCTCCGTGTATCGCATTTGCGGCGGCGGTCATAAACAGAAAATACGAGGACGCAGTAATGCTCGTGCTGCCCTCAGATCACCTCATCGGCATTGAAGATATTTACGTAAATACGCTGAAAAAAGCTATTGCGACTGCCGAAAGCGGCGATAATCTCGTCACCATTGGCATTACTCCGACTTACCCCGAAACAGGCTACGGCTATATCAATTTCGGCAGCGAATGCAATAACGCCTACAACGTTGAGAGATTTGTGGAAAAACCCGACCTCCCCACGGCGGAAAGCTATCTCGCTTCGGGAAAATACCTTTGGAACAGCGGCATGTTTATTTGGAAAATTTCCACGATAATGGGAAATATCAAAAAGTTCATGCCCGAGGTGTACAACGGCGCAGTCAAGATAGGCAAGGCTTACGGTTCGCCCGAATACAAAGATGTGCTTGAAAAAGAATTTACCGCAATGCCCAGCGAATCGGTAGACTTCGGCATCATGGAAAAGGCGGAGAATATTTTCACAGTCCCCGGCAGCTTCGGTTGGGACGATGTGGGCAGTTGGCTCGCTGTCGAACGCATAAACGAAACGGACGAAAACAACAATTATATCGAGGGAAACGTAAGCTCCTGCGATATAAAAAATACCACCGTATGCGGCGGAAAACGGCTTGTGGCGGCGGTCGGCGTGGAGAACGTTATCATAGTCGATACCGACGACGCAGTTCTTGTATGCTCCAAAAACAGCACGCAGGACGTGAAAAAAATAATCGCGCAGCTTAAATCGCAAAACAGAACTGAACTTATATGAGGGGAGCTTTTTATGAAAAACGCACTTATAACAGGAATCACAGGTCAGGACGGCTCTTATCTTGCCGAACTGCTCCTCGAAAAAGGATATAACGTTTACGGAATATGGCGCAGAAAGGCTACCGTAGACTACGGCAACATCGCGCATCTCAAGGACAAGGTAACGCTCATTTACGCCGATATGACTGACCCCGTATCCCTTGTTACGGCTATGAGAATATCTCAGGCGGACGAGGTATACAATCTTGCGGCGCAGTCGTTCGTGTCCACAAGCTGGGATACGCCTATCGGTACGGCGGACATAAATGCGCTCGGCGTTGTGAACATGCTCGAAGCTATACGTATCGTCAAGCCCGAAGCGAGATTCTATCAGGCTTCTACCTCGGAAATGTTCGGCAAGGTGCAGGAGATCCCCCAAAAGGAGACTACGCCTTTCTATCCGCGCAGTCCCTACGGCGTGGCAAAGCTTTACGGTCACTGGATAACAAAAAATTATCGTGAAAGCTATAATATGTTCGCCTGCTCGGGCATTCTTTTCAACCATGAAAGCGAGCGGAGAGGACTTGAATTTGTTACAAGAAAAATCACCGACGCCGCAGTACGCATAAGTCTCGGCAGGCAGGAATACGTAGAACTGGGAAATCTCGACGCTAAGCGTGACTGGGGACATTCAAAGGATTACGTCCGCGCAATGTGGCTCATGCTTCAGCAGGATAAGCCAGACGACTACGTTATCGCCACCAACGAAACGCGTACCGTCCGTGAATTTGCCGAAACAGCTTTCTGCCATGTGGGTATCGACGTTGAATGGCAGGGCAAAGGCGTTGACGAGATCGGCATAAACAAAGAAAACGGCAAGACTATTGTTAAAATAAACAAGAAATTCTTCCGTCCTGCCGAAGTGGACTTCCTCCTCGGCGACCCCTCAAAGGCGGAATCTGCTCTCGGCTGGGAACGCGAAATTTCGTTCTCCGAGCTGGTCGAGCGCATGGTAAAGAACGATCTGGAGCTTGTCGGAAAAGAAATTAGGACAAGAAACATTACTTGTTAAATGAGTTGACGGAAATTTATCTATGGAAAATAAAATACTCCGCACATCTTTTAGGGGTTATAAAAAAGAAGATGTGCTTACTCGCTTAAATGCACTGAACGCGCTTATACTTGCTCTTGAATATAACAGCATTTCAAAAGCAGATGCAGAAAAAGAAATCGAAAAAATTATCTCAATGGAAATGCACACGGCTTTTCAGGGCTTCAACAAGGAAGATACAGATAAATATATTGACGAAATAATTGATCAGATAAGAAATTACAGATGAAAATAATAGTTATTATATTTACTTTTGTATTTCTCGGATTTACAATTATCACGGCAAAAAATTTGATAAATTATATCATTCTGAAATACAGCAACAGAATATGGAAAGATTACAGCATGAATTATCTCCTGTCAAAATCGCTGTTGTTCTATATACTTGAATTTTTCGTATCATTATGGGCATTTATCGTACTTTTAACATCATTGTGGAGGAGTTGATAATTTGAATATATCATTTGACGCACTGCCGCTTATAAGCGGAAATATGACGGGTATCGGCTGGTGCGAGGTCGGTCAGACTACCGCAATGGCACGTCTGCACCCCGAAGATAATTTTTATTACAGCTTCTTTTCACGAAAAGCAAGCGAGGATCATATAAAAATCGAGCGTATGGAGCGTTTCATGCAGGATATAAAGCCGAAAGCCGCACATTTTTCGGGTCTTGCATACCGCACCGTGAGCAATTTTATCCCCGTGCCGTATAAACTTTTTTTCGGCAAGGATATTGACGTTACGCACTTTTTCAACTACATCGCGCCGCCCGGAGTTCACGGGAAAACGGTTATAACCGTTCATGATATGGTGTACAAGGCTTTTCCCGAGACCGTCAGAAGCCGTACCAAAATGATGCTGAATACAGGTCTGAAACGTTCCATGAGACAGGCGGATATTATCGTTACGGATTCGGAATTTTCAAAATCGGAGATACTTAAATATTTTCCGAAACACGCCGAAAAAATCCGTGTCGTTTACTGCGGAGTCGATCTGGAAAAATTCAAGCCCTGCGATACCCCCGAGCGCATACCCGAGGTAAAAAGATCACTCGGTATCGAGGGGGATTATTTCCTCTACCTCGGAACTATCGAGCCGCGAAAAAATCTGGAACGACTTATTTCCGCATACCATATTTTTACTCAGCGTATAAAAGATGCTCCGAAGCTTGTTCTTGCAGGCGGCAAGGGCTGGCTTTACGACAGCATTTTTCAAAAAGTCGCAGACTTAAAGCTTTCGGACAAGGTGATTTTCACAAAATACGTCCCCTCCGAGGACATGAATCCGCTTATGTGCGGAGCTTTGGCATTTGTTTTTCCCTCGATATACGAGGGCTTCGGCATGCCGCCCCTTGAAGCTATGGCGTGCGGAGTTCCCGTTCTCGTTTCCAACGCCGCTTCGCTGCCCGAAGTCGTGGGCGACTGCGGCGTAATATGCGACGCATACTCGGAGGAAAACATCGCAAACGGTCTATACAATTTGTATACCGACACCGCCCTGAGAGCCGACCTGAGCATACGGGGACGAAAACGTGCCGAGGGATTCTCATGGGACAGATCGGCGGAGATGCTATACAAAGTCTACAAGGAATAATTAGAATGAGTATTGTACAGCAACTTGCACAATAAAGCCATTAGCTATTAGCTGTTAGCCTTTAGCTAAGGTGTTCTATCACATTATTTAATAGCGTATATTTTAAATCTTTCCGCCGAAAGGCGGACACCATAAGCTAATGGCTAAAAGCTAACGGCTAAAGGCTACCATTTTTGTGATTTGTGCCAAATATGCTCATTTATAACAAGGAATAATTAAATGAAAAATCTTAAAATTCTTGAAGTCAACAAAGCGTATTTTCCACATATAGGCGGAATCGAAAGCCTTGTGAGACAGTATTCCGAGGAACTTCCGAAATGCGGCGCGGCTGTTCGTACCCTTGTATGCCGTGACGGCAGAGGAAAAACGGTGACCGAAAAGGTCAACGGCGTAAAGGTCGTCCGCGCAGGCAGCTTCGGGACTTATTTTTCATGTCCGCTGTCGGCGACATTTATTGCAAAATTCCGCAAAATGGCGAAACAGGCTGACGTGGTACACATAAACGTGCCGTTCCCACTTGCCGATGTTGCCCTGCTTTTGTCGGGATATAGGGGAAAAGTCGCCGTTTCATGGCACAGCGACATCGTTAAGCAGAAAAAACTAATGCTCCTTTACAAGCCGTTTCTGAAATATCTTTTGGGACGCGCGGACGTGATATTCACAGCAACCGAGGGGCATATCAACGGCTCGGACTTTCTGCCGAAATACAGGGAAAAATGCCGAATCCTGCCCTACGGTATAGCGATAGAGGACTACCTTAATATCGACCGCAGACCTGTTCTGACGGAGAAGCTTACGGATAAAAACAGCGTAAAAATATTTTTCACGGGCAGACTTGTGTATTATAAGGGCGTTGACGTCCTGTTAAAGGCGTTTGCTAAGGTCAGGAACTGCGAACTTTTTATCGCAGGGACGGGAGAGCTTGAAAATGAGCTTAAAGCCTTTGCCAAGTCGAGGGGACTTGAAAAAAAAGTCCATTTTCTCGGATTTCTCCCCGATAACACGCTGAAACAAGCCTTTGCCGACTGCGATATTTTCGTGCTGCCGTCGGTCGCAAAAAGCGAAGCGTTCGGCATTGTTCAGCTTGAAGCTATGGTCTACGGCAAGCCCGTTATCAACACGCGCCTGCCCTCGGGAGTTCCCCATGTAAGCGTTCATGCCGAAACGGGGATAACCGTTCCGCCCTCCGACCCCGACATGCTTGCAAAGGCGATAAACCGCCTTGCATCGGACAAAAGTCTGCGTGAACGTCTGGGACGGAACGCCGCCCTGAGAGTTCGTGAAAAATTTGACGAAAAGAACGTTATCCGTAAATTATACGGTTATTTTGAGGAGGCGACCGAAAAATGAAAGCTTTGATAATCGGCGGCGGCGGCTTTGCAGGCGGTTATCTCATTCAGGAGCTGTCGCATAACGGCTGCGAGGTCTTTGCAACGTGCCTTGAGGGAGAAAAAATCGAGGGGGACTGCTCCGTACTCACCCTCGATATTACCCGAAAGGACGATATATCGGCAATTCTGAAAGACGTACAGCCCGACCTCATCTTTCACCTTGCGGCGCAAAGCTCCGTGGCGGTCTCATGGAAAAATCCGCAGCTTACTGCCGAAATAAACGTGATAGGGGCGATAAACGTCCTTGAAGCAGTCCGTGAGTACGGCGGAAAAAATCGGCTCATCGTTATAGGCTCGGGCGAGGAATACGGCTATATACGTGAAAACGCCTGTCCGCTCAGAGAGAGCGAGCCGCTTCACCCCGGAAATATTTACGCCGCCACAAAGGTCTGTCAGGAAATGACTGCCGAAATTTACGCAAGGGCGTACAAAATGGATATTGTGATGGTGCGAGCCTTTAACCATTCGGGTCCGAAACAGGACAGCACATTCGTTATTTCCGATTTTTGCCGTCAGATAGCCGAGATAGAAAAGGGCGAACGACCACCTGTCATGAAAGTCGGGAATCTTTCCGCAAAGCGCGATTTCACGGACGTTCGGGACATTGTAAGGGGCTACCGACTGCTTGCCGAAAAGGGCGTAAGCGGACAGATATACAACATCGGCAGGGGAAACGCCGTAAGCATACAGTATATCCTCGATACTGCGCTCAGTCTCTCAAATGCCGATATATCGGTAGAAAAAGACCCTAAGCGTTTAAGAGCCTCGGACATTCCCATAATAGAACCCGACATATCGAAAATTACTGCGGATACGGGTTGGACTGCGGAAATATCGGTGGAACAGACTATCACGGACACCCTTAATTACTGGCGAAAAAGGAGCTGAGATAAATGGAAAAGCTTACCAATGAAAAAATGCGGACTTTCGGCGGTCACGAGCGTATCGGCATGTTCAACGCGGGAGAAAAAATAACGGAATTCGGAGAAAAGCAAAATTCCGCAAACGAAGCTCTTGCGGCGAACATAAACGACCTTATCAAGCGTGTCTGCGCTTTAGAGGACAAGGCGGAGAAGCACGAGGAGGTCATGAAAGCTCTTGCCCACGAGCTTAACTCTTTTAAAAAGGAGCTTGACCGCCTGAGACTTTCCGAGAAACTCAATTCGGGCGCAATAGAACGTCTTGACAAGGCGATAAACCTTGCGCAGGGCGGAGAAAATTCGACCGAATAAGCGTTTGTACAGGCTCTAAAAAATTTTCTATGTTAAACTCTTGACAATTTTTGATTTTTGATGTATTATTAGAGTATCGACAAAACAGCTAATTTGAAACCAACGGAGATTCTGCTATTTGCCGTCTCCGTTTTTCTTTTGCCGACAATACGGCGGAAAACGACCGTGTTCCGCCAACAGAAGGAAGGTGTTATAATGAATGATCTTTCCGAAAAGCTTGCGGAAGAGCTTGGGAACAAAACGGCGTTTACAATACCCATATTCGGCGGTATTCCCGTTCCCGATTCCTGCGTTGTAACATGGATAATTATGGGAGTTATCGTTATTCTCTCCATATTTCTCACACATAATATGAAAAAAGTCCCCACGGGCAAGCAATGTCTGCTGGAGATCGGCATTACATGGATGAACAATTTCTTCCTCGATGCGCTCGGACCCAAGGGTAAAAAATATCTGCCGATACTGGAAACCTTTCTTATTTATATAGGATTCTCCAATATAATCGGAATTTTCGGATTTGTTCCGCCGACCAAGGATATAAACGTCACCGCTGCGCTTGCAGTTATGGCGGCAATTCTTATTCAGGTCACGACTATCATTGAAAAGGGCGGCAAGGGTTGGCTGAAAAGCTTTGTACAGCCTATGCCGATAATGCTCCCCATGAATCTGCTGGAGCTTGTCACACGTCCGCTTTCGATGTGTATGCGACTTTTCGGCAACGTACTCGGCGCTTTCGTTGTAATGGAGCTTATCAAAATGTGCATACCCGGCGGTCTGCCCGTACCGTTCAGCCTGTATTTCGATATTTTCGACGGCTGCATTCAGGCGTATGTTTTCGTTTTCCTCACCTCTCTCTTTATGTCGGAGGCTATGGAAGAATAATTATGTAAATTCACTGTTTACAACTTTAGTGGGGGACGCCGGCTAACCGCCCCGTACCCTCTGTCACTTCGTGACATCTCCCTACACTGTAGGGAGTCACCTCACACCCCATGCCAAAGGGGTGACCCCTTTGGAATCTCTGTTGTCGTAAATTTTCCTGCATAAAGCCTTCCGTATACATTTGAATCCATACTTTTATGGCTTTATGCAGGAGAATTTACGATATAGGGTTCAAGAGATTACCTTTTGGCAAAAGATATAGGAAACAATATCCACTAAGTTGTAGACAGTAACTGTAAATTATAAAACGGAGGTTATTATTATGGGATCAATTGCTTTAGGCGCTGCCGTTGCAGTTCTTACAGGCGCAGGCGCAGGTGTTGGTATAGGTATCGCTACCGCTAAGGCTACGGAGGCTATCGCACGTCAGCCCGAAGCTAAGGGCGACATCAGAGGAGCTATGCTTCTCGGCTGCGTTCTTGCCGAAGCTACCGCTATTTACGGTTTCGTTATCGCTCTCCTTATCATCATCATGCTCGGAGGGAAGTAATAATTCAAGAACAATAACAGACCTCCTCGGGAATCGAAAAAGCGTCGCTTCGGAGGTTTTCGGGGAGGTCTTGTAAACGGGGGTCAGAAATGCTTGATTTTTCATTCTGGAGTATCTTCTGGGCGGTATTTAACGTTATCGTTCTTTTTTTGCTGCTCAGGATATTCCTGTTCAAACCTATAAATAAAATGCTTGACGACCGCACGCAGTCCGTGCAGAAGGACATCGACGACGCCGAACGCGCCAAAAAAGAAGCCGAGGAGCTGAAAGCGCAGTATGCCGCGTCTTTAAGCGAAGCAAAGGAGGAAGCCGGAAAGCTCCTCCGCAAAGCGCACGACGACGCCGAAACGGAGCGTGAAGCGATAATCCGCAAATCCCACGAAGAAGCGGAAAACATCGTCAGCGCAGCAGGCGAGACTATCGAAAACGAGCGTAAACGGGTCATCCGTCAGGCGCATTCTCAGATAGCCGACCTTGCTATCGAAGCGGCTTCAAAGGTAGTCGGAGCTAATCTTGACGATGAAAAGAACCGCCGTCTTGTTGATGAGTTCCTTTCCGAGGAGGCAGACAAAAAATGAGAGACACCGCTAAGGAATTTTTAAATGAGCTTATCCGTCTGAACATTACCCGTGAGGACATAGAGACTTCAAAGGGCGTTTTTGCCGCATGCCCCGACGTCAGGGATACTTTGGGCAACCCTCTTGTGACCCTTGACGAAAAAAGGGCTGTCATCAAGCGTATTTTCCCAAAGGCTCTTGAAAGACCCTTTGTGAACGCCGCAAAATCGGGTCTTATAGGCGAGCTTGACGAGATATTCGAGACTTATCTGGACGTTCTGCTGGAAAAGCAGGGCAGTATTAAGGCTGTAGTCCGCTATGTCACGCCGCTTACGGAAAGTCAGCAGGCGGAGCTTCGCAAGTTTATCATGGAAAAGTTCACCAAAGACGAGGTGGACATTGAATATAAACACGACCCCGACATAATCGGCGGCTTTATCCTCAATGCAGGCGATGTGGAATATGACCGCAGCTACCGCACAAGTCTGCGAGCTATTCGTGAAACGCTCCGCAAAAAGGCGAACGATACTTCCGAAGCAAGCGGCAAGGGCATAAAGTCAGGGGACATTATATCTGTCCTCAAAACCGAAGTCAGGGATTTCGAGGTGCGTTCGGGAGCTTCCGAAACGGGATTCATCGTCCGTTTGGGGGACGGTATCGCCCGAGTTCACGGCATGAGCGGCGTTATGTACGGCGAGCTTGTGGAATTTGAAACGGGTATACGGGGAATCGTTCAGAACCTTGAAGAAAACTACGTCGGAGTAGTTCTTTTGGGCGACGACCACGGTCTTACGGAAGGCTCTACGGCTGTCAGAACGGGAAAGCGAGCAGGTATCGGCGTAAGCGATGAAATGCTCGGACGCGTTGTGGACGCTCTCGGTTCGCCTATAGACGGTCTCGGTCCGATACACGCCGAGGACTACTTCCCTATCGAAAGAGAAGCCCCCGGAGTTATCGAGAGAAAGCCCGTAAGCGTACCTTTGCAGACGGGTATACTTGCCATTGACTCCATGTTCCCTATCGGCAGAGGTCAGCGTGAGCTTATCATCGGCGACCGACAGACGGGCAAGACCTCTATCGCTATCGACACTATCATAAATCAAAAGGGACAGGACGTTATCTGCGTTTACGCCGCTATAGGTCAGAAGTCCTCTACCGTTGCTCAGGTAGTAAACACGCTGAAAAAATACGGCGCGATGGATTATTCCGTCGTTGTTGCGGCGTCCGCTTCCGAGCCTGCTCCTTTCCAGTATATTGCGCCGTATTCAGCTACGGCTATCGCAGAATATTTCATGTCAAAGGGAAAAGACGTTCTTATAGTATACGACGACCTTTCCAAACATGCCGTGGCGTATCGTGCCATGTCGCTGCTGCTCCATCGTCCGCCCGGACGAGAAGCGTACCCCGGCGACGTTTTCTATCTGCATTCAAGACTTCTGGAGCGTTCGAGCCGTCTTGACGACGAACACGGCGGCGGCTCTCTTACGGCTCTCCCTATCATCGAAACGCTTGCAGGCGATATTTCGGCATATATCCCCACAAATGTAATTTCTATCACAGACGGTCAGATATTCCTTGAAAGCGAGCTTTTCAATTCGGGTCAACGACCTGCGGTGAACTACGGTCTGTCCGTATCCCGTGTAGGCGGCGCGGCTCAGACAAAGGCTATGAAAAAAGCTGCCGGAAATCTCCGTATCGACTTGGCTCAGTTCAAGGAAATGGAGATATTCACTCAGTTCTCCTCCGAGCTTGACCCTGCTACGGCGGAACTTCTTGCTCACGGTCATATGCTTACGGAACTCCTGAAACAGCCGCTTTATAATCCGCATCCGCATTATGAGCAGGTAATACTCCTCTATGCGGCACAGCACGGACTTTTCAGCCATGTATCGCCGAAAGAGCTTAAAACCTACGTTTCCGAGCTTATGAGCTACATCGACAGCTTCGGTCAGGATATTATCACGGAGCTTGAAGAAAAACGTGTTCTCACCGACGATCTCACAGAACGTATCGAAAAGATCATCGCCGCATTTGAGGAATAAGGTGATACTATGCCCAATATCAGAGAAATACGTGAAAGAATAGAGAGCATAAAGCAGATACTCAAAATAACAAACGCAATGTATCTTATTTCTTCTTCAAAGCTTAAAAAGGCGCGAAAGGCTCTCGATTCCACCGAGCCTTACTTCTATAAGCTTCAGGAGACTGTCGAAAGCGTTCTCGAACATACGCCCCACATGCGCCAGCTGTACTTCGACAGGCGTTCAAGCATTCCCGAAGAACAGCGAAAAAAAGGCTATATCGTCATTACGGGCGATAAGGGACTGTGCGGCAGCTACAATCACAATATTCTTAAATATACCGAGGAAAAACTCGATGCAGCCGCCGATCTCGGCAGCTGCTACCTCTTTGTAATGGGACAGGTCGGACGTATGTACTTCCAACGCAGGATAAGATCGGGCAGAAAGGCTTACGTTGACGGCGAATTTCTCTATACTACGCAGAATCCTACGCTTTACCGTGCAGGAGAGATCGCTGATATTGTCCTTGAAAAATTCAAAAACGGCGAGCTTGACGAAGTGAGCCTGCTGTATACGGATATGGTGACTTCGGGCAAACAGGAAGTCCGCACCGTTCGGCTGCTCCCGTTCGAGCGCAGACACTTCGGCAAGGCTGAGGACGGAACGATGAAAAAGCTCCCGAAAGCATCTTTTGTGCCGTCCCCCGAAAAGGTAATGGACTATCTTATACCGAACTACGCCAAGGGTATCATTTACGGCGCAATGGTAGAGGCGTTCTGCTGCGAACAGCATTCGAGAATGACCGCTATGGACGCCGCAACGACAAGCGCAAAGGACATGATACGGGAGCTGTCGCTGTTGTACAACCGAGCAAGACAGGCGGCGATAACTCAGGAGATCACCGAGGTCTGCGGAGGTGCGGCTTCTGTTGGTGAATAATAATGTTAGTTTAGCAGGAACTATGTCAACGCTATTAGATTAAGGGAACTAACATCGGGATTCCAAAGGGACGGTGTCCCTTTGGCGGAGTCCAGAGGCAGCGCCTCTGGTGGGGTGCGGGGCGAAGCCCTGCATAGCGTTTAAGCGCTCCGCAAAGGGTGAATTTCAAAACAGTCCACAGGACTGTTTTGAAAGAGGGAACGCCCTGCAAGAGAGGGCGTTCCCTTAGCAAAGACAGGGCGTTCTGTTTCCTTAATAAACAAAATCTCTGCTAAGTTAATATTATTAAGAAAACAATCTTCCGTTCAGAAAGGATAGATGTAAGTATGGAGAAAGGAAGAATCACTCAGGTTATCGGACCTGTTATAGATGTGGAATTTCCGTCGGGAAAGCTCCCCATGATAAAGGACGCCCTGACCGTTGAGATAGACGGCAGACAGCGCGTCATGGAAGTCGCCCAGCATATGGGCAACCGCACCGTTCGCTGTATTATGCTTGCGGCAAGCGAGGGTCTAAGCAAAAACACCGAAGTCACGGCTACGGGAGCGTGTATAAAAGTCCCCGTAGGCGAAAAAACTCTCGGACGCATGTTTAACGTTCTCGGCGAACCTATCGACAAAAAGGGCGATGTGAACGCCGAGGAAAAATGGGAGATACACCGCAAAGCTCCCTCGTTTCAGGATCAAAGCCCTGTCGTGGAAATTCTCGAAACGGGCATTAAGGTAATCGACCTTATCGCACCCTACGCAAAAGGCGGAAAGATAGGTCTTTTCGGCGGCGCAGGCGTGGGAAAGACCGTACTGATACAGGAGCTTATCCGAAATATCGCCACGGAACACGGCGGCTACTCGATATTCACAGGCGTTGGCGAACGTTCACGAGAGGGCAACGACCTCTGGAACGAAATGCAGGAATCGGGCGTTATCAACAAGACTGCTCTTGTTTTCGGTCAGATGAACGAACCGCCCGGCTCCCGTATGCGTGTTGCTCAGACGGGTCTTACAATGGCTGAGTATTTCCGTGACCGTGAACACAAGGACGTACTGCTGTTTATAGACAATATTTTCCGTTACGTGCAGGCAGGCTCGGAGGTCTCTGCGCTTCTGGGAAGAATGCCCTCCGCCGTTGGTTATCAGCCTACGCTCGCTACGGAAGTCGGCGAATTGCAGGAACGTATCACCTCCACGAAAAACGGCTCTATTACGTCCGTTCAGGCAGTATACGTGCCTGCGGACGACCTTACCGACCCTGCGCCTGCAATAACGTTCGCTCACCTTGACGCAACTACCGTTCTTTCAAGAAAAATCGTTGAACAGGGTATTTATCCGGCAGTCGATCCCCTTGAATCGAACTCCCGAATCCTCGAACCCGACGTTGTGGGCGAGGAGCATTACACCGTTGCAAGACGCACTCAGGAGCTTTTGCAGAAATACAAGGAATTGCAGGACATCATCGCCATTCTCGGCATGGAGGAGCTTGACGAGGAGGATAAGCTTGCCGTATACCGCGCAAGAAAAATACAGAAGTTCCTTTCGCAGCCTTTCAACGTTGCGGAAAACTTCACGGGACTGAAAGGCAAGTACGTTCCTATAAAGGACACTATCGAGGGCTTCAAGGCTATCATTGACGGCGATATGGATAAGTACCCCGAATCGGCGTTCCTTATGGCAGGAACGATAGACGACGTACTCGCAAAGGCGAAAGAGATCGAAAGCGGTGTCTGATATGGCTAAAACTTTTTACCTTGAAATAATCGCCTCCGACCGCATTTTCTTTCAGGGGGACTGCGAGCATCTTGTAATAACGGCGATAGACGGCTTGCTCGGCATACTTGCAGGACACGAGCCGCTTGTCACCTCTCTGCCTACGGGCGAACTTAAATACATGGTGGACGGCGAATGGAAGCATGCCGCAATATCCGAGGGATTTATAGAGGTAATGCCCGATAAGGCGGTAATTCTTGCGGATTCCTGCGAACTTCCCGAGGAGATAGACATAAAACGCGCGGAGGAAGCAAAAGAACGCGCCGAGGAAATGCTCCGTCAGCAGCAAAGTATTCGTGAATATTACGAAACTCAGGCGGCTCTCAACCGCGCCATGAACCGCCTTAAAGTATCGCAGAAGCATTTTCGATGAAAATTTATTGGGAATTAAGGAAGCACTGATTAAATATGGTGCGTCAGATGTGCAGTCAGATTTTTTGTCAGCTTGCATAAAAACGACACAGGCATACTTTGTGTATGGCAAGGAGTTTTTGTGTAATATGACAGAAAATATGCAAGCAGATGACGTGCCAAGCTAAAAGCGGTATTTAATCAGTGATTCCTTGGGCATTATGTATCAAAATTACGCTGTAATTTGTGCAATATCTCAAAATATACGCAGTTGCTATTGTTATACTTGACTTTTTTCTTAAAATATTGTAAAATAATAGTAATTGTCACAGACAAAAAATAAAGGTCGTCAGACCGAAATATTTAGGAGGCAAAAGACGTGAAAAAGATCCACAAATCAACTTTCTTCATTGTCGTTGCTTTTATTGCGTTGTTCGCAGTCTCCGCTGTTACAGGCTTTGATTATTTTTACGGCGATAAAAATACTACCGTCGTAAAAGGCGTTGACGATATCCGTCTTGGTATTGACATACAGGGCGGCGTTGACGTTACTTTCGCCCCTGCGGACGACTACGACGCTACCGACGAACAGCTTGACGCTGCCACTGAGACTATCAAGACCCGTCTTAGTTCTCTCGGTATCAACGACAACGAGATATACAGCGACCACAAATCAGACCGTATTATCGTCCGTTTCCCGTGGCAGGCAGGCGAAAGCGAATACGATGCCGGAGCTGCCGTAAAGGAACTCGGCGAAATGGCTGAACTTACTTTCCGCAAGGGTACGGATTCCGAGACCGATGCGGACGGAAACGTTATCCCTACAGGCGAACTCGTCCTCAGCGGCGCAGACATCGAAAGCGCGGACTACATTCAGCAGCCCGACAGCAACGGCGATCTGGAATGGGTAGTTTCCCTCAAACTCAGTCAGAATAACGGCGAAGAAAAAAGCGGTTCGCAGAAGTTTGCAGAAGCTACCGCCGAACTTGCGGGAACGAACACTCCGATCTCTATCTGGATGGACAATACCATGATCTCCTATCCTACGGTAAACAATGCCATAACCGACGGAAACGCTGTTATTACGGGAAATTTCACCAGCGAATCCGCCAAAAAGCTTGCAGATCAGATAAATTCGGGCGCGCTTCCCTTTAAAATGGAAACGACAAGCTTCAAGACCATTTCCGCTACTATGGGAGAGGGTTCTCTTGACGCTATTATCCTTGCCGCATTCATTGCCTTTGCTTTCATTGCGGTATATATGATCGTACTTTACAGAGTCCCCGGCTTTGTGGCTGTTATCGCCATTGTCGGACAGATCGCAGGTACTCTTGCGGCTGTTACGGGTTGGTTCGGCTTTATGCCCGGCTCTACGCTTACTATCCCCGGTATCGCAGGTATCATTCTTTCCATTGGTATGGGCGTTGACGCAAATATCATCACGGGCGAACGAATCAAGGAAGAACTGCATTCGGGCAAGTCTCTCGATTCGGCTATACGTGTTGCGTATAAGCGCGCGTTCTCCGCTATCCTTGACGGAAACATCACAAACGTTATCATCGCTATCATTCTTATGGGCGCGTTCGGAGTTCCTTCAAGCTTCTTCTCGAAGATACTCAACAGTACGGTATTCCGTATGTTCGGCGCAACCACAGAGGGCGTTGTTTACTCGTTCGGCTTCACACTCCTTGTAGGCGTTGTCTGCAACTTTGTTTTCGGCGTATTCGCTTCAAGACTTATGGTCACGGCGCTTTCAAAGTTCAAGGCGTTCCAGAACAGAAAGCTTTACGGAGGTGATGTCAAGTGAGTAAGAACAATAAAAAGACCACAGCTCCTGCCGTAACGGGAAAAATCTACGATTTCTGCTCAAAGAAAAGGCTTATCCTCATAGTTGCGGTATGCGTTGTCATCGCTCTCCTTGCAGGTATCATCATCAGAGGAGTTAATCTCGCGATCGAATTTAAGGGCGGCACAATGCTGACCTATTCGTACACGGGCGACATCGACAAAAATCAGCTTAAATCTGCGGCTGAGGAGATCGTAAGCGTTCCCGTCAACATACGAACAGGCGAAAGCCTTGATGACAGCGGCTATCAGGTAACATTGTCGTTCACATCGAAAGACGGTCTTAACGCCGACAGACAGTTTGAGCTTAACGAAGCTCTTACAGAGAAGTTCCCCGACAATCAGCTTGAACTTTTCGATTCCAACGATGTAAGCCCTGCTTCGGGACGTGAATTTCTCTTAAAGTGCCTTGTAGCTATGATTTTGGCTGCTTTGCTCATTATCATCTACATTGCTCTGCGATTCAAAAAGATCGGCGGCTGGTCGGCAGGCGTATGCTCTATTTTCGCTCTCTGCCACGACCTTGCGGCGGCTCTTGCAGCTTCAATAATCTTCGGCTTTGAGTTCAACGCAAATATCGTTGCGGTAATTCTTACGATACTCGGTTATTCTATCAACAATACTATCGTTATTTACGACAGAATAAGAGAAAACAGGGCGCTTTATCCCAAGGCTTCCCTGAATGAGCTTATCAACATGGGCTGCTCGCAGTCCCTCAGACGTTCGATAAGAACTTCTGTCACCACCATCGGCACTATGGTCGTAATATCCGTAGTTGTTCTCATAAGCGGCTACACTTCGCTGCTCAGCTTCTCTGTTCCGCTTATCTTCGGTCTTATTTCGGGTACTTATTCTTCTATCTTTGTTGCTCCCGTAACATGGTCTTGGTGGAAAGGCAGAAAACCCGCTCAGAACGATAAGAAAAATTAAATCCTTTTCCGCACTTGTTGCAATTTTGAAGCTTTTATGACATAAGCGGAGTGTCGCTTCACCCCAAAATTCGGATATATTGTTATTGTGATTCTATATTTATATTGTTCCTGCAATTTTCCCGATGTAGGGACACGGCGTGCCGTGTCCGCTCAAATAAATTGCAGGAACATATAATTATAGGTAGAAGCACACAGCCGAAATAACGATATATCCGTATTTTTTATGTATCACCTAATGCTGCGTGCGGACACGGCACGCCGTGTCCCTACATCGGGGAATTGTTTTTGACCCGTTGTTGCGGTTTAGGTTTAAATTCTAATTTATGTGAGTAATCGAATTTTAACAACAAGCCCGAAAGCAGTTTACCAAACTACTTTCGGGCATTTTCTATATGCGTATCTAACTGAGAACGTTTTTTTGCCGAAATTTTTACTGTTCACAAGCATGGAAAATCGTCCCTAATTACGAAATTTCATAAAATGCAACCAATATTAACATTGATGTTACTTTTTATTGGTTGACGTAACATTTTCTCTGTGATATAATCTAAATATAACATTAAAGGACGTGATAATAATGGCGGCAGAATTCAGCAGGCTGAAAATGTTCCGCAGACAAAGCGGCTTTACACAAGAGGATATTGCCGAAAAACTCGGAGTTTCCCGACAAGCCGTTGCAAAATGGGAACGGGGCGAAAGCATGCCCGACATAGAAAGCTGCATCAAATTGGCGGATATTTACCAGACTACAGTCGATATGCTCGTGCGGAACATCGGCACGGAAGATCACACCGAGGACGGCAAGCATATTTTCGGCTTAACAAGGCTGAACTCAAAGGGACAAATTACGCTCCCTGTAAGCTGCCGAAAGACGTTTGGTCTTAAAGAGGGCGATACTCTGCTTGTTCTCGGAGATGAGGACAGGGGCATCGCTATAGTGAATATCGGCAGCATAGCCGACGGTATCGCAGACGCCGCTAAAAATATGGGCAGTAAAATAAAAAGTCGCATAAAGGAAGGCAAGTAACATGACCGCAGTTGAAGCAAAAGCTCTTGTTAAAAAATATAAAAATAAGACCGCCGTTGACTCGATAAGCCTGACTGTGGAAAAGGGAGAGCTTTTCGCGCTTTTAGGCGTGAACGGCGCAGGAAAGACCACGACTATACGCATGCTTTCCTGTTTAAGCGTTCCGACCTCGGGAGAAGCGTTTATCAACGGTCACAGCTGTATTTCCGAAGCGGAAACGGTCAAGTCGGAAATAGGCATCTCACCGCAGGAGACCTCCGTTGCGGAAAATCTCACCGTCCGTGAAAATCTTGAATTTATGGCGGCTGTCTACGGCTTTGACAAGGCGAAGATCAAAGAACGTTCCGCCGAAATGATAAAGCTTTTCAGCATGGGAGAAGTGGAAAACGCCCGCGCAAAAACGCTCTCGGGCGGCTGGAAACGCAAGCTTTCCATTGCAATGGCTCTTATCAGCGAACCAAAGGTGCTTTTTCTTGACGAGCCTACCCTTGGTCTTGACGTTCTCGCACGCCGTGAGCTGTGGTCGGCTATAGAAACGCTGAAAGGCAAGATAACAGTAATACTCACGACCCACTACATGGAAGAAGCCGAACGTCTTTCCGACAAGATCGCCATTATGGTAAACGGCAAGATCGCAGCCACGGGCAGTTTAGCCGAACTCGAAAAAATCTCGGGCAGAACGGGTCTTGAGGACGTATTCGTTGAGATCGCCGAAAGGAGCAGTAAAAATGTTTAAGGTAAAAGCATTCGCCGTGAGAAATATCAAGGAGCTTATGCGCGATCCGCTCAGCTATATTTTCTGTCTCGGTTTTCCTATCGTTATGCTTGTCGTTATGACGCTGGTAAACGAGAGCATTCCCGAAGAAGCCGGAATGACGATTTTTCGCATAGATAATTTAGCCGGAGGTATAGCCGTTTTCGGTCAGACGTTTATCATGCTTTTTACTGCGCTGACCGTTTCAAAGGACCGCAGCGGAGCTTTCCTTATAAGAATGTACGCTTCGCCCATGAGGTCGGCGGACTTTATAGGCGGCTATATTCTGCCTATGACGGCAGTCTCAGCCGTTCAGACGGCGGCGGCTTTTGCGGCAGCGTTGATAATTTCGCTTATCACAAAAACCTCTCTGAATATTTTGGGACTTCTTGCCGCTGTTGCTGCAACGCTCCCGTCGGCTGTCATGTTCATAGGCTTTGGACTTCTTTTCGGCTCTCTTTTCAGCGAAAAATCAGCTCCCGGACTTTGCGCCCTGATAATTTCTCTCGGCTCGTTCCTCGGCGGTATATGGTTCGATGCGGAGTCAACGGGCGGCGTTATGCTAAAGCTTTGCAAGTCGCTCCCTTTCTGGTACTGCACCAAAACCGCCCGTTCCGCTGTCGCTCTCGATCTCAGCTTTGACGAGTTCCTGCTGCCGCTTATTATCGTGCTTATCTGCGCAACGGCTGTTACAGCTTTGGCAGCCCTTTCTTTCAAATCAAAAATGAAAGCCGACCTTTCTTAGCAGCGTGTCGCTGCACCCTGTGTCACGTGACCGCTCGCAAGCTCGCTAATATTTTTAAACTCAAATTCTTTTCCGCGGTTGTTGCAATTTTGAAACTTTTATGACATAAATGGCGAGCCGCCGCAGCCGATTCACGTTTCCACTCGCAAGCTCGTTAATTTTGCGAAACTCAATTTTTTCCGCGACTGTTGCAATTTTGAAACTTTTATGACATAAATGGCGTGTCGCTGCACCCAAAAATTCGGATATATTGTTATTTTGGTTGTCTATTTATATTGTTCCTGCAATTTCCCCGATGTAGGGACACGGCGTGCCGTGTCCGCTCATAAAAATTACAGGAACATATAATTATAGGTAGAAATGCACAGCCGAAATAACGATATATCCGTGCTTTTATGTATCACATAATATTACGTGCGGACACGGCACGCCGTGTCCCTACATCGGGGAATTTTTTTTGAACCGTTTTTTAATTTATACGGAAAAATTTTTTAGACAATAATTGACAATTGCAGGTAATGATGATATAATAAAATAAAAATCAGGAGGTTTTATAATGAAATTCAGAAAAATTTTAGCTTTGTTTTTGTCGGTTACGGTTTTGGGAACGGCTATGCCTGTTGTTTCGGTGGAAATGCCTAAAATCTCCATAACCGCTAATGCCGAGGAGACAGAATCGGCTGATCCCAGATTGTATCTTAAATATAAAATGTTAAATGACGGCACAATTGAAATTACAGGATGTAACACGAACATTACTAAAGCAGAAATACCTTCTGACATTAATGGTTATAAAGTTACAAGTATTGGTAGTATGGCATTTTTTCTCAGTGAAAACTTAACATCAATAACAATTCCCGACAGCGTTACAAGTATCGGCGAGAGGGCGTTTTCGTCTTGTTCGGGTCTAACATCAATAACAATTCCCGATAGCGTTACAAGTATCGGCAATAATGCGTTTCACGGTTGTTCGAGCCTGACATCAATAACTATCCCCGACAGCGTTACAAGTATCGGCGATTCTGCGTTTTATTTTTGTACGAATCTGACAGAGATAACTATTCCCGAGGGCGTTAAAAGTATCGGCGGCAATGCGTTTCATGAAACGCCATGGCTTGAAAATGAACGAGAAAAAAATCATTTAGTAATCGTAAACGGTATTCTTATTGACGGTAAAACCTGCTCGGGCGATGTTGTTATTCCCGACAGTGTTTCAAGTATCGGTAATAGTGCGTTTGAAAATTCTTCTTTGACATCAATAACGATTTCCGACAGTGTTTCAAGTATCGGCAATAATGCGTTCGTGAATTGTTCTTTGACATCAATAACGATTCCCGACAGCGTTACAAGTATCGGCGAGAGGGCGTTCTATGATTGTTTGGATTTAGCAGAGATAGCGATTCCCGACAATGTTACAAGTATCAGCGATTATATGTTTTTTGGTTGTTCGGGTCTGACAGCGATAACTGTTCCCAACGGCGTTACAAGTATTGGTTATATGGCGTTTAACGGTTGTTCGAGCCTGACATCAATAACTATTCCCGAAAGCGTTACAAGTATCGGAGCATTGGCGTTTAGGGAGTGTTCAAGTCTGACGTCAATGACTATTCCCGATGGCGTTACAAGTATTGGTTATATGGCATTTGACGGTTGTTCTGGTTTGACAGAAATAATTGTTCCCGACAGCGTTACAGATATTGACTATTTTACGTTTTATGGTACGCCATGGATCGAAAATAAACGAAAAGAAGATACTTTAGTAATTGTAAACGGTTTTCTTATTGACGGAACAGCTTGTTCAGGCGATGTTGTTATTCCTGATACGGTCAAGAGCATTGGCGGACGTGCGTTTAATGGTTGTTTGGGTGTGACTTCGATAACTATTCCCGACAGCGTTACACTTATCAGCAACGGAGCGTTTTATTGTTGTTCACATCTGACAGAGATAACCATTCCCGATAGCGTTACAAGTATTAGTTTTGATGTGTTTTATGATACGCCATGGCTTAAAAATAAGCAAAAGGAAAATCCTTTAGTAGTTGTAAACGGTATTCTTATAGACGGTGGAACTTGTTCGGGCGATGTTGTTATTCCCGAGAGCGTTACAAGTATCGGCGAGTATGCGTTTTCTCGGTGTTCGGGTCTGACTGCGGTAACTATTCCCGAGAGCGTTTCAAGTATCGGCGATTGTGCGTTCTACAGTTGCGAGGGTCTGACTTCAATAACGATAGAAAAACCCGATTGTGAAATTTACGACAGCGCAGATACAATTTCAACCGATTATGATGACAAAGGTAAGCTTTATTTCAACGGCACAATTTACGGCTGCGAAAACTCCACCGCACAGGCATACGCCAAAAAATACAACAGAAAATTTGAATCCCTCGGCGCAGCGCCCGTACCGCCTGCAACAACTACAACAGTGACAACAACAATAACAACAACAACTAAAGCCACTACAACAACATCAACTACAGCCGAAACGACTGCCGTACCCACGACTACCCCCTCTACCACAACTACCGCTGTATTGTTCGGCGACGCAAACTGCGACGGTAAAGTATCTATCGCCGATTCTACGGCTATCCTCCAGCACCTCGGAAATCAGGACAAATACGGTCTCTCGGAAAGCGGACTGACAAACGCCGACGTTGACGGAAACAGCGGCGTATCCACAAACGATGCCCTTGTAATTCAAAAGGTAGACGCTAAAATCCTGACTGCCGAGCAGCTTCCGTTAAAAAAGTAAATCAATACATATTTCTCAAAAAACAGCGGACAAGAGGTTCGCTGTTTTTTTGATTTACGGAATTGATGTGTGAAAAATTTATCATAATTCATAACCTTTGAGGAAATTTTTGACAAAAAAATCAATAACAATTTGTTATTTTCGCTGAAAATTAAATTCTTAGTATATTTTTACTATTTAATTATTAAAAAACTGTTGATTTTTTTTGTAGAATGAGTTATAATAGAAGATGATAGAATCGTGGAGTATACACAAATTAGAAAATTGGCGTCCCGCTGCCGAAAAGCTGGGGCAGAAAGTCACATTAGGTTTTTTGACTTCTGCAAATGGAGATGGTTATGAATATTACACTTATAACAACTTCCTTTAACGACGAGGTTCACGGAACCTTCAATGACAAAAAAACAGGCTGCGGAATCAATCTGCTAAAGCCGGAAAATGTTACACGCTACCGTCGGGGCGGAAAAATGACCGATCTCGGCGAGGTCACCTGCGAACGCTGCAAGACCAAGATCGCCAAGGAAATGATAAAGTCCGACCAAAAGGAAATGAAGGCGATACTTAAAGAAGAACGCATGAAAGCCAAAAAAGGCATCGAGGACGAGGGTATCGTGCCGCTGGGAAATACTACCGCTAAGATCACGTCCGCTCAGAACGTTCACGAACCCGAGCCGGAGCGTGTTCCCGAGCCGCCAAAGCCTGCATTTCAGCCTAACGGCACGCCTGTTCTTGATAACGATCTGGCTAAATTCGCTATTAAAAAGCCCGACGAACAGCCCGAAGCTCCCTCTAAAAACGAGTTTGTTCCCGAGCCTCCCAAGCTTTTCGACGACGAACCCTCTGTCCCTGCTCAGCCCGAGCCTGCGCCGACTCCTGCCGTCGAGGAGGACGATTTCTTAGCGCAGTTCGCAATACAGAAGCCCGATGAATCCGAAGTTCCTACAGAGGAAAAAGAGGACGACTTTTTGGCGCAGTTTGCTATTTCCGCTCCCCACAAGGAAGAACCTCAGCAGGAAGAGCCGGAAACTCCTCCCGTACTGGACGATATTTCGGCTGCGTTGGCGGCAATGGAACAGTCGCCGATAAATTCAGCTCCCAAAGCTCCCGAACCGACGCCCGAGCCTGCGCCTGCTCCGAATATGGCGGACGAGGACGACATAATGAAGATGTTCGCTATCGGCGCGCCGCCTCAGTCGGAAGAACACGACAAGATCGCAATTGAGGAGAAGGACATCACGCCTGTCAAGACCGAGCCTGCACCTGTTGAAGAAGCTCCTGCGCGTGACTACTCGAGCGAATGGGATATTATAGCAAATCAGCTTTTCGGCGGAGCTTCCGAAGATGCCGAAGCTCCCGTTATCGAGGATATTTCTGCTCCCAAGCTTGACAATATCGCTCCCGTTGAAGCTCCCAAGCCTCCTGTTTTGGACGATATTGCCGACATAAAGGAAACTGCCGAAGCTCCGAAAGCTCCCGTTATCGAGGAAGTTTCCGCTCCCGTGCTTGACGATATCGCTCCCGTTGAAGCTCCCAAGCCTCCTGTTTTGGACGATATTGCCGACATAAAGGAAACTGCCGAAGCTCCGAAAGCTCCCGTTATCGAGGATATTTCTGCTCCCGTGCTTGATGAAATTGCGCCTGTTGAAGCTCCCAAAGCTCCTGCTTTGGACGATATTGCCGACATAAAGGAAACCGCCGAAGCTCCGAAAGCTCCTGTTATCGAGGATATTTCTGCTCCCGTGCTGGACGAAATTGCGCCCGTTGAAGCACCCAAAGCTCCTGTTTTGGACGATATTGCTCCTGCAAAGGAAGCTGCCGAAGCTCCGAAAGCTCCCGTTATCGAGGAAGTTTCCGAACCCGAAGAAAAGGAAGACGAGCGTCCCATACTCGAAGATATTGACGACGACGATGACGACGAGCTTGAACTTATCTCAGAGTCCCTTGAACCGAAAGCTCCCGTACTTGACAATATTTCGGACGCCATCTCGGCTATGAATATCCCTGCGCCGACTGTTTCAAAGCCTGCGCCCGTTCAGCCTGCTCCCGTTCAGACTGCGCCTGTGATCGACGACATTTCCGCCGCATTATCGGCTTTGAATGCGAATACTCAGCCTGTAGGTGCTGTTCCCGTTCAGTCTGCGCCTGTTTCGCCTGTACCGGTGCAGCCTGTCCCGACAGTTCCCGCACAGCCTGTCGCTCCTGCTCCCGTTCCCATGCAGCCTACCGCTCCTATCGCAGGAGCTTTGAGTCAGGTCATTTCCGTACCTCAGATAACAGGCTATAACGACAAGAATCAGCCTATCTATACATATGTTCAGATGCAGATACAGGGCTACGATCAAAACGGTCAGCCTATCCTTGTGCCGATGCCGGGTCAGACTATCCCCGTCCCGACAGCTCCGACCACGTTCAACCAGACCTTCAATCAGAACACGAGACTTCGCGATGCCATTGCCGCGGCTAAGGAAGTTCCCAAGTCCTCAAAGGATATGACTCCCGGTCAGCGTATCGCCGCCGCAGAAGCCGCAAAGGGTTCTCCCATATCGGCAAACGTTTCAAAGATAGCAACAAATCCTCATACAAGGTCTACTTCTCAGGCGTTTATCTCAGCTATCTCGGTTTCCAAGGAATACGCAAATCAAAGTCTTACGGAAACTCAGGGTCTTAAACAGAGAACGGGCGTTCTCAATTCCGTAGAGGACGTTCTCTCGCAGTTGGGCGACAATTCGCTTAAAGAGAAAAAGCTTGCCGAGGCTAAGGCGCAGATCAGCATTCCTGCATATCAGGAGTACAAAGCTCCTACGAAAACGACCTCCTATTCGCCTAAGCCTGCCGCACCGAAAGCAGCTCCCACTCCTGCTCCCGTGAACAACAGACCGCTCACTAAATCCGAGCTTAAAGCTAAGAAAAAGCAGGACAAAATAGACGCTAAGTTCCAAAAGGAAATGTCAAAAAGAAAATAAATCACCGTTTACAACTTAAGAGGATTTTGTTACCCTTTACTTTCTGTTAAAGAGCGATTCTTTGAACCAATGTCGTAACATTCTGCTCCATTTGGGGCAGAATGTTACGAAAACTGAGATTCCAAAGGGGTCACCCCTTTGGCAGGGGGTGTGGGGGACAGAGTCCCCCACTTAAAGTTGTAGACAGTGGATATTAAATCACTTACGAGGTAAAAACATGGATAAAAACGAGATCATAAAAGAGCTTCAGTCCAAACTGGGCGATTCACCCGAGGAGAACGACAAAATTCTCCGTGCCGAGGGCGAAAAATTCGCAAAAGAGGGAAATATCGAGGGCTTGAATGTAGTGGGCGAGATGATACTTGACAACATGCCCGATGACAGAAAAAAAGAGATCGAACGCCTGACGCACCTTGACGGACTAAGGCTCGACCGGTTCCACAAGAATATTTTAGACCTTATCTCCGAACGCAAGATCGTTGAAGCCGTTCCCTTAGCCGAACGCCTTTACAAAAAGATAATCCTCGACTATGCTCCGACGGATAAGGCGAAGTTCGTTTCGCTGAGAAATCCATTTGAGGATAATCTGTGCCAAACGCTTTTCAAGGACGACAGGATACTTAACCGCACGCCTTTCGATTTTTCGGAGTATATAACGACTTACGCCTATCTTCTTGTTGAAGCGGGCGCAAACGTTGACGCTATCCCGATACTCGAAAAAGCGATAGAGTACAACCCCGTTGACGTTGGTCCGAGATTCGAGCTTTGCGAAATATACAAGATAATCCGCAACAAGAAAAAGGTTCTGGAGGTTACGCGCGACACTCTGAAAATCGCTTCCTCACCTGTCGCCATTGCTCGCTGTTACGCCAATGTCGGCTATACCCTTACGGATTACGGCGATTATGAGGACGCAGGCGTTTTCTATACGGCAAGCGTTATGTTTGCGCCGAACCCTGCTATTCCCCTTGAAATGAAGCACCTGACCGACTTAAAGGGTTCGCCTATTACAAAGCCGTCGCAGAAAAAGGTCATCGACACGATGAAGAAGTACGACATTGAGTACGGTCCCGATAAAACCGTTATCGAGGTAGCGGCTCAGCTTGCAAGCCATTACATCATCAAAAAGGACGTTCAGAACGCTTTGAATGCGCTGAAAATAACGTACAATCTGACGCTGGACGAGGGCGTTAAAAAGCTCATATTACAGCTTGACCCCAACTCCCCGATGCTGAGACCTAAGCCCGAGGACGACGAAGCTGCCGCGGCAAACAGAGCAAATATCACACATAACTGATTCTAAAGCAGACTGATTTTTTCAGTCTGCTTTTTTATAGTGAGAAAATTCGACTGAAAATTAAAAAAACTAATATCGTAATTTCAAAGGGAACGCCCTCTCTTGCAGGGCGTTCCCTCTTTCAAAACAGTCCGCAGGACTGTTTTGAAATTCACCCTTTGCGGAGCGCTTAAACGATTTGTGGGGCTTTGCCCCACGCCCCACCAGAGGCGCTGCCTCTGGACTTCGCCAAAGGGACACCGTCCCTTTGGAATCCCGATGTTATTAACAGAGTTTGCCTGCTGAATTTGTTCAAAAAATCATAATATTTTTCCCAAAATCAATTGACTTTTTTTTAAAATTGCGTTATAATATTATTGTAATAAGCTGAGAAACCTCTCTCAGCCCATGAAGGAAGGTAAATTTTATGGCAAATGAAAAAAGCTTAAAAATTTTAATTGTAGATGACGATAAAAATATATGCGATCTGCTAAGATTATATCTCGAAAAAGACGGCTACAGCGTTATCCTCTCCCACGACGGCGAAGAAGCTGTGGTAAAGTTCAACGCCCTTAAACCCGATATGGTTTTGCTTGATATAATGCTCCCCGGTATGGACGGCTGGCAGGTGTGCCGTGAAATACGTAAAAAATCCAACGTCCCGATCATTATGATAACCGCTAAGGGCGAGACTATCGACAAGGTTATCGGTCTTGAACTCGGCGCGGACGATTACATCGTGAAGCCCTTTGACGCTAAAGAGGTCATTGCACGTATCAACGCTGTCACAAGACGTGTGGGCAGCATAAACGTTGAACCCGAAGTTAAGGAAGTCCGCTACGAAAAGCTCTCCGTAAATATGACGCGCTACGAGCTGAAAGTAAACGGAAAGATCGTCGATACTCCGCCCAAAGAGCTTGAACTGCTCTACTATCTCGCCGCTAACCCGAACAGAGTTTACACCCGCGATCAGCTCCTTGACGAAGTATGGGGATTCGAGTACTACGGCGATTCCAGAACTATTGACGTTCACATCAAGCGTCTGCGTGAAAAGCTGGAGGGCGTTTCCGACAAATGGGCGCTCAAAACAGTATGGGGCGTGGGATATAAGTTTGAAGCGGAGGAAGAAGAATAATTCATTGCCGTTTCAGAATTTGTAAACATAATTGATTTGTAAAATCAAAGAGAATTGGGGGTGGTTTTGACTGTCCCCTTTACTTATATAGAGGTGATTTTTCTGAGATCCAAAAACAGCTCGTATTATCGCATTTTTCGGCTGATAATGACTGTTACCGCCTGTGTGCTTGTGTCACTGGGAGCTGTGGTAGTCAGCGTTTCAGCGGCGATATACCGTAATTCTGAGCTTGAAAAAGTAAAATCGGCAGGCGATTTTTTCATAAGCTGCATTACAGACGATTACAACGAAAATAAAGACGACTATCTGAACGCCGCTGATTACTACGGCTATAAGCTTGCCAGCGAACAGGAAATACGCTTGTATATGTTCGACGCCGACGGAAAATGCCTTATCGCGCCGAACGGCGATACGTCAAACGCAAAAAATCTCACCAAAAGCACGATGTCCGAACTTGAAGAAGAGGACTTTTTGGGGATAGACTCGGAATTTCTCTCACAGAGAGTGCCGAGCCTGATGTATATTACGAAATTTTTCCTTGAAGAAGACGACAATAAATTCACTCCGAGATACATTCTCGCCGCAGCGACTACCGAAAACGTGGACGATTTCAACATAGCCGTGCTTATCGTCTATTCTTCGGCGGCTTTGCTGCTTTTCGCAGGCTGCTTTGTCATTTTCAGAAAAAGGATAGAAGCAAACATGAAGTTCGAGGCGGAATTTCTGCGCATTGTCGAAAACTACTCCAAAGACGAGTTTTCGGAAAAGCTTTCTACCGATATTTCACCGAACCTCATTCAGATATGCGACTTGGTGAACACCCTTGCCGCAAACGTCGAAAAAAGCGAGGAAACAAGCCGAACGTTTATTGCCAACGTTTCCCACGAGCTGAGAACGCCCATGACCACTATCGGCGGCTTCGTTGACGGTATTCTTGACGGCACTATCAAGAAAAGCCGTCAGCAGGAATACCTCATTCTCGTTTCTCAGGAGATACAGCGGCTTCGCATTCTGATAACCTCCATGCTCAATATGAGCCGCTTTGAATCGGGAACGATGCGTCCCAATTTCAAGGAAACTAACCTCACCGACCTTGTAATTAAAGTCGTACTGATGTTTGAAAAACGCATCGAGGAAAAGAATCTACAGGTCGAGGAGCTTGACAGCCGCCGTATCATTGCCGTTGCGGACGCCGACCTCATGCAGCAGGTCGTCTACAACCTTGTGGAAAATGCGGTCAAATTCGTAAACGAGGGCGGCACGCTTTCGTTTACCTTCGATAAAAAGGACGACATCTGCATTATCGGTATCAGAAATACGGGCGAGGGTCTTAAAGATGACGAAATACAGCAGGTTTTCGACCGCTTCTACAAAACCGATTCCTCACGTGGCAAGGACACTACGGGTCTTGGTCTCGGACTTTCTATCTCACGCAAGATAGTACATCTTCATCACGGACATATCGTTGTAAAGAGCGTTTACGGCGAGTATACAGAATTTCAGATACAGATCCCCGAGGACTGCACTCGCGGAGAAAAAGAGAAAAAAGATTAAGGAGCAGCTATGGATCAGAGAGACAATGTTTTTAACGAGCTTCAAAAAAATCAACCCGAGGAAACAAACACGCCGCAGACTCCCGAACCCTCTCAGGCTTCGGAAAATGCGGCTGCTCAGGAGAACAGACGAAACATTCAGCAGACGCAGTATAATTCAGCTCAGCAGCAGTTCCGTCAAGGAGCATACGATCAGGCACAGCAGCAATATAATGCGAATCAGCAGTTTAATCAGGAACGGCAGTACGAACAGTACCGTAACCAGTTTTCCCCGAATCCGCCGCCCTCGCGTATGAACGGCTATTACAATAATCCGTATTACGGCGCAGGCTCTTACCCGAACGCCGAACAGCTTCGCGCGGCGGCTGAGTTAAAGGAAAAAAATCAGCGGATACGCCGTGAAAAAACTATCGTTGCGCTGTTTTTCATACTCGTTCTTGCCGCCCTTATAATGGGAATTACGGGCATCGTATACGACATTGCAACGAGCGGAAAACGTCTTAGGGGCGCAGGTACGGCGAATCAGGTCGTTATCTATCAGAACTCAAAGCCCGAGGGCGCTGACGATAATATTTCCGAACCCGACGAAAACGGCCGCTACTCCACAGAGGGCGCGGCGGCGGCAGTACGTAAGTCTATCGTGGAAATTTACACCTATTCCGACGCTTTTCAAAAGGATCTGGAGGGTACAGGCTCGGGTGTTGTTCTCAATGAACAGGGATATATCGTGACAAACGCTCACGTCCTTTCCGCAACAGGCTACCATGACGTACACACGGCGGACGGCAAGGTGTACTCCGCATCGGTTGTGGGACGTGACTCGAAAACCGATATTGCGGTTCTTAAAATCAACGCTTCCGACCTTGTGCCTGCCGTTCTCGGAAACTCAGACGAGGTGATAGTTGGCGAGGAAGTCATCGCTATCGGCAATCCGGCAGGTCTTACGGGAACTGTAACAAACGGCATCGTTTCAGCGGTAAACCGTGAAATACGCAGCGATTCCACGGGCTTTGAAATGAACTGCATTCAGACAAATGCCGCTATCTCTCCCGGAAACTCGGGCGGCGCGCTGGTAAACATGTACGGTCAGGTAATCGGCATTACTTCTTCTAAATATGTCAGCGGATTTTACGAGGGTCTCGGCTTTGCAATCACTATAAACGAGGCTAAGCCTATCATCGAGGAGCTTATAAACAACGGCTTTATCGGCGGAAGATTCCGTATCGGAATTACTTTGATCGACATGAGCAGCGAGGAAAATGTGGCGACTATTGAATCGAATCTGGGATTTGAACTTCCCGAGGACTTCAAGGGCATATATATCGACGATATAAGCGAGGACTGCGATATTTCCAAAACTGCGCTGAAAAAAGGCGATTTTATCACTAAAATAAACGGAACTCCCATTGAAACTTACGATGAGATGTACGATACCATAAGCGCGTCATACGGAGCAGGCGATACCGTTCCGGCTGAATGCGCTCATGTAAGAAAGGACGGCAGTATCAAGGAGTACGAAATAGAATTCAAGCTTATGGAGGACACCTCCGGCGATTATTAAGGAAAAAACAGGGGGATTTAAAATGAAAATCAGAAAAATTTTTGCTTCGCTTTTGGCGGTCACGGTTTTGGGGTCGGCTATTCCTGCGGTAACGGTGAATATGCCTGAGATCGCCATGACAGCTAATGCCGAGGAAACGGAGGAATTTACCCAGGGAACTTACGGATCGTTTTATTACAGGGCTTACAGCGACCATGTTGAGATCAGCAGCTTTAATGGATCTGAGACAGAGGTGGTTATCCCAAGCGAAATTGAGGGCTTGCCTGTTACAGAGATCTGCTATATTGCGTTCGACTCTTGTTCGGAGGTGACATCAATAACTATTCCCGACACTGTTACAAGCATCGGCAGCGGTGCATTTCGGGAATGTACAGGTCTGAGATCAATAAATATCCCGGAGGGCGTTACAACTCTCACCGATAGTTTATTTGCAGACTGTACAGCTCTGACATCAATAGCTATTCCGGACAGCGTTACAAATATCGAAAGGTGGGTATTTAGCGGCTGTACAAACCTGAAATCAATAACGATCCCCGACAGCGTTGCAGATATTGGTCTCAATGCATTCGGGGATACGCAATGGCTCGATAATGAACGGAAAAAAGATCCTTTAGTTGTCGTAAACAATATTCTTATTGACGGTAAGAAATGCTCCGGTGACGTTGTTGTTCCAGACGGCGTTACGGCAATCGGCTATTATGCCTTTGAGGAGTGTTATGATATGACATCGTTAACGCTTCCTGACAGCGTTACAAATATCTGCAATTCTGCGTTCTATAAGTGTACCGGTCTGAGATCGGTCAATATTCCCGACGGTGTTACAAGCATCGGCGATGATACGTTTTGTTACTGCTTTGATCTGACCGATGTAAATATTCCTGACAGCGTTACAAGCATCGGATACGATGCGTTCTGCCGCTGTTACGCTCTGAAAGAGATAATTATTCCCGACAGCGTTACAAGTATCGGCGTGGAGGCGTTCAACTGCTGTGGGTCTCTGGCGGAAATAACTATTCCCGACAGCGTTACTTATTTTGGCAGAGGTGCGTTTTATGGTACGCCCTGGCTTGAAGATAAGCGGGAAGAAGATCCACTGGTAATTATAAACGATATTCTTGTTGACGGTGCGACCTGCACGGGAGGTGTTGCTATTCCCGGCTACGTTAAAGGTATCGCCGATTGGGCGTTTACGTCCTGCAAGGAGATTACATCGGTATCTATCCCTGAAAGCGTTACAAGCATCGGCAAGCAAGCCTTTGCCGGCTGTTCAGGTCTTACATCAATAGGTTTGCAGGACACCGTTACAAGCATCGGCTATGCAGCATTCAGAGGCTGTTCGGGTCTGAAAGATATACATATCCCCGATCAGATCACAAGTATCAGCCAGAGTATGTTTGAAAACTGTTCGGGTCTTACGTCGATAACTATTCCCGACGGCGTTACAAGTATTGACAGGGAGGCGTTTAAAAATTGTTCAGGTCTGGACAGGCTGATCATTCCCGACAGCGTTACAAATATCGGCGGTGGGGCGTTCGGGGGATGTTCAGGTCTGGAGCATATTGTTGTCCCCGAAAGTGTTGTATTTATTGATGATGGTGCATTTTCAAAATGTGAAAAATTAGACAAAATAGTAATAGAAAATACCAAATGTGAAATTTTCGGTGATGCGTGGACAATTTCAAACTTCTATGATGAGGAAGCAGGGAAGTTTTGCTTCAACGGTGTGATCGCCGGCTATGACAACTCCCTTGCACAGGAATACGCTGAATCCTACGGCTATACATATGAATCCTTCGGCGAAGCTCCGAAAGCCCTCGTGCTGGGCGATGTGAACGACGATAAAACTATTGATTCAAGTGATGCAACAGTTGTTCTCACCGACTATTCACTGACCTCCACGGGCAAGAGTTCTAAACTTACCTCCGCCCAGAAAAACGCCGCCGATGTCGATAAGGACGGCAAGATAGATTCCTCCGACGCTTCAACGATACTGCAATTCTACTCATACGTTTCAACAGGCGGTACGGAAACGGATATGTCCAAATGGTTGGCGAGCAGCGTGTAGCTCACCCATTGCGACCGTATTCTTATGAACGGGATATGCGTCCCCGTATTCGCGAGCCTGTTCAGTCCCCCTCCCATAGAAAGGAAACAAGGTGTTATTTTATGAAGAAGATCAGATTTACAGCAGTCGTTTTAGCCGCTTTGACGGCTGTTATGCCCATGTCTGCGAATTATTTCACTGCGCTTCCGAACGCGGCGGCGGAATCGGCTGAGGAAGAAACTGAAATATATTACAACGATATGTACTTTTTGCCGAGAAAGGGCAGACCCAATGAACTCATATTACAAAATTATCACGGACAGGAACCGAATCTTGTCGTACCCGAAACGGTAGAGGGAGCGACCGTAACAGGGATAGGCGACAGCGCGTTTGCCTTTAACAAGGCTAACGGCAAAGTTGTTGAAAACGTCACTCTGCCCGACTGTATCGACTACTTTGGCAGCGACGTTTTCAAGAGTTCAACGGTCGTTTCCGTAAACATACCCAAGAAGCTGAGATTTATCCCGAGCCTGACGTTTGCAAGCTGTAAAAAACTCGAAACGGTCGTCTTTCATGACGATATAGTTTCTATAGCAAATTCCGCATTTCAGAATACGTCTGTAACGCTCCCGAAAAATTTGCAGGAAAGGGTCTCAGATGACAGCAAAGTCAAGTCTACGACCTCCGAATCTAAATATTACTCCGTAAACGGCGATTTTAAAATTTCAACTGCGATCGACAATGAGACAGGCAGCCGCTGCTGCAATATCGAGGGATATACGGGGAACAGCTCCGAGATCGTTTTCCCCGAAAGCATTTTCGATATTCCCGTGAAAAGCATTTCTCTTGCAAATCTCGATACGTCGGCAACTAAATCCCTAACGTTTCCGAAAACAACGCAGAACATTTCTATCGAAGATAATTCCTTCAGCAACTCCGCTATTTCAGAGTTAATTATAAATTCGCCGTGTACCTTGAACAAAAATGCGTTCGGGAACTGCACCGAGCTGAAAACCGTCACATTTAACGAGGACGCCGTAATAAGCAGGGACGCTTTCAGCGGATGTACAAGTCTTGCTTCTGTTGAATTTTGCGGTAAAGCCGATCTCGATCAGTACGCTTTCATTGGCTGCGACTCCCTTGAAAATATCGCCCTCGATACCTCGCAGCCAATAAACGGATATGCCTTTGACGACTGCTTGTCGCTTATGAAAATAAATTCCGAACCCGTTTTTGACAGCGCAACAGGCGGCTTTGACCCGAAATACAGCGACTTTATCAAGGAAAGCTTTTATATGGCTGAGGAGGTCGGATTCCTGAACGAATACGTTAAAGCGCAGTATAAGCGTATCGCAGAAGAAGTTACTGCGCCCTATGACAGCGACACCGAAAAGGTCAAGGCTCTGCATGATTGGGTATGCAAAAATACTCGGTATGCCACAGGCGACACAAATCCGGCGGAATTTCATACGGACGCATCTATATTGCTGAACGATTCCACCGTATGCGAGGGCTATGCGAAAGCGTTTAACCTGCTTTGCCATTCCGTAGGTATCGAATCGTATTATATCCACAGCAGCAACCATGCGTGGAATATAGTGAAGATCGGCGGACATTTCTTCCATGTGGACACAACATGGGACGATGTGGACGGCGTTAAATATTCATGGTTCATGAGATCGGACAGCGAATTGAGCGTCGATAATTCTCACAGCGATTGGAAAGCGTATATCCCCTCGTCGCTCCACAGTCTACAGAAGGACGGTACGCCTGAATGCAGCTATCAGATAGGCGACGTAAATCAGGACGGCAAAATTTCCGCGGCAGACCTCGTAAAAATGAACCGCTATATGCTTAACGCCGAATCCGAAACGGCAGATAATGTCGTCCTCTACGATATGACCCTTGACGGCAATGCGGACGTTTTTGATATGGTACTTATGCGGAAAAAGGTTATTGAACAGGTCTGATAATTGTTTCTTGTTATGCGGACATATCATACTTCTTTTGTTATTTCCTTTTCCTGAGACAGGTGGCTACGGGGACGCATATTCCTTACATAAGAATACGGTCGGCAATGCCTGCGGCGGCTCGCCGTTGTTAAAAATGCACAAAAAAGCCGTGGAAAATTTTTGCGTATTTTTCGCTGAAACACTTGAAAAAAACTTTAATATATGGTATAATAAAAAAGCTAATTGAAAATACAGGCATTATGCGCCTTAAATACACGGAGGTAAATAAATTATGAGCATTCTTGAGATCATAGGCGGAGCGATCCTGCTCGTTACATGTATCACTATCATTGTTCTGTGCCTTGCGCAGGAATCGAAGTCTCAGGACAGCATGACGGCTGCTCTTACAGGAGCAAGTTCCGATTCTTTCTACGGTAAAAACGAGGGCAGAAGCCGTGAGGCTATCCTCGCTAAGATCACAAGAACAGCAGGAATTATCCTTTTCGTGCTTACGCTTGCAGTAAACATCATTCCGATATTTACCGAAAAGTAATCGAACGCCCCGTGACTTGAATGGTCATGGGGCTTTTTAAGTTAAAAACTTAGGGAGAAAATAAATGGCAGAAAAAAAGAAAAAGAACGGCGCGGAGGTAAGCGTCGAAAGCTATAAAAATAAAATTGTGACATTTTTGAGGAGCTGCAATAAACGGCTTATGCCTTTGAGCGAGCTTGAGACTAAGTGCCGTACAAAAAAATCGGGACGGGAAAATTTCGTTCAGGCATTCGAGGAGCTTCGCAACGAGGGCGTTATCACCGTCCGCAAGGGCATGAAAGCCGCATTATGCTCGAAGCTCGGCTTCAAATGCGCCGAGATAACACGTCTTAGCCGCACGTTCGGCTTTGCCGTTACCGAGGACGGAACGGAGTACTTTATTCCCGGAAAGTGCATGATGGGAGCTATGCCGAGAGACCGTGTGCTTATTGCCGATATTCCGTCACGTTCGGGAGAACCCGAGGGAGAGGTTCAGGATATTCTCAGCTTCGGAAGCTCCGTCCTCACGGGCGTTATCGAGTACGAGGAGGGCAGCCTTTACCTTGTTCCCGATATAGCTTCACGCAACCATATGATAATTTCAAAGTCCGAAAGCGTTCCGTTTGCGGAGGGCGATAAGGTCATGGCGGAGATCGTCTACAGGGGCAAGCGTCACGCCGAGCATAAGGTCAGGATAACTTCCGTTTTCGGCAGTTCCGACCTTGCATCAGCCTGCGCGGAGTCTATAATCGCTTCAAGCGGTATCGTTTCCGAGTTTTCGGAGGACGTTCTGAAAGAAGCCCGTAAAATTTCCGAGGGCGGCGTTCAGGAATACAGCTTCAACAACCGTGAGGATCTCAGGGGACTGCCCATATTCACCATAGACAGCGCAGAATCAAAGGATCTGGACGATGCCGTTTCCGTTGAGAAAACGGCGGAGGGCTGGCTCTTAGGCGTTCATATTGCCGACGTGTCCCACTATGTCAAGGGCAACAGCGCGCTGGACAAAGAAGCTATCCGCCGAGGAACGAGCGTTTACTATGCGGATAAGGTCATTCCCATGCTGCCGAAAGAGCTTTCCAACGGTATATGCTCCCTCAATCCCAATGAGGACAGGCTTACCCTTACGGCGTTTATGGAGCTTGGTACAGACGGCGAAATGAAAAATTACCGTTTCTGCAAGTCGGTCATAAGGTCAAGGGTGAAAGGCGTTTATTCCGAGATAAACAGCATTCTTGACGGCTCGGCGGACGGAGATATATCGGCAAAATACGAGTGCGTTTCAAGGGAGATAGCTCTTATGGACGAACTGGCGGATATTCTTATCGAGCGGAAAAAACAGCGTCATGCGCCCGAGCTTGAAACGTCCGAAAGCAAGCTTATTATAGATGACAGCGGAGTTTGCTGCGACATAGTTCCCCGAGAAAGGGGCAAGTCCGAGCGTATCATCGAGGAATTTATGCTTTGCGCCAACGAAGCGGCGGCAAGGCTTGCCCGTGAGCGGAAGATACCCTTTGTTTATCGTATCCATGAAACTCCGCCGGAGGAAAAAACGGCGGCTTTGTGCGAGATGCTGACTAAGCTGAATGTGGAATATCCTCATTTTCAGGAGTTCAAGCCTGCTCATGCGGCGCAGATACTTGAAAACGTAAGGGGAACGGATAAGTTCGAGGCTGTGAATATGATGGTTCTCCGCTCTATGGCAAAGGCGAAATATTCCGAAGAACCTCTCGGTCATTTCGGACTGGTGCTGAAGGATTACGCACACTTTACAAGTCCTATCAGAAGATACCCCGATCTGGCGATACATCGCATAATTACGGACGTTCTGGCAGGCTACGGCGATACGTGGCTTGCAAAGCGTTACAGCGGATTTGCGGTCAATGCGGCTGAAAGTTCGACTGCGGCGGAAGTACGCGCGGTCACGGCTGAAAGAGCGTGTGAGGACTGCTATAAGGCGGAGTATATGAAGCGGCACATAGGCGAAAGCTTTACGGCGAAAATCTCGGGCGTTACGGAATTCGGATTTTACGTGCAGCTCCCTAATTCGGTGGAGGGACTTGTACACATACGCACCCTGCCCGAGGGCGAATACGATTACAGCGAGCCTGTTGCGCTTACCGAAAAATTCAGCGGCGTTTCCTATGAGCTTGGCGATACGGTGAGGGTGCTTTGCGCTGCGGTGAACGTCAGCGAGGGAAATATTGATTTTGTGCTTGACGAGGAGGAACAGTAATGAGGAAGATACTGCCATTTTTGACCGTTTTGACATGCGTTCTGAGCCTTGCGTCGTGCGGTGACAAGAAAAAAGGCGAAAGCAGCGTTTCCGAAAGCGTAAGCGGAACTTCCGCAGCCGTTGAAGCTGCGATCGAGGAGCAGACCTCGGCTGAAACGGTCGGCACAGCTCCCGAAAGCGGTACTGTTGCCGTGACCGAGGGGACTTCCCTGACAATGCCGACGTCCGCTTCGGGGGGGAATCTGCATTATCCCGAGGGCGGCGAGGAGTTCGAGGAACAGCTTGAAACGGACGTTTTAGCGGCTGCTCAGGAGCTTTTCGACAAGGCTTGCGAGACCGAGTGGAGCTTTACCGTAGGTTCGCCGTACAGTCTCGATACGTCGCAGTATGTAAGCAACGAGTACGGCTGGCAGTTTTACCTTATCACTGAGGACGGCGTTAATTCCCTTGACGATGTGAGAGCGGATTATCACGAGGTTTTCAGCGAAAATTATGAAGATACTCTTGACGAGGTGTTCATGGAGGAGAACGGCAGGGCGTACTGTCTGAACGGCGCAAGAGGTTCGGATATTTTTTACGAAGGCTCTAAAGTTGCTGAAATAACGGGCAGAACGGACGGCGAAATAAATTTCAGGGTCGAAAACAGCTACAGCGGCGACGGTTTCGGCGGCGGAGCATACACGGAGGACGCCGAATTTTCGGTAGTCAGGGACAGCGACGGTGTATGGAGAGTCGGCAAATTCAAGCTCCCTTATTAGTACCGGTAACTTAAGCAGGGGGACGCCGTCCCCCTGCACCCCCTGCCAAAGGGGTGACCCCTTTGGAATCTCTGCTGTCGTGAATTTGGCTGTGAAAATCCCAAAATCAGCATGATGCTGTTAGTTTCCATGATTTCCACAGCCAAATTCACGAGAACGGACACCAAGAGTTACGTCTTTAACAGAAAGTAAATGGAAACAAAATCCTCTTAAGTTGATGATATTAAAGCGAACTAACATCGAGATTCAAAAGGGACGGTGTCTCTAATGTAAAATCTGTGTAAAATATTACAAAATGATATTGACGGGAATCTTTGCGTACAGTATAATTAAACTGTTCGGACAGCCTTTGTTCCGAACAAAATAAACTGATGAGGAGTAATTTATGGACGGATTCTCGGTGTTCAACATATTCACCATGCTCGGGGGACTTGCGTTCTTTCTCTACGGCATGAACGTAATGTCCACAGGACTTGAAAAGCTTGCGGGCGGAAAAATGGAGGTCGCCCTGAAAAAAATGACCTCCAATCCTTTTATGGCGCTTACTCTCGGCACAGTCATAACCATTGCCATACAGTCGTCCTCAGCTATGACGGTAATGACCGTAGGCTTTGTAAACTCGGGAATAATGGCTCTTATCGACACGGTAGCCGTCAGCTTCGGCGCAAACATCGGTACGACCTTTACCGCATGGCTGCTTTGTCTTAACGGTATCGACAGCAAGGGCAGCGAGGGGATAGGCAGCTTTCTCATGCAGCTTTTAAAGCCCGAGTCGTTCTCGCCGCTTCTTGCCCTTGTAGGCATACTTATGATAATGACCTGCAAAAAGGCTAAGAAAAAGGACGTGGGACGTATACTTGTAGGCTTTGCAGTTCTTATGACGGGTATGGATCTTATGAAGGAATCTATCGACCCGTTGGCTAATTCTCCCGAATTTCAGAGAGTTCTTACCGCCTTTAATAATCCGCTTCTCGGCGTTATCGTGGGAGCTGTATTTACGGGAATCATCCAAAGCTCGGCTGCGTCTGTCGGTATTCTTATGACTTTTTCCGTTGGAAACAGCCTTACCTACGGAATGGCTCTGCCGATAATCATGGGACTTAATATCGGAACGTGCGTGACTGCTCTTATCTCCTCTATCGGCGTAAGCAGGGACGCCAAGCGTGTTGCCGTTATACATGTACTCATAAATACCGTAAGTACGGTGGTTTTCCTGCCTATAATCATGATATTGCAGGCGGTCACGCCTTTGGGGGACTTTATGGCTCAGCCCACGGGATATATGGGAATAGCAGTAATGCACACGGCTTTCAACGTTGCGGCGACTATAATGCTCATGCCGTTTTCAAAGCAGCTCGTTAAGCTTTCTCAGCTCATTGTACGTGATAAAAAGGGCGAGACAGAGGAAAAGAAAAACGCCTTTGCCGCTTTGGACGACCGCTTTATGTCCACCCCCAGCGTTGCTGTAGAGGCTTGCAGAGGAGTTTCGCTTGACATGGCAAAGCAGACGAAAAAGGCTATAGACATGGCTCTCGGACTTCTTACGGCTGAATATGACGAAAAGGCTGTACAGACCGTTATTGATCTGGAGGACTTTATCGACAAATATGAGGATAAAATAAACAGCTATCTTGTAAGAGTGGCGAAGCACAGTATCACGGGCAGAGACAGCCGTACCATGTCCAAAATGATGCACTGTGTGGGCAACTTTGAGCGAATTTCCGACCATGCGGTCAACCTTATCGAGTCTGTGCAGGAGATGAAAGAGAAAGGCATAACTTTTTCTCCCGAGTGCGTCAACGAAATTACTGTAATTACCGACGCTATAGAAGAAAATATCCGCATAGCGTTTGAATCGTATGTGGAGGACGATCTTGCGGCGGCGCACCGAGTAGAGCCGCTTGAAGAGGTAGTCGATAATCTCAGCACCGAGCTTAAAAACCGCCATATACGCCGACTTCAGAACGACGAATGTACCGTTGAGTTGGGATATATTTTTCAGGATGTGCTTACGAATCTGGAGCGAATTTCAGACCACTGCTCTAATATTGCAGGCTGCCTGATCGAAACAGATGAAAAGACGAATATCCACGCTTATCTCAGCGATGTAAAGGAAAACGACGAGAAGTTCAGACGTGAGTTCAAGGCGTATTCGGAGCAGTATTTTTCAAGGCTTGAAAGCGCAGAAGTCAGAACAGTTCAAAACTGACTTAGTGGGGGAGTAGGGACAGTTTGTGCCGTGACATTATTAAGGGAACGCCCTCTCTTGCAGGGCGTTCCCTCTTTCAAAACAGTCCATCGGACTGTTTTGAAATTCACCCTTTGCGGAGCGCTTAAACGCTATGCAGGGCTTTGCCCCGCACCCCACCAGAGGCGCTGCCTCTGGACTC
>JAGAQC010000035.1 GCA_017622925.1 Ruminococcus sp.
CTTATCCGCACTGAAATCACGCTTCAGAAGATCGTCCGATTTACGTGCTTCACGGTCTGCTTTGGTGATCCCATTCGGCTTTCTGCGAGACTTATGGATCAATCCAATATGTTCCATGACATTACGGACTGTACCTTCGCTTGGTATATGAACAGAAATCTCGCCGGCTTCGCTTTTCAGCTTCAATGCTATGTACATACGCTCTCTGCCGTATGTGTCATTACATGTATCTTCGTTATGAATTTTCATCATTTCTTTAGCAAGCGTCTCGTATTTCCATGGTTTGCTTTTTCGGTCAAGATAGTCATAGGGATTTTGTCAATAATACTTGACACAATTTTCTCTAAAGAACTGTTTGATAAAGCAAAAATCAGATAGGTGCGGCAGAGGCAAGGAAATCGCCCGATGGCGTACTGTCGTTTACATCCTGAAAACGGGACGTCGAGGGCGCCGTCCCTACAAAATTTACTTGCCTACTAAAACTTTACCATACGCGCGTTTCTTGCAGGGTTGACTTGATTTGCAGAAAAGTGATATAATTATATTATATCGCAAAAGAAACGGAGATGAAAAAATGCAGAAAGATTTTTCTAAGGGGAGCGTCGGGAAAATTATTTTATCGCAAGCGATTCCGTTAATGCTTGCGCAGCTTATACAGTTGTTGTACAATGTCATCGACAGGATATACATAGGACACATGAACGACAGCGACAGCGCAGCATTGACAGGCGTAGGATTAACATTTCCGATCATAACATTTATAATAGCCTTTGCGGCGTTATTCGGAATGGGCGGTGTACCGTTATTTTCAATAGCCAATGGAGCGGGGAAAAAAGCTGAAGCGGAACGTATCCTCGGCAATTCATGCAGTCTGATCGTTGGGGGTTCTGTTGTATTGATGATTCTGGGGTATATATTTTGCAAGCCGATTTTGTATTTTTTGGGAGCAAGCGATATTTCTTACGAATACGCTTCGTCGTATCTCAGGGTATATTTTATAGGAATAACATTTGCGATGCTTAATACGGGACTTAACGGTTACATAAGCGCACAAGGGTTCCCGAAAACAGGAATGCTCACAGTTATGATCGGAGCGGTGGCAAATACGATACTCGATCCTGTTTTCATATTTTTATTTGATCTTGGAGTAAGCGGAGCTGCGGCTGCGACAGTAATAAGTCAAAGTATTTCGACAGTATGGATGATAGCTTTTCTTGTGAAAAAAACGACACCTCTCAGATTAAAGTTGGAGAACATTCGGTTAAATATTGATTTGACAAAGCGGATATGCAAGCTCGGGGCGTCGAATTTTGTCATGCAGGGGACAACCTGTCTCGTTCAGGCAGCCTGCAATTCAACGTTGCAGAATTTTGGAGGAGATATTTATGTCGGAATCATGACTGTTCTTAATTCCATAAGAGATATATTTATGCTGCCTGTCAGCGGACTTGTCAGCGGAGCGCAGCCTGTGATGAGTTACAACTACGGAGCAAAATTGTATGAAAGAGTAAAAAAGGCGATTCGTTTCAATACTCTTGTCGGAATGATATATACGACAGCGGCATGGCTTACGGTATTTATATTGCCGTCGTTCTTTTTCAAAATATTTTCCGATGATGTTTCGCTTGTTGATTCGGGAGTTTCCGCAATAAGAATTTATTTTTTTGGATTTGTATTTATGTCGTTTCAATTTGCGGGACAATCGACATTTCAGGCGTTAGGGGACGCAAAACACGCTATTTTCTTTTCTCTGCTGAGGAAAGTGATAATTGTTATACCGCTTACATTTATATTGCCGAGACTTGGAATGGGCGTAAATGGAGTATTTGCAGCCGAACCGATCTCAAACGCTGTGGGAGGTATTGCCTGCTATGTAACAATGCGTAAAACGATTTACAGAAAGCTTGATAAATAATTTGAAAACAGCACCGAGCGTAATTATACATTATTCATAATAAGCCGAGGTACTATTTGTTTATTCGTACAAATTTTGCAATACATATTATATTTACTTGACGTATGTGTTCGGATAAGGTATAATAAAAGTAGAAACATTTGGAACGTAATGGGAAAAATTTTGCAATAGCGGCGAGTATAATATGCTTTTCAGGACAAAAAACTGCTTTTCAGGACAAATATATTGACTTTACATTTTTATTCAGATATACTTAAACTCAAGAGGTGATGATATGATTCATCGACTGAGCTTAGAGATGCATTCTGCTTTGTCTATCGGACAAAGCGATTATTCAAATCTTGATATGTTTTTAGCAGACTATGACGGAAATGGTATTGTAGATGTAACAGATGCAAATTTAATTTTAGCAGCTGTAAATTGATCGGAGGAATGGCTATGAAAAAATTATTGATCGGAATTTTATCAGCAGTTCTTTGTACTGCGTCAATATCCGCATTGCAGCCGATATGCAATGACGCTGTGATAGCAGTATCGTCAGCAGACGGAAAGATTTCCGCAGAGCTTAGCGAAAAGTTGTCCCAAGCGGACAGCGGAGAAATACCCGTATGGATATGGCTCGCAGATAACGACAAGCCTGATTTTGACGCGCTTGCAGAGGAGCAGACAGCTCCGCGGACAGAGGCTGAGGCTGAAAAATATTATGCGCTTACCGAGGCGGAACGTGTCGATCTGTTAAAGGCTGCAAAGCTTGAAATAGCGCAGGAATACTATCAGAATAAAAACAATGCGTTTGTCAAAGCGCAGGGTATCACAGAGGAGAGCATAATTTTTTTTAGTGAATTAACTCCTTCGATCGTGTGCAGACTGTCAGCGGACGAGATAAGAAGCGCAGCCGAAAACGAAAGCGTTGTGAGCATAAATTTGTATGATAAAAATCCCGAAGTAGAAGTTCCCACAGAGTCCGAACCGAAGATGACGAAAGAGGAATTTCTTGATATGGTGATTTCCGAAAACGAGGATTTTTCGGACGGCGGTTTTGTTTACCGAGGAGATTTGAAATTCGACGCTGTTCCCGACGGCAACGGCTTCGACCTTGTTGTATACGGCATAAAGCAGGAGTATTATACACGTAATGTCGGCGTATCGGGAGAATGCCTGAAATTCGATGTGCAGAATTACATTGTAGGCTCAACGCCCGAGTTTTACAGCGGCTGCTTTATGACTGTAAAGTCGGGGGAAACGGCGGCTCACAGCGACCTCAGCTTCGGAATGGTGTGCTACGTTGAGGACGTACTGCCGGGATTCCCTGAACCTGCGCAGGACATCATAGAAGCTTCGCTGTACAAGGATATTGATATTGCGCCGTATATCTACTCTGAGATAACTCCGGGGGACGTTGATAACGACGGAACAATATCAGCATCGGACGCGTCGCTTGTTCTCAGGGCATACGGGTACTCGTCTACGGGCAAGACGATCACGCTTAATAATGATATGTGCGATTACAACGGCGACGGCGTAATAGATGCCGCAGATGCTTCGGCGATACTTGCAAAGTATGCGGAGCTTTCGACAAGCTGATAATATAATTAAAAAAGTCTCCGCATTCGGAGACTTTTTATTTTTAATTTTTATCTTCTTTTTCGTCAGTGTCATTTTTCTTTGCAGGCGGAGCAGGCGTTTTCACGGCAACGGGTTCGGGAAAGTAGTCTTTTGTATCGGAGGACATATTTTTCCCCTCGAGCCGATATTCGATAAATTCCTGTAGAAGCGAGTAAAGGACTGCAAATATGGGAACTCCCAGTATCATGCCTGCGAAGCCGAACAGTCCGCCGCCGACAAGTATTGAGAAAAGCACCCAGAATGCCGAAATACCCGTAGACTGTCCGAGAATTTTAGGACCGATAACGTTTCCGTCAAGCTGTTGGATAATGAGTATCAGGATAAGGAACGGTATGACCTGCTTTGGCGAAGCCACTAAAAGAAGAAACGCGCTTGGTATTGCGCCGATGAACGGACCGAAAAACGGGATAATATTTGTAACGCCGACGATAACCGAAATAAGAACGACAAAATCGAGCTTCATGACTGTCATGCTGATGAAGCACAGGCAGCCGATAATTATGGAATCAACGATTTTTCCCGAAATAAAGCCGCTTATGGAGGAGTTCGTCTGCGCGCAAATTCTGAAAAAGGTCTTTGACGCTTTAGAGGGAAGAATAGCGCAGGAGATTTTTTTCATTTGAGCCTGAAAGTGTTCTTTGCCGTAGAGAAAATAGACTGCAACGATAATTCCTATCAGAAAATCCTTGATAGCCACAATAAATCCGAGTGTACTGTCGGTTATTTTGACCATAATATCGCCGATTTTGGGAACGATATTATTTATGAATTCCATTATGGTCTTTTCGATATTATTTATCTGATTGTTGACCTCGGTGAGCAGTTCGGGATATTTAACAAGAATGGAATCTATCCATTTTTTAAAGTTGCTGAGGTAAGTGCCGATGTTGTTGATAATGCTCGTGATGCTCTCAAAGACCTGCGGCAGGATTATCGACGCTAAAGCCGCAATAGCCGCAAGAAACAGCAGCATGGAGATACTGAGCGATATTATGCGGTTCAGCTTGAAATGGGGCTTGTTTTTTTCCGTCAGTTTTTTCAGCCTTTTTTCAAACCATTTCATGATAGGGTTGACGAGATATGCAATGACAAGTCCCCAAGTTATCGGAGCTATTATCGAGAGAAACTTTTCAATAAAGTCTCCCAGTCCCGTGAAGTTGAACAGAAGCGCGTATACTACAAGGCATGCCGTAAAGGTCAGCACGGTATATACGGAAATAGTGGTGTATTTGGTATTCCAGTTTATTTTCATTTGTTCACTCCCATGATTAAATTTTAACATATACATTATATCACTTTTCCGAAGTCAATGCAAGTTTATTTAAAAATTTTCTTGCAATTATCACGAAGCTGTGATATAATAATAACAAGATACGAGAAATAAAAAGAATAATGTCACTTGTCAGGGAGAATGAACATGTATTATTTGAAAACGTCTGCCGCATTTGATTCGGCGCACTTTCTTAAAGGCTACGAGGGCAAATGCGCCAATATACACGGTCACCGCTGGACTGTAGAAGTCAGTATAAAAGGCGAGGAGCTTCAAAACGACGGTACAAAGCGCGGAATGCTTATTGATTTCGGCGATTTGAAGAAAAAAGTCCGCAGCCTTGCCGACAGCTTTGACCATGCCCTTATTTACGAAAAGGGCAGCCTTAGATCCGCAACAGCCGAGGCTCTTAAAGACGAGGGGTTCGCTCTGATAGAAGTTCCGTTCAGACCTACCGCCGAGAATTTTGCCCGTCACTTTTATGAACTGCTGTCCCTTGACGGACTGTCGGTATGTTCGGTGACAGTTTACGAAACTCCCGATAACTGCGCCGTTTACGAGGCGTGAGAGCAATAAATCAATAGAGGTTCGGGATATTCGGATATCTTAATTGATATGAGGTATATAATGAATATTTGGAAAGTAATAGCAAATGAAGGCTATAATAATGCTTTTTTGATAAATGAGAATGGTGAACAGTGTTTTGATATGGTTTCAGATTTCAAGGAAATAATAGAACCACAGTCCACAAGATTACTGAGAATAGAGATGACAGACAAAGGCTTTCCAGACATAATGAACTACTGGGGGATCAATGGAACCATACTCGTCAATTCAAAAGTGAAAGCGTTGATAGAAAATTACTATGGGAGTCTATCAATTCAGTTCTTTCCATGTAAATGCAAGCAGTTTAATGAAATAAAACTTTGGCTTTTAAATATTTGCGAATATCATGATGTACTGGATTTGAGTAATAGTATATGCAAAAAAACACATAATCTACAAGGAATAGAGGTAATTCGATCAGTCAAAAAATATTGCTTTACAGAAGAAGCATTTGATTTGGATTTATTTAAAATATATTTGGATAAACGCAAATACACAACTACCTTGTTTGTATCTGACAGGTTTAAGAGAATAATGGAAGAAAACAACATTATCGGATTAGCTCTTGAAAAAGTTTATTCCATATAATTCAAGGAGATTCTTACTATGCAGAATAACCAAAACCAATTCGGAAACAAAAGGCTTGTCAAGCTTGCATTAGAGAATACAGCGTAAAAAGCCGAGTATTTCCGTATCGGGAAAAACGGTATTTTACAACGGAAATTGCTGGAACAGCGATGAGATCGCATGTGTTAAGTGCGGCAAGTGGTTTGAATATATAGACGTTTATTCCAACGGCAAAAAGATAATATCTTTTCCTTGGGAAAAGGATAATTCGGAACTTTTTATTGCGTGGACTAAGAAATGCGGAATACCGTTTGAGGATAAACGCAAAAAAGCGTCCTGATTACGATTTAAAGAGGTAGAACATGAAATATTCCATAGCAGAAAAATTTGTCAGCATAAACGGCGAAGGCACGAGAGCAGGGGAACTTGCGGTATTTATACGTTTTAGCAGATGCAACCTCAGTTGTACGTATTGTGATACAAAGTGGGCGAACACCGACGGCTGCGAAACGGAGCAGCTTTCACCCGAGCAGATAGCGGGCTACGTTTACGGCACGGGCGTAAAAAATGTTACTTTGACGGGCGGCGAACCGCTTTTGCAGGATGAGCTTTATACACTTATTGAGATGCTTTCCGAGCAGGGGAACAGCGTTGAAATAGAGACAAACGGCAGTATTTCCATAGCCGAACTGAGCGGAAAAAAATGCCGACCTATATTTACTCTTGACTATAAGCTGCCAGACAGCGGCATGGAATCGGCAATGGGGCTTGGAAATTACAGTTATCTTCAAGGGGAGGACACGGTAAAATTCGTTTCGGGAAGTCTTTCCGACCTTGAACGAGCTGTTGAAATCATAGAAAAATACGAGCTTACAAAAAAATGCAGCGTGTACATAAGTCCCGTGTTTGGAAATATTGACCCTGCCGATATAGTGGAATTTATGAAAGACAAGCGGCTTAACGGCGTGAAGCTTCAATTGCAGCTTCACAAATTTATCTGGGATCCCGAGGAGAGGGGCGTATAATATGGATAAGGAAAAAATCGAATATCACATACGAGGACTTCTTGAAGCTATAGGCGAAGACCCCGACCGTGAGGGACTTGCGGAAACTCCGAAGCGTGTAGCGGCTATGCTTGAAGAAGTTCTCGAGGGTACGGCGTATTCCAATCACGAAATTGCCGAAATGTTCGGAAAAACCTTTACAGCCGAGCAGTCGGACGCCGAAGAAGCGGTCGTAATGAAAGATATAACGGTTTTCAGCTATTGCGAGCATCATATGGCGTTAATGTACGATATGACGGTAAACGTTGCGTATATCCCGAGGGGACGAGTTCTCGGTTTAAGCAAGATCGCAAGAATATGCGACATGGCGGCAAAGCGGCTTCAATTGCAGGAACGTCTTGGACGGGATATAGCGGAGATAATATCCGAAGCGGCAGGCTCTCCCGATGTGGGCGTGAAGATAACAGGCTCTCATAGCTGTATGACGGCTCGGGGAATACGTAACGCCTCCGCCCGTACAGAAACGAGAACTTATACGGGAGCGTTTAAAAATAACCGCGATCTACAAAAATTACTCGATTGAGGTGTGATATGAAAGCATTGGTATTATTCAGCGGCGGAGTAGACAGCGCGACTTGTCTCGGGCTTGCAGTAAAGGAATACGGGGCGGAGAACGTTATCGCCCTTTCGATATATTACGGTCAGAAGCACGATAAGGAAATACAGGCGGCTCGGAAAATTGCGGAATATTACGGCGTAACGCTGAAAACTCTCGATTTGACTAAAATATTTGCCGATTCGGACTGCTCGCTGCTTGCAGGTTCTAAGGAGGAAATTCCGCAGGAAAGCTATGCCGAGCAGCTTGAAAAGACGGACGGCAAGCCTGTTTCGACATATGTACCGTTCAGAAACGGTCTGTTTATTTCTTCGGCGGCAAGTATCGCCTTATCAAACGACTGCGGAGTTATTTATTACGGAGCGCACAGCGATGACGCGGCAGGCAACGCCTATCCCGACTGCTCGTCGGCGTTCAACAATGCCATGAACGACGCGGTATACATCGGCAGCGGAAATCAGCTTCGGATAATTGCGCCGTTTGTGGAGCTTACCAAAGCGGACATTGTAAAAACGGGACTTAAACTGGGCGTTCCATACGAGCTGACATGGAGCTGCTACGAGGGCGGAGACAAGCCCTGCGGCGTGTGCGGAACGTGCCGTGACAGAATAGCGGCTTTTGAAGCTAACGGAACAGTTGACCCGTTATTAATCCGCTGCCCATAACTTAAGCAGGGGGACGCTGTCCCCCTGCACCCCCTGCCAAAGGGGTGACCCCTTTGGAATCTCTGTTGTCGCGAATTGTACTGTAAAAATCCCCGAATTAATACAACGCTGTTAGTCCTCATGATTTTCACAGTCCAATTCACGAGAACGGACACCACAAGTTACTTCTTTAACAGAAAGTAAAGGGGAACAAAATTCTCTTAAGTTGTAGACAGTGCATTATTAAAGGAACAAGGAGAGTAAAAAATGGCAGGCAGAACAGAAAATGAAAACGGAAGCATTACGCTTTTAGGCAATCAGAATACAAAATATCCCTCGGATTATTGTCCCGAGGTGCTGGAGACATTTCCCAACAAGCACCCTGACAGGGATTATTTTGTGAAATTCAATTGTCCCGAGTTCACCAGTCTTTGCCCTATTACGGGACAGCCTGATTTTGCGGCGATATATATATCCTACGTGCCGTCGGAGAAAATGGTGGAAAGCAAGTCGCTGAAGCTGTATCTTTTCAGTTTCAGAAATCACGGCGACTTTCACGAGGATTGCGTAAATATTATAATGAACGACCTTATAAAGCTCATGTCTCCTAAGTATATCGAGGTGTGGGGAAAATTCCTGCCGAGGGGCGGAATATCCATAGACCCGTACTGCAACTACGGTCAGACGGGAACGAAGTGGGAGCAGGTAGCGTGGGACAGGCTCACGCATCACGATCTGTACCCCGAAGCTATTAATAACAGATAATGAATAAAAATTGATTTACGGCATAAAATAAATTTGTACGGAACTTTGTACAGTATGTATAGAGGAGGAAATTATGGATAAATTTGATATGCCCGTAGGTTTGGGAATGGCGTTAGCGATGAATCCCGAGGCTATGCAGAAGTTTGCAATGCTGCCCGATGAAAAAAAGTGGCAGGTAGTAAGCGGCACTCATGCTGTTGGGTCGCGTGACGAGATGAGACAATATGTTGAAAATATTATAACCGCATACTAATGAAAAAAACGTCCACGGCAAAGAAAGTCGGGGACGTTTTGTTTTGCAAATCAAATTGTGTCCATTCTCTCAGGCTCATCATGGGCGTGTTCGTAGTCGTACTCGGGAGTGCGTTTATGAACGGGAAAAGTGTCTCGGGAGTTCATGTCAATATCGGTCATTTCGTTCGAGCTTGTTTTTATGATGCGTTCGTAATTTTGTTGAAATTCGTCTTTTATCTCACGCTGTTTTTTGTCGAACTCCTGATTGAAGCAGCGTTCGTTAAAATGAGGAAATCCTGCCTGCGTTTCAAGATATTCGTACCTTTTGTTAGCGTATACTGTAAGAACGCAGAAAATGACTGAAAGGATAAACAGAAGCCTGTTGAAGCTCAGACCCGTTATTAATCCGCCAAAAAACATGTCAAGAAACGAACCCTCCATAACATTGAAGATCGCGCTTATCAGTTGTAATATAACGGCATAAAATGCAAAGCTGTTTTTGTGCTTGTAGCAGGAAAGAACTCCGCAGGCAACAAGTCCGCATTTCAGTATGATCGTGTCAAGTAAAAGTAAGATCACATTTACGCTCGGTATCATGATGCCTGAAACTAAACATATAAAAGCATAAGATAGATAAACAGCTACATATAATATAGAGAGCCTGTTGTAGGTTTTTGTGATACGCCGCATTTCTGCGCCGTTTTTTGCCATTTCGTCCAAAAAATGTCACTTCTTTCTATGGTTACTATATCTCGTCCATTTTCCCATAGCCGTGATTATTGCCGACCGTAGGAGCTGCGTTAAGATTCTCTGTTTCATTTACGGCAGTTTCCATACGTTTTTCGCAGTTTTGTTGATATTCCGATTTTTTATTTGCCTGAACGGCATTGGATTTCTTCTCCTCAAATTTCTCGTTGAAATAGGGGAATCCGGGCTGCTCCTCCAGATATTTATATTTCTTGTTTGTGAATATAATAACAACACCGGCGAATATACATAAAAACAGAAGCGCAAAATAGAGAACGCGGAAGCCTGTGAAAGTAACAAATCCGCTGTCGCAGGCTGCCATAATAATGCTGCAAAAGCTTATGATGATCGTGAACAAAGAGTAGATGCTCTTGTGCTTGTAGCATGCGCCGTAGCCGAAAACCACCGTAGCGACTTTGAATATAATTCCGTCAAGGAGAATAGGGAGCGGCGATGTACTCGAGTTCGAGATCGCGTCAAATGATTCGCTGACATAAATCAGACCGAATAACACATAGAATATACTGATTATGTTATATATTTTTTTGCACCGCTTTAGCTCTCCGTAGTTTATCGTCATTTCTGAGAATGTATCATTATATGTTTTCATAATTTTCCTTTCACGTTTTGCCGTATCACGGCATATATTTAAATAGGCTCTTACACATCGGCAATGTTTGTGACTATTCCGACAGATGAAACGTCGATGTGTCCGAATGACGGTCTTGTGCCGTCGTGGGGACATGATGCGCTGCCGGGATTGAGGATATACAGCCCGTCCTCGAATTTATTGAAGCGGACGTGGGTGTGACCGTACAGCACGATGTCGCAGCCGTTTTCCTTTGCGGTTCGTTTGATTATTTCGAGGTCGTTCTTGACGGCGAACAGATGACCGTGAGAAGCGAAAATCTTGTGTTCTCCGACAGGCAGGACGGCAAATCCGGGACTGAGACTGCCCCAATCGCAGTTTCCGGCTACGTGTATGACCTTTTCGGTAAACTCGGGGTGTTCGCTGATAAAGCCGTCAAGCTCGCGTTCGCCGTCGCCAAGGTGTATGAACCAATCGGCGTCGGAGTTCCGCAGGAAAACGTTATCTATCGCCTGTCTGCTGCCGTGAGTATCGGAAATCGCAATAATTCGCATAAATAAAAACCTCCGAAGTAGAGAACCTGTTCCGTACAGTTAAGGAGCGAGTTCTGAAATTTTCTTTAATTATAACATATTTTTAAATTGGTGTCAAGGAGGAACTTATATGAATAACAATATCGACAAGAATCAGCTTCAGGGACTTCTTAATGTGGTAAGCAAAAAGATCGGCATTCCCCCCGAACAGCTCAAAAAAGAGCTGGAGGAGGGCAAGTTCGACAGCGCGTTATCGGCAATGAGTCCCAACGAGTCGGCGAAATTCCAACAGGCGGTGAAGAACCCGAAGCTTATCGAAAAGCTTATGAGTACTCCGCAGGCGAAGGCTCTGTATAACAAAATAAGCGGCGGAAAATAGGTGATATTTTGGACGATGTAATGGGTAAGATAACCGATATACTAAAGGACGAGGAGAGCCTCCGTCAGCTTTCGGAGCTGGCGGAAATGCTCAAATCGGGGGACGTTTCCGAGACAGCTCCCGAAACGGAGCAGTGCGAAAAACCGAAAAATAACGAGTGTTCGGGAGAAATGCCCAATATGGAGATGATGTTGAAGCTCACGAGCCTTGCGGGAGCAATGAATAGCAGCGACAAGAATACGGAGCTGCTGCTTGCGCTTCGACCGCATCTGGGTTCGGCGGCGCAGCAGCGGCTTGACAGAGCGGTGAAGCTTCTGAAACTGATCTCGGTATACGAATTGGCAAAGGGATCGGGAATGCTGAATGATCTGATTTAATTATGACAGGGAGGTTGGAGTGTGTCTGTTTACGAAAAGTGCAGAGAGGATAAAAAAGGAGTACAGGCAGCTCCTAAGACGGCAGGAACGGAGAGGAAACCGCAGAATACAGGGAACGACCTTATTGCAGGGATCGACAGGGATACGCTGCTGACAGCGGCGGTAATGCTTCTCATGATAAGAAACGGAGGCGATATTCGATTGATATTGGCTCTCGGATATATTATAGTAGGCGGTGGAAAAAAATGAGTACGGAAATGATATTTTATCTTGTTTGCGGAACAACGGCGGCGATAATGCTGATATACTACATAAAAAGGAGAAGGCGGCTGATTTCCGCTTTTTTCGGCGTATTTTCGGGACTTGCCGCGCTTTTTCTCATGAATCGTTTCGGCGGAGCGATAGGCGGCGATCTGCCGCTTAACGCTTTCAACGTCTGCGGAAGTATGCTGTTGGGTATACCATTTGTAGCGTTAATGATAATTATAAAATATTTATAAAATTTTCAAAAAAGATTGACTTTTTGTATAAAATGTGCTATAATTAAAACTAAAGTAAACTAACATCGGGATTCCAAAGGGACGGTGTCCCTTTGGCGGAGTCCAGAGGCAGCGCCTCTGGTGGGGTGCGGGGCAAAGCCCTGCATATCGTTTAAGCGCTCCGCAAAGGGTGAATTTCAAAACAGTCCGTTGGACTGTTTTGAAAGAGGGAACGCCCTGCAAGAGAGGGCGTTCCCTTAGTAGGGTTACTATAATAGTGCAGAACAGCAAAGGCGGTGAAAATTTTGAATGCGGTCGATATAATTAACAAAACAAAGAAAAAAGTTCCGCTTACGGACGAGGAGATAAAATACCTCGTAAACGGCTATACATCGGGAGAAATACCCGATCATCAGATGTCGGCGTGGCTTATGGCGGTGTGTCTGAACGGTCTTACAGAGGAGGAAACGGTTTCTCTGACGCTTGCGATGCGTGACAGCGGAGATATACTTGACCTGAGCTGTATCGGGAAAATTACCGTAGATAAGCACAGCACGGGGGGAGTAGGCGACAAAACAAGCCTTATTATAGGAACTGCCGCTGCTGCCTGCGGAGTAGCTGTGCCGAAAATGTCGGGTCGGGGACTTGGTCACACGGGCGGAACTATCGACAAGCTCGAAAGCATCGACGGTTTCCGTGTCGAGCTGCCGTTTGCCGAATTTGCCGAGATAGTCAATAAAACGGGATTTTCGATAATTTCGCAGAGCGGAAAGCTTTGCCCTGCGGATAAGAAAATCTATTCCCTGCGCAATGCCACGGGAACGGTGGACAGCATTCCGCTGATTTGCGCAAGCATTATGAGCAAAAAGCTCGCTCTTAATGCGGACTGCCTGCTGCTTGACGTGAAGTGCGGCAGCGGCGCGTTTATGAAAACTCCCGAAGATGCCGAAAAGCTCGGCAGACTTATGGAGAAGGTCGGCAGGGCGGCAGGAAAGAAAGTCCGCGCGGTCGTGACCGATATGGATACGCCGTTGGGCTGTTGTATAGGAAATTCTCTGGAAGTCAGGGAGGCTGTCGAACTGCTTCAAGGCAAGGTCAAGGGGCGGCTTTACGAAGTCTGCATGGAGCTGACGGCAAATATGCTTGAACTTGCAGGAAAAGGCAGTCTGTCGGAGTGCAGGGCTATGGCTGAGGAAGCTGTTTCGTCGGGCAGGGCGTTGGCTGTTCTTAAAGAAACGATCGGACTACAGGGCGGAGACAGCAGGATATGCGACGACGCAGGACTTTTCAAAACGGCTAAATACAGCCATGTCATATATGCGCCGAGGGATTTCGAGGTAGTTTCGGTGAACGCCGAGGAGCTTGGTATGGCAAGTCTTCTTTTAGGGGCAGGAAGAATCAACAAGGGCGACGAAATAGACTATTCTGCCGGAATCGTGCTGGAGTTTGAGCTTGGCGACAAAATTTCGATGGACGCTCCGCTTATGACGCTTTATTCGGACAGCGTAAGCGATTTTTCCGAGGCGGCTCTGAGGGCATATAACGCTTTGACTTTTAAAACTCTCACGGGAGTGGCGTTGACATAAGTTTTAAAGTTATGACAGGAAACTTAAGCAGGGGGACTCTGTCCCCCTGCACCCCCTGCCAAAGGGGTGACCCCTTTGGAATCTCTGTTGTCGTAAATTTTCCTGCATAAAGCCTGCCATATAAATCCGAATCCATATTTTTATGGCTTTATGCAGGAGAATTTACGATATAGGGTTCAAACTGTCTCCTTTTGACAAAGAGTAAAGGAAAACAGAATCTACTGCATAGGTTTACTGTAAAACTTAAAATTCATTTCAACAACTTGCATAAAACATATTGATTTTAGGAGGTATAGACCAATGGGACTTAAAGAAACAGTTATCAACATTGCCGAGAAAGTCGGAGATACCGTTGATAAGGGTATCACCATGAGCAAGGACAGCTACAATAAAATGGCTGAAAAGAACCGTATCAAGAAAGAGCTGAACCGTCTTAATACGGAGATAACTAATATTTTTGTTTCTGTGGGCAGAAAGCTTTACAATGAAAATCCCGAGAACGAAAAGTTCAAAACGGTTTTCGGAGAGGTGAAGTCCAAGGAAACGGAAATTGCCGAGCTTAAACAGCAGCTCAGCGTCATCGAGGGAGCGACAGTATGTTCCGTATGCGGTGAAACTGTGCAGAAAGGCGAGGCAGCATGTTCAAAGTGCGGCGCAAAGGTCGAGGCGGAGAGCGAAAAAGCCGAAGTTGAAATTGTTGAGGCGGAAGAAGTGCTTTATTGCAGTCAGTGCGGAGCGAAGCTTGACGGCGGCGCAAAATTCTGCCATCAATGCGGAGCTAAAGCATCTAATTGATCTTGCCGTAAATTGATTATCAGCGTCGGTATGTATATATCGGCGCTTTTTGTTTTTTCATACTAATCTCTGATTGGTTCGGTGAAGATTTTCATCGGTTCGGTCAGAGATTAGTATCAGATATAGCGTCGTTTGAGACTATGACTGATTATTGTGATTTGAACATTTGCTGAAAGAAATTTAGCAAGATTTGACCGATTGAATAATTTATAGCAAAAAACGACTTGAATTGTTCACAAAAACGTAATAAAATATAAATAACAGAAAACGAGATTCATGAAAAAGTATTTGAATAAAATGTGAATCGGTAAACATAAATATCCAAAAGCTTTGAAATGATCTCATCGCCATACTGCATCGGGGGGAGGCGGCACAATGCCGCTGCGATAGCAGTAAAAACGCTGCGTACAGCAGCAACCACGTTCAATCAAACGATCGGCTCTGAAAAGAGCCAAAGAAAGCGAGGAATGATATACATGAAAAATGGCTTTTTCAAAAAATTAGTCACAGGCATGGTAAGCGGACTTATGTGCTTGACATTGCTCCCTAAAGTGCCGACTTCCTCTTATGCGGCAAATGTTGGCGACAAGCTCAGCGTCGGCAACGGTATGAATCAGCATAAGGGCAATTGTGACGGTTACAGTTACGAGGTCTGGATCGACCAGACAGGCGGCAGCGGCTCTATGACTCTCGGCGAGGGCGCGTCATTTAAAGCAGAGTGGAGCGCAAATGTTAGCGCAGGTAACTTTCTTGCACGCCGCGGCTTAGACTTCGGTTCTCAGAAGAAAGCTACCGATTATCCGTACATCGGTATGGACTACGAAGCCGACTATCGTCAGACGGGCAGCGCAAACGGTAACTCTCGTCTTTGCGTATACGGCTGGTTCCAGAACAAGAATGCAGGCAACGTACCGCTCGTAGAGTATTACATCATCGAGGACTGGGTAGACTGGTGTCCTGACGCTAACGGTAAAATGGTTACTATCGACGGCGCGCAGTACAAGATCTTCCAGATGGATCACACAGGTCCGACTATCAACGGCGGCAGCGAGACATTCAAGCAGTATTTCAGTGTTCGTCAGCAGAAAAGAACTTCGGGTCACATTACTGTTTCCGATCACTTCAAGGCATGGGCTGATCAGGGCTGGGGCATCGGTAATCTTTACGAGGTTGCTCTTAATGCCGAAGGTTGGCAGAGCAGCGGCGTTGCAGACGTCAAAAAGCTCGACGTTTACACCGATCCCAACGCAGGTCCGAGTAACCCCGGAACGCCTTCAACCCCTTCAACTCCTTCTGTTGAACCCGATTCAAAGGGCTACTATTTCAACGAGGATTTTGAAAGCGGTTCGGGCGACTGGACTTCAAGAGGAAGTACGACCCTCACTTCCGACAGCAGCAATTACTACAGCGGCAAAAAGTCCATACTCGTAACAGGCAGAGAAGATACATGGCAGGGTGCGGCGATCGCCCTCGATCCCAAAGCATTCGTTCCCGGAAACACCTACAGCTTCGGAACTGCTATTCTCCAAAAGAGCGGTTCTACAGAGGAGGCTAAACTCACTCTCCAGTATACCCTTAACGGCGAGGAGAATTACGATACAGTAGCTTCCGCAGACGCAGCAAGCGGCAAGTGGACTAAGCTCGGAAATACAGCTTACACGATTCCGTCAGGAGCTTCCGATCTTCTACTTTACGTTGAGACTGACAGCACAAACGATTTCTATATCGACGCTGCTACAGGCGCAGTAAAGGGTACAGCCGTTAATATCACAACAGGCGGCGGAACGGTTTCAGGCGGCAGCACGGTAGAGCCTTCAAATCCCGACAATCCTCCTGTTGACGTCAGCGACGCAGGTCTTAAAGACATTTTCTCCAAGTATTTCAGATTCGGCACATGCGTAAGCCCCAACGAGCTTAACACAGGCGCAGACTTTATCAAGAAGAATTACAACAGCATTACACCCGAGAACGAGCTTAAACCCGACGCTCTCCTTCAGCAGCAGGCTTCAATTTCGGGCGGCGATAACAATCGTGCAGCAGTTTCTCTCAGCAGAGCTGCTCAGACGCTTAAATTCTGCGAGGACAACAACATTCCGCTCCGTGGTCATACTTTCGTATGGTACAGTCAGACTCCCGATTGGTTCTTCCGTGAGGGATTCCAGAGCAACGGCGCATATGTTTCCGCTGATACTATGAACAAGCGTCTTGAAAACTTCATCAAGGATACGTTTGCGGCTCTTGCTAAGGAGTATCCTAAGCTTAACGTATATTCCTACGACGTATGTAACGAGCTTTTCCTCAACGACGGCGGCGGACTTCGTCCGGCAGGCGACGCAGGTTCGGGCGGTTCAAACTGGACACGTATTTACAGCGACGACAGCTTTATCATCAACGCATTCAAGTACGCAAGAAAGTACGCTCCGGCAGGCTGTAAGCTCTACATCAACGATTACAACGAATATATCCCTGCAAAGACAAACGACATTTACAACATCGCAATGAAGCTTAAAGAACAGGGTCTCATCGACGGTATCGGAATGCAGTCCCACCTTGCGACAAATTATCCCTCAGCATCTGTTTACAAGACAGCTCTTGAAAAGTTCCTCAGCACAGGTCTTGAAGTTCAGATAACAGAGCTTGACATCACTGTTTCAGGCAGCGACACAGCAGGACAGAGCGCGCTGTACAAGGCTGTTTTTGAAATGGCTATGAAGAATTCGGCTAATATCCCCACAGTTACGATTTGGGGTACATGCGATAACTACAGTTGGCGTGCAAGTCAGAATCCTCTCCTGTTCAGTCAGGGTTATAAGCCCAAGGACGCATATAATGCGATCGTAAGTCTTGTAGATCCTTCTGATATAGGCGCACCTTCCGATGACCCCGTACAGCAGCCTACAGACCCTGTTGTACAGCCTACCGATCCCAGCGGCAAAGTTACTCTTTGGGGTGATGCAAACTGCGACGGGAAAGTTACTATCGCAGATTCTACGGCTATTTTGCAGGCTCTTGGAAATCCTGACAAATACGCATTGTCTGCTCAGGGCGCAATAAACGCTGACGTTTATATGCCCGGCAGCGGAGTTACAGCTTTGGATTCACTTTCTATACAGAAGCTTGACGCTAAACTCATTGATAAACTTCCCGAGGGCGAGGCAGTAACGACTCCTCAGTCTACAACTCCTCCCTCACAGACAGATACAAAAGTAAACTATTTTACAAGCTCTTTCGACTCGTCGGCTGACGGTTGGGCAGGCAGAGGCGACGCTTCTGTAGTTCTCGATTCCGACAATTACTATTCGGGAAAATCCCTTTTTGTAAGCGGACGTACCGATAACTGGAACGGCGCAGCACTCGAACTTGATTCAAGCGAATTCGTTCCGGGAAATTCTTACAGCTTTTCCGCAGCAGTAATGCAGAAAAGCGGTTCGACCACAGCAATGAAAATGACCCTCCAGTACACACTGAACGGCGAGGATAACTATGACGAGGTCGCTTCCGCAGACGTTAAGAGCGGCGAGTGGACAAAGCTTGAAAATACTTCCTTTAGTATTCCTACAGGCGCAGAAAATATGCTGCTCTACTTTGAAGCTCCCGACAGCCTTACAGACTTCTATGTTGACGAGGTGCAGGGCGCAAAGGAAGGCACAAAGTCCTCAGTAACCACAGGAAAGGGTACTGTTGCAGCAGGAACAACTGCTCCTCCTGTTAATCCCTCGGTTGGCGGCGTTGACATTTCATGGATCGACCCTACAAAGCCTATGGTAGCAATTTCCTTTGACGACGGCGCATCTCCGGCTACAGGAAACAGGATCGTAAACGCGCTTGACAAATCGGGATTCCATGCAACATTCTTCTATGTTGGCGATTGGATCAAGGGTTCAGACGGTGAAAACGAAGTTAAGAACGCATACGCAAAGGGCATGGAGATCGCAAACCACACAACATCTCACCCCTATCTTACACAGAAATCCGCATCTGAGATACGCTCAGAGGTAGATACGACATTCAACAAGTTAAAGAACATAACGGGCGCAGAGCCTTCAAAGCTCCTCAGACTTCCCTATCTTGCATCGAATGCGACTGTTCAGTCAACACTTAACGACTACGGTCTTATCACATGTTCGATAGATACTCAGGACTGGAACGGAGCGTCCAAGGATCAGATAGTTAATACTATCAAGAGCGGAATGAATGACGGCTCACTTAACGGCGCAATTGTACTTTGCCATGAAACATACGATTCAACGGCAAGCGCGATCGAAGAACTTTGTCCTTACCTTAAGAGTCAGGGCTGGCAGATCGTAACTGTTTCCGAGCTAGCAGCAGTAAAGGGCAAGACACTCGGCGGCGGTCAGATCTACACAAAGATCAACTGATCCATTATTTAAGTTAATTCCTAATTAATTATCCCAAAATACAGAGAATCCTCCCGTTTTTCGGGAGGATTTTCTGTTTAACATTATTCAGATTAAGCGAACTTATATTGGGATACCAAAGGGAACGCCCTCTCTTGCAGGGCGTTCCCTCTTTCAAAACAGTCTTTTGGACTGTTTTGAAATTCACCCTTTGCGGAGCGCTTAACGCTTTGTGGGACGCTGTCCCACACCCTGCCAGAGGCGCTGCCTCTGGACTCCGCCAAAGGGACACCGTCCCTTTGGAATCCCAATGTTAGCCTCCTTGACACATAGAATAAAAATAACGTCCGCATATCGCGGACGTTATTTTATTTATTCAATTAGTTTACGCTTCTCTTAACGTAGCTTGTGTGGAGAACCTCATGTGCCTTGTGGCTGCCGGGTTCACCGAAGTATTCCTCGTAAACCGCCTTGATAGCAGGATTCTCGTGAGACTGTCTCAAAGGCATTGAAGCGTCGAGATCGTAAAGGACCTTAGCTCTCTTTTCTCTGATGTCAACGAAGTTTCTGATACCCATTGCCACCTGAGGCTGACCGCCGCCGTTTACACAGCCGCCGGGACAACCCATGATCTCAATGAACTGGTAATCAGCTTCGCCCTTCTGAACCTTTTCAAGCAGTTCTCTTGCGTTGGCAAGACCGCTTGCAACAGCGACTTTAACGTCCATACCTGCAACGTTGTAGGTAGCCTCCTTGATTCCGTCTGTACCGCGAACCTCGGGGAAGTCGATAGGATTCTCGCCTGTGAGCGTGTACACAGCAGTACGGAGAGCAGCCTCCATAACGCCGCCTGTTGCGCCGAAGATAACGCCTGCGCCTGTGGAAATTCCGAGCGGATCGTCAAACTTCTCGTCCTCAAGACCGAGGAAGTTGATACCTGCGCGCTCGATCATTCTGCCCAGCTCGCGAGTTGTGAGAGCGTAATCCACATCGGGAACGCCTGCCGCGCTCTGGTCGTCACGTCCGATCTCGAACTTCTTAGCTGTACAAGGCATGATAGATACCATAACGATATTCTTGGGGTCGATGCCCATTTTCTCCGCATAGTATGTCTTAGCCGTTGCGCCGAACATCTGCTGAGGAGACTTGCAGGACGAAAGGTTCTCCGTCATATCGGGGAAGTAATGCTCGCAGTATTTTACCCAACCGGGCGAGCATGAAGTAATAAGAGGAAGTTTTCCGCCGTTCTTAACTCTGTCGAGGAATTCGTTAGCCTCCTCCATGATAGTGAGGTCGGCGGCAAAGTCTGTATCGAATACCTTGTCGAAGCCGAGTTTTCTGAGAGCTGCGACCATTTTGCCCTCAACGTTTGTTCCGATGGGGAGACCGAAGCATTCGCCGAGACCTGCGCGTACAGCAGGAGCAGTCTGAACGAGGACTGTTTTCTCGGGGTCTGCGATAGCTTCAAGAACAGGCTTTGTATAGTCCTTTTCGGCAATAGCGCCAACGGGACATACAGCGATACACTGACCGCAGGAAACGCAGCTTGTCTCGCCGAGGCCCATATCGAACGCAGAGCCGATAAACGTCTTGAAACCGCGCTCGTTTGCGCCGATTACGCCGATACCCTGAGTTTTGGAGCAAACGGCAACGCAGCGGCGGCAAAGAATACACTTGTTGTTGTCGCGGTACATATGAGCAGCCGAGTTATCAATTTCGTAGCTGTTCTTAACGCCGTCGTATTTTGAAGCGTCCTCGATGCCGTAGTCCTTGCAGAGCTTCTGAAGCTCGCAGTTTCCGCTTCTTACGCACGAGAGGCACTTTCTGTCATGAGTTGAGAGAATGAGTTCAAGAGTCTTTTTGCGTGACTCGATAACCTTTGGTGAAGCTGTGAGAATTTCCATGTTGTTTGAACACGGATAAACGCAGCCTGCAACAAGACGGAAACCTCTGCCTTCGTTTACCTCGGTAACGCAGATACGGCAAGCGCCGATCTCGTTGATTTCTTTCATATAGCAAAGTGTGGGAATCTCAAAACCTGCCATGTGAGCAGCCTCAAGAACCGTAGTTCCCTTGGGTACGGAGATTTCGGCACCATTAACTTTAACTGTGATATTTTCCATTAATAATTCCTCCGCTTATTTCTTGCTGATTGCCTTGAACTTACATGTAGCGATACATGCGCCGCACTTTACGCACTTATCCTTGTCGATAGCGTAAGCAGGCTTTTTCTTTCCGGGAGCAGTGTAATCCGTAACGCTGATAGCGTTTGCGGGACACTGTTTAGCGCACATTGAGCAGCCGAAGCACTTGTCGGGGTCGATCTCAAAGCTGAGAAGGTCTTTACAAACGCCGGCAGGACATTTTTTATCAACAACGTGAGCGATATACTCGTCACGGAAGTAACGCAGAGTAGAAAGAACAGGGTTTGGAGCTGTCTGTCCGAGACCGCAGAGAGAGTTGGACTTAACGTGGTAGCAGAGTTCTTCCAGCTTGTCGATGTCTTCGAGAGTACCCTTGCCTTTGGTGATCTTGTCGAGTATCTCGTGCATTCTCTTAGTACCGATACGGCAGGGAGTACACTTACCGCAGGATTCGTCAACCGTAAATTCGAGGAAGAACTTGGCAATATCTACCATACAGTTATCCTCGTCCATAACGATAAGACCGCCCGAACCCATCATAGAGCCGATGCCGATAAGGTTATCGTAGTCGATCGGAATGTCGAAATGTTCTGTAGGGATACATCCGCCTGAAGGACCACCTGTCTGAGCAGCCTTGAACTTCTTGCCGTTGGGGATTCCGCCGCCGATCTCCTCGATTACCTCACGGAGGGTCGTACCCATAGGAATTTCCACAAGACCTGTGTTCTTGATCTTACCGCCGAGGGCGAATACCTTAGTACCCTTAGACTTTTCTGTACCCATTGCCGAGAACCATTCTGCGCCGTTGAGAATGATCTGAGGAATGTTTGCGTATGTTTCAACGTTGTTGAGGATAGTAGGCTTCTGGAAAAGACCTTTTTCAGCAGGGAAAGGAGGTCTCGGACGGGGTTCGCCTCTGTTGCCCTCGATAGAAGTCATAAGAGCCGTTTCCTCGCCGCATACGAAAGCGCCTGCGCCAAGACGGAGGTCGATATCGAAATCAAAGCCTGTGCCGAAGATGTCCTTGCCCAGCATGCCTGCTTCACGAGCCTGCTTGATAGCGATGTTCAGACGTTCAACAGCGATAGGATATTCAGCACGAACGTAGATGTAGCCCTGTTTTGCGCCGATAGCGTAGCCTGCGATAGTCATAGCTTCAAGAACAACGTGGGGGTCGCCCTCGAGAACGGAACGATCCATAAATGCGCCCGGATCGCCTTCGTCGGCGTTGCAGCAGACATATTTCATGTCAGCATCGGGAACGATATTTCTTGCAAGCTTCCACTTCATACCAGTGGGGAAGCCGCCGCCGCCACGACCGCGGAGACCCGAATCGAGGATAGTCTGGATAACGTCCTCGGGCTTCATTTCGGTGAGGACCTTGCCGAGAGCCTTGTAGCCGTCCCTGCCTATGTACTCGTCGATGCACTCGGGATTGATAACGCCGCAGTTTCTGAGAGCGACACGGTGCTGCTTTTTATAGAAAGCTGTATCGTCAAGAGACTTGATCTCATCGCCGTCAACAGTTTCCTCATAGAGGAATTCCTTAACGGGATTGCCGCCGATAAGATGCTCGTCTACGATACGGGGGATCTCGTCAACGTCAACGCGCGAGTAGAAAGAACCCTCGGGGTAAACGATCATGATAGGACCTCTTTCGCAGAGACCGAAGCAGCCTGTCTTAACTATCTGAACTTTATCGGTAAGTCCTTTAGCGGCAAATTCCTCATTGAGCTTAGCGATGATCTTGGGGGAAGATGACGATGTACAGCCTGTACCGCCGCATACGAGGACGTGTCTTTCGTATTTTGAAGAAGCGTTGCCATGAGTTCTGAGAGCGACCTCGCCCTCCATAGATTCTCTGACAGCCTTGAGTTCTTCAAGAGTCTTCATAAATTAACCTCCTAACAGTTATGTATATTATGCAGTATATTTTTCAATTATTTTATCAACGTCGTCAACTGTAAGACGTCCGTAAACGTCCTCATTAACGGTAAGAACGGGGGCAAGACCGCAAGCGCCTATGCAGCGGCATGCTTCGAGAGAGAACTTTCCGTCGGGAGTACATTCGCCGCCCGAGATACCGAGCTTTTCCTGAAGCTTGTCGTAAATGTCGCCCGAGCCTTTAACGTAGCAAGCCGTACCGAGGCAAACGGAAATAGTGTACTCGCCCTTGGGGTAGAGAGAAAACTGGGCATAAAAAGTTACAACGCCGTAGATCTTCTCCATAGGTATCCCGGTGTTGTCGGAAATGATCTTCTGAACCTCAATGGGGAGATAGCCGTAAATTTCCTGAGCCTTTTGCAGGATAGGCATAAGAGCGCCCTGAGTGTCCTTTTTCTCGGCAATAATTTCGAGAAGCTGAGCCTCCTGTTCCTTAGTACCCTTGAAGGGGACTGTAGCTTTAGCTGAATTCATATTTAAAATGAACCTCCTTTAACTTGTTCCGCAGAGAAACGGTTCTGCGGCGGACATTATGTGAAATAAATAACAATTTTGCGGAAACGTATTGATTTACCCACATATCTCCCTAACATTATAACATATTATCGAAAAAATTTCTATCGCTTTTTTAGACTAATTCAGAATGATTTTCTTGTGGACTTTGCACAAAAATATTTGTTAAAAATTAGTTAGTCTTACCTAACTTTTACAAATTCGGCAAATCTCGGAAACTTCCCAAGCTTATTGTAAATTAGCGGTAAACTAAATATGTATAAAAGATTAATTTGATAAATTTGATTCTTATGTTAAATACGGCTGAAAACGGCATAAAACAGAAAAATATGGAAATATCGGGACTGATTTTTCTTATAGATAATACAAATATCAAATTTACTGAAAATTCATATATCAAATATTTCAAAAACCATTGACAGAGAGCGTTTTTTATTGTATATTAGTATCAAGCGGTAAATACATAATAGACCTACTCGGGAACTGGGAAGTGCTGTATGGCGCAGGATTTTTTGCGCTCGGCAAAGTCAGATTTCCGCAGGAATACTGTATGTATTGCAAGGAAAGCTGACAAAGCCGAACGCTAAAAAGACAAGTCAGATAGTGCTTTTCAGTTTCCGAGTAGGTCTAAAACGTTAAGAGAGTTATTGAGAGCTTGGCTGCTGCGAAATATTAGCACATTTTGCAGCAGCCGATCTAATTACTGATTACAGCAGATGGGAGGGCAGCCATGAATATTCCAAACGATCCTATAATTTTGCTCAGCTACATAAACACAAAGCTAAGGGACGATTATCCAACGCTTGACGAGCTGTGCGCCGCTCTCTGTATATCGAGATCTGAGCTTGAAAACAAACTTGCGGCGATAGGTTATGTGTACAGCGAAGAAACGAATTCATTTAAATAAGAGCCTGTTTAATACCTCTCCACGCACGTCTTTTCGGCAAAATTCGCCGATTACTGCGTTGAAAAAGCTCACCATACACAAAGTATGCTTTCGCTTTTTCGCCTTGTACTCGACAAATTTATGCTCGAAAATCCGTACATGCCGAGATATTAAACAGCCTCTGAGTGTGATGCACAGCGTGTATCGGAAATGAGAGGGAAAAATGAAAAAATTATTAACGAGAACAGCGGCGGCGTTTTCCGCAGCGATGCTCTCCGTGTGCTGCTTAGGAGGGTTCACGGGTATTGCGGCGGAAACGGAGGATAAAAAGGTAACGATAGCCTTTGACTTCGGAGTTGACCTTTCGGAGATCGAGCCGTGGTACGGCACAAACGGCGAGCTTACCGACTTTGCGAGTTTTGAGTCCTTTACGGCTGAAAAAGGCGATGTTTCAGGAATCCCAATAGGCGCGTTCAGACGGGACGGATATGAGTTCAGCGGTTGGACTCCCGACGGCTTCTACGGCTATTACTGCGGAGATACTTACATAATTCCTGCGGACTATGAGGGCGATACCATTACGTTCAAGGCGTTATGGCACGATTTGGCGGACGAAAGGGAGACCCATTACACGTACAATGTCGTTATGGACGGCGAACCCATTGAAAGACCGATATGGCTGGAGGACGCCGTTTTGACGCCTAATATGATATATGAACCGAACTATGCTTCTATCAAGATAGACGGAGCGTCCTCTTACGGACTGACAGACGGCGAACGTGAATATCATATCGGCACGAAGCTTGTCGTTACCGAGGAGGACAGGGAGTTCACGCCAATATGGAAGCGCGAGATAAAGCTTACATATTTTGCAGGCGATGTTGACAGGATAAACGGAAATACTTCGTTTACTTTTACAAAAATGGAGGGCGGCAGAGACGAGCTTGCCGCCGCCGACCGTTTTTCGAGGAACGGCTTCAGCCTTGCGGGCTGGGTGTCTGATTTTGACGGAAAAACCTATAAAACGGGTGAAACTGTCACAATGCCGGGAAAGGACGTTACTTTTACGGCGGTCTGGGAGCCTAAGAATTACGTGGTCGTTTTCAAAACGGGAAACGGCGGTGCGAGCAAAAAGGTATCGGGAATTACCGATACAGCCATAATTTGTCCCGACCCCGAGCATACTGTAAGCGGCATGAGCTTTGCAGGCTGGAAGGACGACGAGGGCGTTATATATCCCGTAGGCAGCGAGTACACAATTAAAGGCGCGCTGCCCGGTTCGGGAATTTCGCTTCAAGGTGTGTGGGTAGAGGGCGATGTGCCGCCTGCGACCTCCGAGCCTGTCAAGGTAAGTCTTTTGGGCGACGCCAATTGCGACGGTCAGGTGACTATTGCCGATTCGACCGCAATTCTGCAAGCTCTCGGAAATCCCGATAAATACGGTCTTTCAGATCAGGGCATGGCAAACGCCGACTGCTGCGATACGGGGGACGGCGTTCTCCCCAGCGACGCGCTCTCCATTCAGAAAATAGACGCAGGTGTAATTAAGGCTTTGCCCGAGAAAACAAAATAAACCAAAAATGCGGTCAAAAAAACCGCTCATAAAGAAGTATAGCCCTAAAGCGATTGACTAAAATTGCTTTAGGGCTTGGCTTTTGTTATTTTTTTTACTTACGTAAATTAGAATTTAATGTACTTTACACCTAATAATGTAAGTTCATCTCTCATTTTCTGAACTTTATCATTTGAAAAGCGTCTGCCAATACAGTTTTCAAGCATAAGGACTTTTACTCCTGTTTTTACTGCACCTTTTGCAGTAGCGCCGACACAACCGCATTCATCTAAACCGCACAGGACTATCTCTGTATAACCTTGCTTTTTCATATGCTCTCTAAATGCTTTTGATGAATATGCATCAGGCAGATTTTTTTCAAAATATAAATCTGATACCACATTCAGCTTACTGTATAGTTCTGCTCCTATCGTACCCTTGATCGAAAAACCAATGAACCATTTATTTGTGATAATATTAGGAAACATTTGCGCAATGTAAATAACGTCATACCCATTTTCTTTATAAGAAGATATTGCGTTATTTACGGAATTTACAAGATTATTTGTGTTATATGAGAACTTTTTTTTACGCTTTTCCCATAGATAGTCATTCTGCATATCAATTACAACTAAAGCCTTTTTATCCGTCAAAATGTTTCCTCCTATTTATCAGTACTGTGCAAAATGACCGCCCATTTTTATTTTCCCGAACCTGCTCGGGAATTTTTCTTTGCTTTTTTAACGTCGTACATAAGTTCGTCAGCCATTTTGATTATCCTGTAAAGGGTGTAGTTTTCGTCAACAGTTTCAACAACGCTGCCCAGACTTGCGGAAATTCTGTAGGGCTTATTGATAATGTCGTTGATGCTGTCAAGCTTGGCGTTGAATTTCTGTTCGAGAACGCCTGCGGAATCGTCGTTGGCGTTTTTATCGAAGATAACGAACTCGTCACCGCCGAACCTTGCGCATATGGCGTCGCTGTTGCAGCATTCCTTGATAACGTTGGCAAGCTTTTTGATAGCGAAGTCGCCCTCGTCGTGACCGTAGTTGTCGTTGATGAATTTAAGACCGTCCATATCAATAAAAGTGAGCATGACCTTTTTACGTTCGGCAACGCAGTCTCTGAATATTTCGTCGGCGAACTTAATGAAGCCGTTTCTGTTGTAAATATCGCACAAAGGGTCGATAACATAGATCTTATTCAGTTCTTCCATAGCCTTGTTGATATGAGAAAGCTTGCGGAGATTTTCTATGGAATTGCTTATATCCATTGAGAATGTGTGGCAGAGCAGGCTGTTAATGGGGAAATCTCCGTTTGTTATTATATAGTATCCGAGAACCTTGTTGCGGAAGTGGAGCGGCAGGAAGTAATTGACGTTTCCGCCGCTGTTCTGAGGTACGGGGAACATCTCGCTGCCGTTGAAATATTCAACGCTTTCGACCTTATCCTTGCTCCACACGAAAGGCGCAGTCATTCTCTCGAAAACGAAATCGCTTGTATTTCCGGCGGTTCTGTTGTAGGAATCCTGCCAGTTGCTCGTAAGGCAGAGTGAAAACTGTTTGCAGTCAAGCTCCTCGACAAATTCGCGGATAACGCTGAAATGCTCCTCGGAGGATTCAGTCTCGGCAAGACGGGCGGCAAGGATATTCAGCTTGCGGACGTTGCTGTTGGTAACTTCCATTTTGTTGTATGTGGTTTTGCGGAATTCGCTGAAATTACCGTCTGTCTGAATGCCGCAGCCGCAGCTTTCGGTAAATACGCAGGAAGCCTCAAGCTCCTCATGAACGGGCTTTTTTCCGTTAAGGAGATCGAGTATAACGTCGCAAGCCATAGCTCCCATCTGAGAGAGCGGACGTTTTACCGAGGTGAGGGCAGGGCAGTAATTTCTTGCGCTGTAGGTATAGTCAAAGCCCGTAACGATAACGTCAAGGGGAATGCAGAAGCCGTATTTTTCGAGGGTGCTGACAGCCGTGAGAGCCATAGCGTCGTTGGCGCAGATAAACGCGTCGGGCAGAGCAAGACCCGACTTCATGTATTCTTCGATAGCGTCATGACCGTCGAAGCTGCGGAATTCGCCGTAATAAATGCGGCTTTCTTCCACGGGCAGGTCGTTTTCAGCCATGACCTCGCGGAAAGCGTTAAGTCGCTCCACGGCTTCGGGATTGGACATAGGACCCGAGATATAGTTTATGGTCTTTGCGCCGTGTTCGGTTATTACGTGGCGAACCATTTCACGCATGGCGATAGTATTATTTATCCTTATGTTGTAGAATTCGCTGACATTGTCGCAGTCAAAGACGACGGCGGGAATGCCCGAAGCCTTGATACGGCTTGTAATGGATTCTTTCATATCGTTGTCGTTGATAGTGTTGGTCATAAGGATAGCGCCGTCGAATTTTTCGAGATTGGCAAGGCTGTAGATGCTGTATTCGCCAATGTCAAAAAGTCGGCTGTCTATCATGCCGCCGAAAGCGGCAAAGTAAGAAACGTTGATGTTATTTCTGCGAGAAAACTCGTTTATACCGACGATAATGTTGCTTTGGTACTCTTCATCAAGACCGGCAACAAATACGGCGATATTGATTACTTTTCCTAAATTCATCATTTTTCACCTTTCGGCATTGCACGAAATGAAATATACTCGCCGACTTATGTCAAAAACGGCGTGGATATACGGCTCGGTCAATTGGGCGTATGTGTGGCAATGCAATGTATTTAGCATTTTCATTATAACATATTCTCAAAAAATTTTAAAGTCTTTTCAGGAATTTATAAAAAATCGTGACATTGCACATATCGGGAAAAACTTTTTGTGCATTTATACGAAATTTTCTTATTTCAAAAATTTTTTCGTCTTTTTTGCCTTTTAAAATCACTTGTATATAGAACGCTTTATTTTGCGTTATTGTCAAAATTTGACCTCCTCGGGAACTGGGAAGTGCTGTATGGCGCAGGATTTTTTGCGTTCGTCAAAGTCAGGTTTCCGCAGGAATACTTTGTGTATTGCAAGGAAAGCTGACAAAGGCGAACACAAAATAGACAAGTCAGACGGTGCTTTTCAGTTTCCGAGGAGGTCTATCAGACGGAGGGTCACATATGAAAAAATCAATATCATTCATTTTAGCAGTCGGAATGCTTACAGCCGCTGTTTCATGCAGTTCAACGCCCAAAAAGGAAACTCCTGCGGCAATTGTTCAGACAGACGAGCTTTCCGAGGCGGCGTACAAGAAGTTCTCGGTCGAAGTTCCCGACGGGGTAAAGCAGATATACATTGTTTCTTCGTACAATAACGGCGAAAACCTGTTTCTGCTCGGTTTGGGGAACTCCGCTGCGTGTCTTTGGATGGCAAAGGGGAATTTTACAGAGATTGCGCCCATTGAACTGCCCGATCATGACTTTGGAGCAAATTCTACCGCAAATGTGACCGAGGACGGAAAAATTGCCGAGCTGCTTGTTCACGCCGACTACGGAGACCTGCCCGAACCCGATTATGATTCCGAGGACTTTAATGCCGAGCTTTACGATAATTCGGCGGAATACAGCCTAAAAGTATGCTTATATGATACGGACGGCGGCAAACTTGAAAATACGGTCTCGGGTTATACGGGGGTCGTGGACAGAGATATGTCAATGGGAGAACTTGTTTCAGACGGCAAAAAAATTCTTGCGGAGCTTAACGGCAGCTACGAGCTTTTCACGGTCGAGGGCGAATATATCGGCGAGGTCACGGCAGACGACGGGGAAGTTATCACTGCTGTTGGACGCGATAAAAACGGAATTGCCGTAATTACCGAAAAGGACGGCAGCATTTTCCTGCGCAGGATAGGCGAAAGTTCCGCAAAGCTAACGGCGGCGGAGTTTTCATGCAATTTGGGAGAAACCGTCACGCAGATAAGCAAGGGAACGGGCGGCTATTCCTTGTTTCTCCGCACAAGGAGCAGAATTTACGGAGTGGGCGAAAACGGCGAAATTTCCGCGCTTTTCAATTGCAGCGCGGCAGAAGTGAACGGCGACGAAGTAAGCGGATTTTGCATGGACGGCGAGGGGAACTTCACGATATGCGAAAATTCCTACGTAGACAACAGCGTAAAAATTGCAAAATACACTCAATGCGACCCCTCGGAGCTTGAAAATATCCCTGTTCTTGAAGTCGGCATAAGAGAGGGCGAGGAACGGTTGGCGGAAGAAACTGTTGAAGCCTACAATTCCATGCAAAGCGACATAGTGGTCAAGCTTGTGGAATATGACGAACCCGAGCCGAATCAGGCGGCAGAAACTCTTTCAAAGCTTGAAAACGACATTATATCGGGAAATATCCCTGACATGTTTATTATGACAAGCGTAAACGGCAGATTCTGCGGCACAGAGCTTATGGAAAAAGGAGTTTTCTGCGATCTTTCGGAGTTTATGGCTGATGACGACGAGTTGAGGGAAGATAATATTTTCCCCGAGATATTTAATATTCTGACGAGGGAAAACGGCGAAATACCGCTGTTAGCCACAGGTTGGCGGCTGGAACTCGGTAATTACGGAAAGTCGGCTTTTATCGACAAATATCTTGAGGGCATTGAAACGTTTGATATTGACGGTTATCTCGATTTTCTCGAAAAACTTCCGAAAGATAAAGGCGTGAAGTCGTATTACGACACGGACACGATATTGAACCGCTTTACACGTCTTAGCTGGACAACATGGGTCGATGTGGAAAATGCTACGTGCAGCTTTGATTCCGACAGCTTTATTCGTTTTCTGAATTATGTGGCGGCAGGAACGGGCGATATTGAACAGCAGATGCAGGAAACGCAGGAAATTGACGATACAAAAGACAGACGGCAGTATTTAGACGATACCGCAATGATGCAATTTGGCGGAATTTCAGGCTTCAGCGGCTATATGACGAATATCAGGGGAAGTTTCGGCGGAGAAAAGCTCACGATCATCGGCTTACCCACGTTGGAGGGCGGACGTACTTATGCGGAGCTTGCAGGGCAGACCTTGGCGATCGCCGATAGTTCGGATATGAAAGCTCAGGCATGGGAATTTCTGAAATACTATATGCAGAACAATTCAACGGAAATGCCTGTATTTCCACTGACAATAAGCGGCTTTGAGGCGGAATACGAGCGTTTGAAGGACGGCGTTGACGATGAAGAACTCGGCAAGGGCTGGTATTATTGGGACGGTAAGAAGAATATTGATATGGGCAGCATGACGGAAGATGACAAAAATTATATTTTAGAGCTGCTCGGTAAGACATATCCGCCGAAAAAATATATTGACAATGACGATGATACGCCGTATAACATTTATTACGAGGAGACCGACAGATTTTTTGGCGGAGAATATACTGCCGAAAAATGCGCCGAGGTCATACAGAACCGTATGGAAACTTACCTTTCCGAACAATTCGGTTGATACTACCGATAAAGTTTATAATTATACCTGACAAGGAGGATTCTTCATGAAGAAAATTTTAACGTTAATAATATCTCTGCTTATATTTGCAAGCGTTTCGTGCAGCGGAAATACAACGTCCGAAACGCCTGTGTCAACGGCTGATATGGCAATGCTCTATCTGAAAGAAGCGGACATCACCATGTCGGAGGACTTCAAGACCATTATTTCGCTCGACAAGCTCGGCGAACAAGTGCTTGTTTTCGGTACAGGCAACAACAGCGGATACATGGGCTATGTGACCGATAAGAGCTTTGCCGATCATCGCAAATTTGCCTTTACGCCTAAAGAAAACGAGGTCGTGAAGTCTGCCTGTTTGTGCAAATTCAGCAAAACAGCCGTTGTTACGCTGCTTGATAACGAGCTTATGCTGTACGTTTTTAATTCCGACGGCGACGTTTGCAACGAGTACAATTTAGGCGAGCATGAATTTGATACCGAAATGGCTGCTATTATCACGGCAAACGGCGAGGACTATATCATAAATCTGAACAACGAGAGCCTGCTTGCGGTTGCGGCTGACGGTACGGTACAGGGCGAAATTGACTGCAAAGGCGGAAATATCTTAGGCTTTTCAAAGGATAACGCCGATGTTCCCACTGTTATCCTCGGCTACGGAGATACTGCAAAAACGGCGAGCATTAACGGTACTTCGCTTGAAAACGAGCGGAAATGCGGCGATATTTCTTCTTCGGCGTATGCGATATGCGGCGGAAATGACGAGTATTCGCTTTTTGTTAATTTCAATGACGGACTTTACGGATTAAAGGAAAATAACCTGATAAAGCTTACCGATTATGTGGACAATTCATTTTCCGCGCTTGAACTGTGGGGACTTCAATATATTAACGAAAACGAGTTTGCGGCACTGATAAAAAAGGACGGCGAACAGCGTCTGATACTGCTTACAGAGCGTGATATTTCAGAGATCAAGACGAGAAAAACGCTGACTCTTGCAGTATTCGGCGATGCAAACACCGAGATTGGAAACGAGATAAAAACATTTAATAATACAAATGAGAATTACCGTATAGAAATAAAAACATATAACGGCGGCAATTTTATTGAAAATACGGCATTAATGCGTGATGATATTCTTTCGGGCAATACTCCTGACATTATTCAGAATAATCCGGGGCAATTGTCGCCTGACAGCTTCGGCGCAAGAGAGTCTCTTTTCGTTGATATGTACGAGTTTATCGACAATGACCCGAACCTGAGCCGCGAGGATTTTGTGGACGGATTCCTTGAGGGAATGGATTTCAATGGAAAGCTGCTTGAAATATCGCCCGGATTTACGGTCAATACAATGACTGTCAAGGACAAATATCTTAACGGTCTGACATCATGGACGTTTGACGATATGGTAAATATAATCAATTCTCGTCCTGACGGAATGGGGATAGTACCGAATTTCGATATATACACCCGTTCCGTTTATATGATAAATATGATAGATTACTGCTCGTTTATTGATTTTGAAAACGCAACTTGCCGCTTTGATTCCGATGAATTTATAAATATAATGAAGTTGGTACAGGAAAATGAGATAGGAATGACAGTTGCAGAAAGCAACAGCTATATCGGCAATGAAAACTCCGAGTTCAGCAACGGAGCGAGAGATTTTATTGACGACAATTATCTGATAAATGTAATACCCTTACGCAGCGCTCAGGATATTCAGTCGGTCGTAAAAGGTGAATTTAACGAGCCGTGTACCTTTATCGGCTGTCCGACAAAAGAGGGAGCCGGATCGACGTTTTCTCCCGATAAATACAGGAGCTTTTCGATAATGAGAAGCTGTGAACACCCCGAGGGAGCATGGGAATTTATTCGCGACAGCTTTTTTACAGACAGCTTTTATAATAGTTGGAGCGGCAGCAGTTGTTTCCCTGCTCTTGAAAGCAGTTTTACAGAAAAATTTGAAGCCGAAAAAAATGTATCCATGTATGAAGACCCGGCGACAGGTGAAACAGAAAACGGTGATTTTTATATAATAGACACCATAGAAAATGCGATATATTTCGACCCGTTCAATGACAGCGAGGTCAAGAAATACAGCGAATTTGTCCGTAATGCGGCAAAGCATCGCAGGCGTTATGACTTCACCGTGTGGGATATTCTGGACGAGGATCTGACCTTGTACTTCGAGGGAGAACGTTCGGCGGAGGAGACTGCCGAGGTCATACAGAACCGCGTAAGCATTTATGTCAGCGAAAATTACGGTTGACAAGGAGGTTTTACATGAAGAAAATTTTAACGTTAATAATATCTCTGCTTATATTTGCAAGCGTTTCGTGCAGCAGCGGAAATACAACGTCCGAACCCGATACTTCGGAAAAAGATAACGCTCGGATAGTAAAAATAGCAACCGTCGTACCTGATGCGGAGCTGTCTTACTATGTAAATCAGTATAACTCCGCTAATGATAAATACAAGATCGAGCTTGTAAATTATGATCGAGGTCAGGATCATGAGGAGAATGTCAAGGCTTTGAAAATGGACATCGTATCTGGAAACGCTCCCGATATAATACCGTTTAACGCAGATATGCCCATTGATACGTTCGGCTCTAAGGAAAGCATTTTTGTTGACCTGTACTCCATGATAGACAGTGATCCTGATTTAAGCCGCGAGGATTTTGTGGACGGATTCCTTGAGGGAATGGAATCGAATGGCAAATTGCTCATGATAACTCCCAGCTTTAGCATCAAGACTATCGAATGTAAAGATAAATTCCTCAATGGACTTACAAGCTGGAACTACGATCAGATGATGGAGAGCTATAGCAAAATATCCGAAAACATTGATCTTTCAGCCGAATCAAAGTACGGTTCTTCAACAAGCGCATTTTGCGAAATTATAAATTATAATTCATTTATAGATTACGACAAGGGCGTTTGCGATTTTGATAATGAAAATTTTATCAAGCTTATTAAATTTTTTAAAGACAATGATATAGGTTCAGTTGACAGCTCCGGTTGGGACAGCGATATGATAAGAGATCACTATAAAAACGATGTTCTCATGCTTAATGTCACGGAGGTTCAATATTTCCTTGAACTGTACGCAATAGAAAGAGAATACTTCAACGAGCCGACAACAATAATAGGATACCCGACAGAAAACGGCAGCGTTTCTTATGTTGAGATAGACGACGGATATTCGATCTTAGCTAATTCAGACGTTAAGGACGGCGCATGGGATTTTCTGAAATATTCGTTTTTCAGCGACAGCTATTACACGGGAACGACAGGTAGCTATTTATTCCCCGCTGTTGATAAATATATAGATGAGCAGGCGGAAAATGTAAATAAGCTGCTTTCAGACGCTCAGAAAGAGGGCGAGGACGCTGCTCCGATGTCGGACGAGGAACTCAAAGAATACAAAACATGGGTCAGAGAATCGGCTAAAAATGTTGTTAAGAGAGATCAGAACGTGATGTCTGTTTTATGGGACGAACTGAACGCCTATTTCAATGATGAACGCTCGGCGGAGGAAACTGCAAAAATGATCCAAAATCGTGTTTCGATCTATATTAGCGAACGTTATACCTGATGTGTAGAATTTATGGGTCACATAACAATACATGCGGACACGGCACGTCGTGGCAGCGTGTCGCTGCCCCCTGTGTAGTGTCAAAAAAATTATTAAACGAAAAATCATTCCGCGACTGTTGCATTTTCAAGACTTTTATGCTATAATAAATAGGAAAATTTAAATAAAAGAGGGTCTTTTTAATGGATAAGGAGCTTTATGAAAAATACGAGATAATTGACGCTCACGCGCATATTTTTCCCGAAAAAATAGCGGAAAAGGCAACCGTGAACGTGGGAAAGTTCTACGATCTGCACATGGATAGCTGCGGAATGAGCGAGAAGCTTATCGAGGGGGGAAGTGCAATAGGCGTGTCGAAGTACCTTGTCTGCTCTACTGCGACAGTTCCGCATCAGGTGAGGGTAATAAACAGCTTTATTGCCGAAGAATGCGGAAAGCACCCCGAATTTTTCGGATTCGGCACTACGCATCCTCAGTCGGAGGATATTGAGGGGGACATTGCTCAGATAAAGGAGCTGGGACTTCACGGTGTCAAGCTGCACCCCGATTTTCAGGAGTTTGATGCGGACTCCCCCGAAGCGTTTAAAATTTACGAGATCATCGAGGGGGAGCTTCCGCTGCTTATCCATTGCGGCGACCCGAGATACGATTATTCCGCGCCTGCAAAGATAAGGAAGATATGCGAGAATTTCCCGAAGCTTAAATTGCAGGCGGCTCATATCGGAGGCTATCAGCGTTGGGACGAGGCTGAGGAGCTGCTGACGGGATTTGAAAATCTGAGCGTAGATATTTGCAGTTCTCTTGCGTTCATGACGGCGGAAAAGGCGGCTGAAAGGATAAGAAAATTCGGCGTGGAAAAGAGCTTTTTCGGCTGCGATTTCCCCATGTGGAATCACGAGGAGGAGCTTGAAAGGTTCTTTAAGCTCGGTTTTTCGGAGAATGAAAACCGCATGATACTTTCGGAAAGCTTTAAAAACTTTTACAATATATGAGAAAAGTACAATATGGAAAACGGATATAAAAAATATAAAAGTCGGATAGACGCCGTAACCGACCGATACTCTGAAAAGATCGCTGTAAAATATATGCGCAACAGCGGAAATATTGAAACTATTACATTTAAGCAGCTCGGCGGATTTTTCCGCAGCGTTCAAAGCAAAATGACCGATATGGACTTGTTTTCGGGCGACCGCGCGGCAATTCTCGCTCCGCTTTCGCCGACGAGCGTTTTTATCGGCGTTGCGCTGACGTACTGTAATGTTACGGTAGTCCCAATAGACGCATCGCTGCCCTTTGAGGAAATAGAAAAGCTTATAGAGTTTTCGGACGTAAAGGCTATTTTTACAACAGATGCTTTTTACGAAAAGCTCGGTAAAAATATAAAGGAGGACGTTCCGTGCTATCGTGTGGGCGACGCTCTTGAAATAGTCCCGTTTGAGGAAAGCGGAATGCTTCACAGGAACGTCAAGATAAATCCCGACCCCGAACCCGACGTTATCGCAATAATCTATTCTTCGGGAACTACGGGGCAGATGAAAGGCGTAAAAGTCCCGTATATTTCAACTCTTAAATCAAGGACTGTCACCCTGCGGCTTTCGGGGATAAGGGGGTACATGAGCTATCTTCTTATGCTGCCGTTCAATCATATAGCAGGCTTTACAAGCGTGACGACCTGTTTTCTGACGGGCTGTGAGATAGACTTTATCGAGGACGCAGACGCAACAAAGCTGCAAAAGGCGTTCCTCACCTTTCAGCCGGGATTTTATATCATGGTGCCAAAGGTTTACGAGGTCATGGAGCAGAAAATACGCAGCGCAGTTCACGAAAAGGGCAGACTTGTCGAAACTGCGCTTAACGGTATGCTTAAACTTTCGGGACTTTCAAGAAAGTACCTCGGCATCAATTTCGGAAGAAAGCTGTTTTTGTTTATACGAAAAGAGGCTATGGGAAAAAATGTTTTCGGATTTGCTACGGGGGCTTCTCCGTGCAGTCCCGAAACTGCCGAATTTTATATGAGCCTCGGGATTGAATTTGAGAATTTCTATGCCTCTACGGAAACGAACGTTACGCTGACGGCTACGGGGGTACTCGATAAATGGTCGCCTGCTTCCGTGGGAAACGTTCATCATCACCCCGAAATAAAAGTCAGGATAAGTAACCCCGACAGCAGCGGAGTAGGCGAGATAACCGTAAAAACCGAACTTATCATGAAAGGCTATTTCCGACAGCCCGAGCTTACCGCCGCCGCTTTTGAGGACGGCTGGTTCAAGACGGGCGATTACGGATATATCGACAAAAACGGCTATCTGTACGTCACGGGAAGAATTAAGGAGAGCATAATTCTTCAAAGCGGAAAAAAAGTTTCGCCTGCCGATGTGGACGACTATTATATTGCCCGTCTGCCCGAATGCGATATTGCAAGCAGGGGAATTTCCGCAAAGAACGGCGGATATGACGAGATACATATGTTTATTTCCTGCGAGAAATACGGCGAAAAGGAATGTCGGAAAATCTCCTCGGAGATAGGGAGAATCTCACGCAGCGCGCCGAAAATGTACCGAATATCCCACGTTCATATCGTCCCGAAGATAGAGCGTACAGCCGTCGGAAAGGTCAAGCGTTTCAGTCTGAACACAGCCGATGAAATTCGTTTCGGCTCGAATGTGCAGACCGAAAAAAGCAGCGTTTCCGATGATGTTCTGCAAAGCGTGAAAGACTGTATAAAAGGTCTGCTGCCATTGGACGGCGGATTCGATATTTCCCCTGAGCTTCGCCTAAAAGAGGACGTTGGAATGGATTCGCTGAACGTTTTTGAAATGTGCGCGGAGCTTGACGGCAGGTACGGAATTTCCCTTGAAAGCTGTCTTTTTGACGGGATAACGGTGGGGGATATAGCCGAGATAATTAACGGGGGAAGCTGCGGCAGTACCGTTAAAAGCGATGCCGACCTGTATCCTCTTGAAAAAAACGCCGCGGATATGAAGCTGTTCGACCTGTTCACAAAGCTCTCCCACAGCGTTTACGATTTCAAGATTTACGGCAGAAGAAATATACGTAAAGGCGAGAAATATATTTTCTGTCCCAATCACGAGAGCCATTTTGACGGAATGTGGGTCATGGGGTGTCTTGACGAGGAAATAAGGCGGAGTATTTGCAGCGTGGCGGCGGATTATCTTTTTGAGAAAAATATTTACCGATTCGGCGTTAAGTCGATGGGCGGAATCCCCGTACACAGAAGCGGCAATTCTGCGCCTGCCATGAAGCGCGCGTTGGAGTGTCTGAAAACAGGAAGTCACAGTCTGCTTATCCACCCCGAGGGAACTCGCACACGTAACGGCAGACTTGGCAGCTTCAAAAACGGCGCGGCGAGACTGTCGATTGATTCGGGCGTGAAAATAATCCCCGTATGTGTTGACGGCGCGTATGAGATTTTCCCGAGGTTTAATGCGATGCCGAGGTTTTTTGACATTAAAAATATGCGGAAATATCCCGTGCGTATCTGCTTTGGAAAGCCGATATCTCCCGAAAACAAGACCGAATCCGAGATAACGGACGAGATAAGGCGACAGATAAAACTAATGAAAAAGAGCTGCGGAGGTGTTAAGAAGTGAATATCGGAATTGACTGCGACGGAGTGCTGACGGATATGTCGGCGTATATTTTCCGTTACGGCGAAAAATGGTTCGGACGAAAGCCGACAGACCCCGATGCGCTCGATATTACGGATATTTTTAACTGCACCAAGCTACAGGAAACTCTTTTCGGACTGAGGTATTTTTTGACCTATTGTAAAAAATGGCCGCCGAGAAAATATGCTTCGGCGGCGGTAAAGAAACTGAAAAATGACGGCAACAGGGTTTTCCAGATAACGGCAAGGAAATTCACATCGTGGGACGGTCCTGTCAGCAGAGTGAGCCGTTTTATATATAAAAAGTGGCTGAAAGAGCATGGTTTTGAGTTTAACGGTATTTTCTACTGTTCTGAAAGCAGAGGTCCTGCGGATAAGATGAGGGGAGTACGCCGTTTCGGTGTGGACGTTATGATAGACGACCGCCCCGACGTTGCTCTTTATCTTGCGGAAAAAGGCGTTAAAGTCCTGCTTTTCGACGCAAGGTACAATAAGACCATAAGTCACAGGAATATAACACGGGTCTATGATTGGATAGACGTTTATCGGAAAATTTCGGAAATCAAAAAATAGTATAAAAACGGGATTCCAAAGAGATATTATTTCTTCGGTATCCCGTTTTAGTTATACGGCTCATAATTTGTAGTTAAGCTCGGACAGCATTATTTTATCCGTTCCAACGGAAATTCCCGAGGTAGTCAGCATATCTCCTGTTATTGCGGCGTTTGCTCCCGATCTGAACGCAGACCTGCCCTTATCGCCGAGAAGTCCCCGACCGCCTGCAAGACGTATGTCCGCATCGGGGACAATGTACCTGAAAACGGCTACAGTCCGCAGTATATCTTCCTTGGAGAGGGGCGGCATGTTTCCCATAGGCGTTCCCTGTATGGGGTTCAATATGTTTATCGGAACGGAAACTACTCCGAGTTCCGACAAAGTAAGAGCCATGTCAAGCCTGTCCTCCCATGTTTCGCCCATTCCGATTATGCCGCCCGAACATACCTCCAGCCCATGCTTTTGCGCACGTTTTATGCAGTCCAGCTTATCTTCAAAGGTATGCGTTGAACATATGCTCGGGAAGTACCTGCGCGATGTCTCGATATTGCAGTGATACCTTGTAACGCCCGCTTCAAAAAGCCGACCGAACTGTTCTTCCGTCAGCAGACCGTGCGATGCGCAAAGCCCGATACTGCTCTCACGTTTCATCAAGCGATATGCCGACAATGCCCTGCGAAAATCGGCGTCCCCGAGAGTTCTGCCTGCCGTAACTACAGAGAACCGTTTCACGCCCTTGCGCTCGTTGTAAAGGCACTCTTTCAGAATCTCATCTTCGGGAAGAAATGCGTAAACGTCAACGTCAGTTCCGTGACAGGCGGACTGCGCGCAGAATTTGCAGTCCTCGGAGCATTTTCCGCTTCTTCCGTTGATTATGCTGCAAAGCTCGGCACAGTCTCCGTGGAGCTGCTCCCTTATTCTGTCTGCGCCTTGTGTAAGCTCGGTCAGGTCGGCTGTAAGCAGAGATGAAACGTTGTCGTCCCTTGTAAGCCGTCTGCCGCAAATAATTTCATCGGCAAGCTTCGGTATGTTCATAAACATTCATCCTTTCCAAAACAGGCATAAGCCTTTTTCCCAATATTGCGGTAAATACGCACAGTACAACATCTCCGGGGAACGGCATGAGACAATGGTAAATTACGGTTACTGCGCTTGCCTCCGCGTTCATGTACAGGCAGGTTATTATGCAGTTGTAGACCGTTCCGAGGGCGAAAACAGGCAGCATTCCCGTAAGACAGCCGATTATCAGCCGCTTTAGAGTAGGCTTTCCGCCGTGACATATCCGCCCCGTAACGTAAGTCCCGATAATAAATCCCAATAGGAAACCGAACGTCGGCTGAAGCACGTAATGTAATCCGCCGCCGCCCGTAAATACGGGAACTCCCAAAAGTCCCAGAAGAACGTAGACGGCTACGCTTGCAGCTCCGTTTCGTCCGCCTAAAAGTACGCCTGCCAATGTCGTAAAAAGTATTTGCAGAGTAATGGGACAAATGGGCGTCGGTATTTTTATAAAAGCTCCGACTGCCGTCAATGCCGCAAAGATTGAAATTAAAACAAGATTTTTAAGTTTCATGAAAATTCACCTCTTTCACCTCCTATTATATCATACAAAAAAGCTCTTGTCAACCATTATTTTAAAATTGGTTGACAAGAGCTGATGTTCTGAAATACCGAACATGCTCTTATTTGTCGTATGATTCTACGCCTTTCAAGTAAAGCTTGCAGGAAATAATAAACGAGAGTACGTAGCCTACTATTGCGGCGGCAGGAAAAACAGATTTTAAGAGTTTAAGCTGATCTGAATATTTTCCGCTGAACAGATTCGATAAAAATTCAAACATATTATCAAAAAGCTCGTCGTTGTCCAAAGGTATGGGAGCAAAAAGCAAACAGATCATGAGTATTACAAAAGCTCCCATAAACATTGCCGTCTTTATAGCAGAGCCTTTTTTTGAGCCGAAACGTATGCAAAACGGCAGGTCGATGGCTTTAAGAATTATCTCCGCGCAAGAGAAATATGCAAGCATTTTTATTATGCTCTGAGCTTCAAGACCCGTGACGCTTTCGATAGCCTTATTCAGCAGAACGCTTGTTATCGACAGCAATATCAGATTCAGCCCTGTTGTAATGAATATTGAGGCATATTTTGTAAATACCTGTCCTTTTATGCCCTTTGGAGTTGAAGCCGAAAAATACGCCCATTTTTTTACTTCGTCCGCCGTTAAAAACGAGAGCGTCAGCATATCGAATATCAAAAAGCCGATGAGGAGAAATAACGCTTTTAACAGTATTCCCGATTCCGAATACTCTGTGAACGCCGCTTTGAGAGAATAGGCGGAATCGTCGGCGGACGGCATAAATGCAGGGAAAAGCAAGAAAAACATCGGCAGTATCACGGCGAACAGAACTGCTATTCTGTTCTGTCGGAAGTCCTTATATAATAAGCCGTTCATTTATTTATACCTCCTTTTCATCAAGCGTAAATTAACAAAATAGCTGACAACAGTAAGCAGAATTATGCACGGCAGGGCAAATGCGCCGAAGCGTTCAAGAATTTTTGCGGCTAAGTTTTTCAAGGCAAATATATTTGAATCTTCGCTGATAAGCGCAGAAATATAAGGCGAAAATTCCTCGCTGCCTTTAAATAAAAAGAAGCCTGCATTTCCCATAATGATAATTGTGAATATCTGTACAACGTTGCTAAGACCTGCTTCCTTTTCTGTTCTTGCCCACGAAAGTGCGGCAGAGCCGAAAAAGCAGAAAAGCATTGATAACGCTATTATTAAAAGGTACGCTTTTGCACTTTTTACAAAGTCAAAATCTATTCCCGATATTGCCGAAATTATAAGACCGTTTGCAACTGCCCCCGAAAAGCACAGGATAACCCCTGATACGTTAATGATAAGTTTTACGAGAGCGTTTTCTTTGTCCGTTACAGGCATGGTAAATCCGTACATCCGCCATTTGGTTTTTATATCCGCTGAGGACGTTCCGTTTTCGTTGAGGAGCAAACACCACAATGCCGCCGTAAGATAATTGAAAATATAGTATACGGAATTTTTCGTTATATCAGCCATTTCTCCGCCCATTTCTTCAAATATTTTCGCAATGTTGCCGAATTCCATGCTCATAAGAATGAGGTATCCGAAAGCCGAAACGCCAAAGACGATAAGAATATCCGTAATATAAAACCTTTTTGCGAGCAAAAGCTCCCTGTAAACCAATGCGCCGATTTTTTTCATAGCCGCTCACCGCCACTCCTTTTTGCTTCTGTTGACATAATAGACCATTATCTCGTCAAGGGCGGCGTGGTCGATGATAAGTCCCGAATACTTACGGCTTATCGCTGCTTTATCCGAGATCATCACCTCCGCTCCGTAATCGTTAAGACGCGCGCTTACAAAGTCCGCAGGGTCAATGTCCTTGTAATCGCTTTTGCTGCACTTCAAAATGCCGTGGCTTTCCAAAATATCGTCCTTATAGCCGCTCAGAAGTATCTGTCCTCTGTCTATAAAAGTTATGCTGTCGGCTATTTTTTCGAGGTCGCCTGTTATGTGGCTGCTCATGAGGATACTGTGTCCCTCGTCCTGCAAATATTCAAGGAAAATGTCGAGTATTTCGTTTCTTACAACAGGGTCAAGTCCCGTGGTAGCCTCGTCCATAACAAGCAGCTCCGCATTATGCGACAGGGCGCAGGCGATTTGCAGCTTCATTTTCATACCCTTTGAAAACTGCCCTATCTTCTTTTTCCTCGGGAGCTGAAAACGGTCGAGATAATTTGTATACGTTTCATTGTCCCAGTTCTTGTAAATTCCGCTGAATATCCTCGACATCTGATTGGCGTTGAAAATATCATGGAACGGCAGTTCGTCAAACACAACGGCGATACGTTCCTTTATTTCCCGTTCCGCTTTGATATGGTCAAGTCCGAGCAGCTTTATTTCGCCCTCGTCTATTTTGATAAGATTCAGCAGACTTCTTATCGTTGTGGTTTTTCCTGCTCCGTTCTGCCCGATAAAGCCCATAATGCTGCCGTTCGGTACGTTAAAGCTGATGTCTTTCAGCGTGAAGCCGTCGTATTTTTTTGTAACGCCCTTTATCTCTATGGCGTTTTCAAAGGTATCGTTCATTACTGACCTCCATACACTATTTCTAAAATTTCCCGAAGCTCGTCAAGCTCTATTCCGCACAGCTTCGCCTTATCGCATACGTTGGAAAGCATTTCCTCTATAAGACGGAGCTGCTCCTCTCGGAAAAGCTCGGTGTTCTGAGCTTTCACAAAGCTTCCCTTGCCTGTGTAGGATTCTATGAAGCCGTCACGCTCCAGTTCCTCATAGGCTCTTTTTGTCGTTATTACGCTGATCCTGAGCTGTTGGGCAAGGCTTCTCATTGAGGGAAGGGCGTCCCCCTCCTTTAATCTGCCGTCAAGGATCATCGTTTTTATCTGGGAGCTTATCTGATTATAGATAGGCTCTCCCGAAGAATTGCTGATAATTATATCCATAGGTGCGCACTCCTGTGATAAAATTAAATTGTATATATCTTATATACACATTATACACTTGTATATACAATTTGTCAAGGGGTTTTCAAAAATTTTATTTTAAAACAAAAAGGAGCACCGAAATGCTCCTTCAAATTTTATTTACGCTGTAATCTGCCGTGTCCGCTCCTGATGTATTTATTCGTTTTCAATTATCGAGATGTATTTTTGGAGTTCCTGAATTTCATAATCAGCGACCAGTGAAGCAAGAGCCTCGACGCTGTTGTTTCGGCGGTAGTCGTCAAAGCTGTCATAATACTTCACACGATCGGTAAATTTGATATTAACGGGCAGCAGTCCGCACTTCATAAGCTCAAAGTTAAGGAGAAGTCTGCCTGTTCTGCCGTTACCGTCAATGAAAGGGTGAATGCTTTCAAACCTCAAATGCAGTTCGGAAGCGAGTTCTATTATGTCGGCAGCGCCGTATTTCTCATTGTAGTCAAGCACAAGCTCCGCCATAAGCTCAGGAATAAGAAAGGGCTGCGGCGGCGTATGTTCACTTCCCATTATCATAACAGGCACACGGCGGTATATGCCTTTGTTCTCACGGTCTGCCATTAAGACAAGCGAGTGGATATCTTTGATAACACGTTCCGAGAGAGCCGTTTTGCTGTCTGTAAGCTCCATAACGTAATCGAATGCGTCCTTATGTCCTATTGCTTCTAAATGCTCTTTTATGGGCTTTTCAGCTATCGTAACGCCCTCTTGTAAAATGAGTGCCGTTTCCCTGAGAGTAAGAGTGCTGCCCTCTATCGCATTGGAGTGATAGGTATTGTTTATGACAAATTCTTCACGAAGTCTTTTAAGCTCGCCCTGATTCAGCGGTCGAAGCTCGGACAGCTTATTTTTCAGCTCATGCACTTTGTTCAGCTTATCATACTTGCTCGGCATTATATCATATCCTTTCCTGTGGGAGCTGAATTTTATAGCACTCCATTTTTTTATTATATCATATTGGTCGAAAAATTGCAACAGTCGCGGAAAAATTGTATGTGTAAAGAAAACGTAGGCGAACATTAATACAAATTGTAGGGGACGGCGCCCTCGACGTCCCGTTTCCTGAGAATTGCTGCTACGGGGACGCATATCCCTTACATAAGAATACGGTCGGCAATGCCTGCGGCGGCTCGCCGCGCTAAAGGCTAAAGGCTAAAATAAAAAGGAGCATCGAAATGCTCCTTCAAATTGTTATCTCATCCCTATAAACGTAAATGGGACAGTATCGGTTACTAAGGCAAAATATCCGTCCGCCTCAAGTCGTTCTTGGCATTTTAATGCGGGTATTATATCTTTGAAAAGTCCGAAAACAGCCGAGCCGCTGCCTGTCATGCACGCCGCTTTTGCTCCCGATGAAATCATTTTTTTCTTTATATCGTCAACCTCCGAAAGCTTTACCGCCTCCTCAAAGATATTCCCGATATATTTAGCTATATTTCTGCCGTTTTCTATCGCTTTTACCAGTTCTTTCACGCGGACGGGAGCAGGAGCTTCCAAAGCGTCTATTTCTGCATAAGCTTTTGCAGTTGATACGCCCTCTTTTCCCTTTGCGATAACGAGTATTTTTCCCTCACAGTCGGCAATTTTCCTGACTTTTTCGCCTATTCCCGTGACGTAAGCCGTTCCCCCCGTAAGAAAAAACGGCACGTCAGCTCCGAGCCTTTCGGGAGCTGAAAAGGTTTTCCTCGTAAGCTTTGAAAGACAGTGCAGCACAGCCGCCGCATCGGTACTTCCGCCGCCCATGCCTGCCTGTGACGGTATTTGTTTTTCAATATGTATACGGCAGCCCAAGTTAAGTCCGCTTTCTTCAAGGAACATCTTTGCGGCTTTATAGGCTATATTTCGTTCATCGCAGGGGATAGGGTCGGCTGAATCAAAGCTTTCGGGAATTTCGCAGGTCAGCTCGATGCCCTTTTCGATAAGCTCGACCGTGACATCATCAAAAATTGCCACAGTCTGAAAAACGCTTTCAATTTCGTGGTAGCCGTTCGGGAGTTTTCCCGTAACGTCAAGGGCAAGGTTGATCTTTGCCGCCGCTTTGACCCTCATTTTTCTCAGCCTCCAATCGTTTCAGGAAATCTTCTATACGGCTCATTGCCTCCATAAGATGTTTAAGCGAATATGCGTAGGATATGCGGATATAGCCCTCGCCCGAATCTCCGAACGCGCTTCCCGGAACAGCGGCGACTTTCTCCTCAAACAGCAGTCTTTCGCAAAATTCCTCGCTTGTCAGTCCCGTACTCTTGATACAGGGGAACACGTAAAACGCCCCCTCGGGATTGAAGCACGACAGCCCGAGCCTGTTAAATTCGCTTACAAGATAGCGGCGGCGGATATTGTATTCGTCAACCATTTTGGCTACCTCGGCATCGCAGGAATTAAGAGCCTCGATAGCCGCATTTTGGCTTATATAGGGACTGCACATTATGCCGTACTGGTGTATCTTGAATATCTGATGTATTATCGGCTCGGGAGCTGCCACGTAGCCCAGTCTCCAGCCTGTCATGGCGTATGCCTTTGAAAAGCCGTTGACGTAGATAGTCCGTTCCGCCATGTCGGGCAGCTCGATTATCGAAAAATGCCGCCTGCCGTATGTAAGCTCCGAGTATATCTCGTCGGACAGCACCATGATGTTTGTATTGCGGAGAAATTCGGCGATAGGCTCTAAGTCCTCCTTGGTCATGATAGCTCCCGTGGGATTGTTCGGGAAAGGCAGGATAAGCAGCTTTGTGCGCTCCGTGACCTTGTCTCTGAGGTCGTCCACCGTAAGCTTGAAATTGTTCTCTATCCGCGTCGGCACAGGTACGGCAACTCCGCCCATAAGCTCCACAAGCGGCGCATAGCAGACAAAGCACGGCTCAACGATAAGAACCTCGTCCCCCGTGTCTATCATGCCGCGCACTGCAAGGTCGATAGCCTCCGAACCGCCCACGGTGACGATAAGTTCGCAGGAGGGGTCATATTTTACGCCGTGTTTTTTCTCGATATGCTTGGAAATAGTCTCCCTCAGAGGCGCTATGCCGAGATTGGGTCCGTAGACGATGTGCCTGCGCTCCAAAACCTGTATAGCCGCCTTTCGTATCACCCACGGCGTGGAGAAATCGGGTTCGCCCACTCCGAGAGAGATAACGCCCTCCATAGTTGCCGCAATATCAAAGAATTTACGTATTCCCGAGGGCTTGATGTTCTTTATTTTATTTGAAAGAACCTTATCGTAATCTATCACTTTTAACCCAGTCCCCTTTCGTCGGTGTCGTCGTCGTCAATGAAGATGCCCTTTTCCTTGTACTTTTTGAGCAGAAAATGGGTGGACGTGGACAGCACTCCGTCAATGGTCGCAAGTCTTTCGGAAACAAAAAACGCTACGTCTTTAAGAGTTCTGCCCTTGACCTCCACGGACAGGTCGTATGCGCCAGACGACATAAGGCTCACGCTCTCCACCTCGTCGTACATCATGATAGTTTTCGCAATGTCGTCAAAGCCGCAGTCACGCTGTGGCGTAACTTTAAGCTGTATCGTGGCATATACTGTGGAGCTGTCAAATTTTTCGTCGTTCAGTATTACGCTGTAGCCCCTGATAACTCCCGCTTCTTCGAGCTTGCGTATCTCCGCAGCCGCTTCTTCGGGGGAGATACCGAGCATTTCACCCATTGCCGTGTTGGAAATACGGGCGTTCTGCTGTAAAATTCCGATTATCTCGTTTTTCATTTTATCATATCCTTTCATATTATATTATAAATGAGCGTTGTATAGTAAAGCTGTTAGCCGTTAGCCGTTAGCTAAGGTGTTCGCTTCGCTCACATTATTTAAAAATAGCGGACACCATAAGCTAAAGGCTAAAGGCTAAAAGCTAAAGGCTTAATCTATCTTAATAAAGTACGGCTCTCTCTGCTTGAAATAGCATATCTCCGTAAATCCTGCGGCTTTGGCAAGCTCCACTCCGTCGGAAATATTCGCCCCCACATCTCTTATCTTGTGTGCGTCCGAGCCGACCGTTATTATTTTTCCCCCAAGCTCACGGAAAAGCTTTACGTATTTCAGCGAGGGAAATGTCGCTCCAAAGCCCTGACGTATCCCCGATGTATTTATCTCTATGCCTTTCCCTTTGCGGATAAGCTCCCTCAGGCTTTCGGCTATTATCTCGTCAAAGGGTTTCAGGCTCGGAGTTATGCTGTTGCGTATCTTCATATATCTCAGACAGTAGGTCAGGTGTCCCAGAACGTCGAATTTCCCCCACTTGCACATCTCGTATATCTCCGTAAAATAGCCCTCGATAAGCTTGTTTATTTCTTCGGAGGTCATATGATAATAGTTTATGTAGTAGAAATCCCTTTCGCCCCTTATCTGATGCAGCGACGCTATTACAAAGTCCAGCCGCTTGTCGCCGACCACCTTTTCGGCTATGTCGGGAGCTTCCATAGGCTGACCCAGCTCAGTTCCGCAAAGCAGCTCAAAGTCGCCGTATTTTTCTTTAAGCTCCGTTACCGCCGTAAGGGACGCTTCAAAGTCGTCCTTGTAATTGAAATAATCAAAAAGCTCCGTATTCTCGTAATGCTCCTTTGGATACCAGCAATTGCACTCGCAATGGTCGGTAACGGCGTAGGCAGCCAACCCAAGCTCCCTCGCCCTCTCTATCATGCCGACTATATCCGCTTCGGAATCCATGGAATACTGCGTATGTGTATGACAGTCTGTCAGCTTCAATATAACACCCCTTTTCAACTCGTTCGGAACATTAGATATGTAATTATTATATCATATTATGGTGGAAATTGCAACAGGCGCGGAAGAAAATTTGAGTTTAAAAATATTAGTGAGCTTGCGGCAGCGTGTCGCTGCACCCATTGCCGACCGTATTCTTATGAACGGGATATGCGTCCCCGTAGCCACAATACGCAGGGAAATGCTGCCACGCTGCTTATATCATAAAAGCTTCAAAAATGCAACAGTCGCGGAAAAATTTGTGTGTGTCAAGTTTTCATGTTGACACATTTTGTCACTTTTGGCACTTGCATAGGGTGCCAAAACAAATGCCTATATATAGCCAAAAAACAGGCGTAAAAGGAGTTTTGGCACTTTTGGCACCCTGTTTCAAGAACTGAAAAATAAATTTTGATATGCAGCTTTACGACTTCATTTCGGGTCGCCCGTTCCTATAAATGAGCGTTGTTCAGCAAAAAAGCCGTTAGCTTATAATGTGATAGTAGTCTCACATTTAATTAAAAGATTTGGGATTTTTCTACCTTTTTACCCTTAAATCCAAAAGTCGGGAATTTAAGGAAACGCTGATTAAATATCATTTTGAGCGAAACTACATATAAATAATAACGTAAATACGTCATATGTATTTTCTAAAACCGATTAAATCAGTGATTCCTTAAAAAAGCGGCAGCATTCGGATAAATATATTAACTATTATTCAAAACAACTTACTATACGCTTAGTACCAAAAGTGACAAAGATACTTTTAAACCTGCTTTTGGTGGCTATATATCGGCTTTTTTACGACATTCTATGCAGAGAAATTGAAATCTCTATAATAAGGGGATTTAGTTAAAAGATATATAAATTTATACAAACGTTTTTCAAATCTTACCCCGTGTGACATGTGACAAAATTGACAAAATGGATATAGGCTAAAAGCTTTTATGAGTGTTTTTTTCAGTTCCTGAAACAGGGTGCCAAAAGTGCCAAAACTCCTTTTACGCCTGTTTTTTGGCTATATATAGGCATTTGTTTTGGCACCCTATGCGAGTGCCAAAAAGTGCCAAAAGGTGCCAAAACTCCAAAAAACAACGTAATAGGCTAA
>JAGAQC010000036.1 GCA_017622925.1 Ruminococcus sp.
CGACAACAGAGATTCCAAAGGGGTCACCCCTTTGGCAGGGGGTGTGGGGTGACTCCCTACAGTGTAGGGAGATGTCACGAAGTGACAGAGGGTACGGGGCGGTTAGCCAGCGTCCCCCACTAAAGTTGTAGGCGGTGCTTTTAAAATATCATTCTGCAATTCCGCTGATCGTGAAGTCCACCTCAACGGTCGTCCATGCGGAAAAATCGTCGGGAGAAACTACCTGCGGAGAGTAGTTTTTACAAATATCAAGAGCGTTGCCGTCAGCATCGTAAAGCGCGCCCTCTGCGGAACGTCCGTCGGCGGACGGCTCGTTTACCCATGTATTGAGGATATTTGCGCGGGTCTCCTTTCCGTCGTCGGAGGACGTATAGGGCTTCGAGGTCATCTCAACAGCCTTGCCGTCAACTCTGATCTCGTTGACCGTGATAACAGCTCCGGGGAACATAGTCTCGCCGTCGGGTATCATTACCGCCATAAACGAAAGACCGCCCGGAATACAGGAGGTATCGTTCGCATCGCCTGTCGTATCGAAACGGAAACCGTTTGTATCTGCGGTTACGCTTACGGTATAATCGCCGTTGCCTGTGATCGGAACAACGCCTGCGTCATAAGAGAGCATTGACGTATTCGGATCGTCGTTCTTGCCCCAGTATTGTATCCACCACTGTCCGTCAACGATAGCAAGGTAGGCTTCGCCCGACTTAGCCGCAATGGAATCCTCAAATTCAACGTCGTTTGCGTTTGCGGCAACGGGAACGCTGCTCTCGGGATCAGAAGCTTCGGAAGAACTTTCCGAGCTTGACGACGACTTGTCGGAATCGCCGCAGGACGTTAAACAGCCGCATATCATCGCTGAGAGGAGCAGGCATGAGATCAATTTTTTCATTGAGAAAACCTCGTTTCTTTATTTTGCGCAAACGCCTGTAGAGGGTGATACGGCGTCTGCTGTTAATATTATAATACAAGATTTTCGGCTTAATTTCAAGATACTTAATAAACAAACTTTATTATTTTTAAAATTCACGGTTTGTGCAAAACAGCGGAAATTCACCTTTTTGAAACACTTCTGTTATATATTTAGTACAGTTTTTGTGATTTTATTTCCTTTATAAAAACATTATGTACCGTGTTCTTAATAAGGGAACGCCCTCTCTTGCAGGGCGTTCCCTCTCCCAAATCGGTTCACTGAACCGATTTGGGATTCACCCTTTGCGGAGCGCTTAAACGCTTTACGGGGCTTTGCCCCGCACCCCACCAGAGGCGCTGCCTCTGGACTCCGCCAAAGGGACACCGTCCCTTTGGAATCCCAATGTTAGATTCCTTATTACAACGGTCTTGACAATCAGCAGGAAATTTGTTATAATTGTTAGTAAAGAATTATGCAGTTTAACCGACTTTTTTCTGTGAGGGAGGTGGGAATTTATTGAAAATCAAAGAATTTTTCAGCCGTGCAGCATCGGTAATTCTTACAAGCCTGACAGCCTTATCCTGCCTGACGGCTTATTCCGCTTATGCCGAGGACAGCGACACGGCTCTCAACAGCTCCGATTACTACTTTATAGAACCTATAGACACGGGAATCCCCACCTACAGCGAATACTACGATAAATATGTCTCAGAAAACCGTCCCGATACGGAAATACTTATCGGCGGCGCAGAGCATGTCCTTGCGGAAAACGGCGAATTTTCCACAGGCAGCTACGGCGCAGACGGCATTATCCGAGAAAACGTCCTTATCTGGGAGAGCAGCGGCGGCGACCTCGCTTATGAGATAAACGTCCCCGAAACAGGTATATACTGCCTTGGCATGAGCTATTTCCCCATTGAATCAAACAGCAGTCACATCGAGCTGTCAATGAAAATAGACGGTCTCACGCCTTACGATACGGCTTCACGCATAACTCTCAATCGGGTATGGGTCAACGAGAACGATATTTATACCGATTCACGGGGAAATCAGGTTCGCCCCTCTCAGGTGCAAAAGGGCATGTGGCTGGAGACCGTTGTCGGAGATGTTGACGGTCTTTTCGGCGACCCCCTGTTCTTCTACCTTGAAAAGGGAACTCATGAAATAAGCTTTTCCTCCGAGCGTGCCGAATTTGCCATAGAGTATCTGAAATTCTTCAATCCAAAGGAGCTGCCCTCTTACAGCGAATATAAAAATGCCGTAAACGCTCCCGTTTCCGTTGAAAATACGGCTTCAAGGCTTATCCGTATCGAGGGGGAAGCGGCAGACTACAAGTCCGATTCGACACTCTGCCCTGCCTCCGACAATTCAAGCTATCTGACTTCGCCCTCCGACCCCGTAAAGGTAGTCTACAACACCTTGGGCAGCGGAAACTGGAAAAAAGCCCTCCAATCTGCCGCATGGACGATTTCGGCTGAGGAAGTCGGCGAGGGCGGCTGGTTCAGACTTGGTATCAAGTCACGTCAGAATCAAATGAGAGGATTCTATTCAAACAGACGTATCTATATTGACGGCGAAGTTCCCTGCAAGGAGCTTGATCAGGTACGCTTTTTCTACGATAACGACTGGAACGTTGTTACGCCGCAGACTGCGGACGGCGAGGATATTTATGTCTACCTCGAGGGCGGAAAGGAATATACGATAACTATGGAATGCGTCCCCGGCGAGATAGGGAACTCCCTCCGCAGGCTGAACGATGTCATTAACGACCTTAACACGTACTACCGCAAAATACTTATGATAACAGGTCCGTCCCCCGACAAATACACCGATTACTACGTACACGAAAAAATACCAGACCTTGTTGAGGAGTTCGACCGCATTTCAAACGAGCTTACCGCTATTCAGGACGAAATAGAGGGCTTGTCAGGCACGGCAGGCTCGGAGGCGGCTGCTCTTGAAACTATGGCGGTCATTCTTGACAAATGCGTTAAAAAGCCGCTGAAAATACCGTCGTATCTCTCGCAGATAAAGAACAACATCGCCTCTGTTTCCGCATGGATGCGCGATTACAGAGATCAGCCCTTAGAGCTTGACTACATTGAGCTTGCTTCTGCCGACATGAAATTTGCGGACTGCAAGGAAAAGCTCGGCAGCTCCATAAGCTTCAGCTTAAAGAGCTTTTTCGGCTCTTTCTTCGAGGATTACACCACCCTCTCGGACGTAAGCGGAGAGGAGTCGATAGACGTATGGGTCGCCCTCGGACGAGATCAGGCGCAGGTCGTCAAAGAAATGACCGAAAACGACTTCATGCAGGAATACAATATCCCCATTTCCGTAAATCTTGTTACAGGCGGCGTTGTTGAGGCTACTTTAGCAGGAAAAGGTCCTGATGTTGCTCTTTTCCTCGGCGGAGAATTTCCCGTGAACCTTGCAGCGCGCGATCTGCTTGTCGATATTTCCCAACACCCCGATTTTGGCGAAGTAACGTCCCGTTTCCGTGAGACTGCGATGACTCCCTATGAGTACAACGGCGGCACATACGGTCTGCCCGTAAGTCAGACGTTCCCCATGATGTTCTACCGCACTGACGTTCTTTCGGAACTGGGGTTCACGTCCCCTCCCGAAACGTGGGACGACCTTATAGACATGCTGCCTGCATTGCAGCGAAACTACATGTCCGTGGGACTTATCCTGCCGCCTGCAAACATCGCTCCGTCTACGGAGGCAGGTCACACCTTTGCCATGCTCCTGCTCCAGAAAGGCAAAAACTACTACAACGACGATCTTTCGGCTTCGACCTTTGATTCTATAGAAGCCGTACAGTCTTTCGAGGAATGGACGGACTTCTACACAAAATACAGCTTCTCTCAGACTTATGACGCGTTCAGCCGTTTCAGAACGGGCGAATATCCTATAGTTATCGCAAATTATACGTTTTACAATCAGCTTACCGCAGCGTCCCCCGAGATAAAGGGTCTGTGGAACTTCTGTCAAGTCCCCGGAACTGAAAGGGCGGACGGTACTATCTCCCACGCCGCAAATTCTACAGGCGCAGGAGCGGTCATCTTCAAGCAGGTCAAAAACAAGGAAAATGCGTGGAAGTTTATCAAATGGTTCACGGAAACCGAAACTCAGGCAGAATACGGCGCACAAACAGAGGGACTTCTCGGAACTATGGGACGATTCGACACGGCAAACGTTGAAGCGTTGTCCCGTCTTTCATGGTCTGCCGACGAGCTTGAACGTCTGTACGATCAGCAGGAGGAGCTTGCGGAAATACCCGTAATTCCGTCCTCCTACGCAGTCACAAGAAATATCATGAACGCTTTCAGAGAAACGGTAAACGAGCTTCAAAACCCTCGCGATACTCTGATATGGTACAACCGTGACATAAACGACGAAATTGCGAGAAAGCGTAAAGACCTCGGTCTCGATACCGAAAATGAGGAGGGATAATATGGCTCGTATCGCAGACGAGGACATCGGCAAGCGTACTAAAAAAGAGGAACGAGCCATGCTGTGGCGTTCCGTAAAAAAGAACAAGGCGTGTTATGCCATGCTCGCTCCTTTCATGATATTTTTTATCGTTTTTACGGTGATTCCCGTTGTAATGTCCCTGCCTATGGGATTCACGGACTTCAACATGGCGCAAACTCCGAAATTTGTGGGACTTTCAAATTATACAACCCTTTTCCTTTCGGATAAGATATTTATAGAATCCATAAGAGTTACGATAGTTTTCGCTCTTTTTACAGGTCCTGTCAGCTATGTGCTGTGTTTCCTGCTTGCATGGCTCATAAACGAGCTTCACCCGAAGCTTAAAACTATCTTTACCCTGATATTTTACGCCCCCTCTATGGCGAACGTTTACACGGTATGGCAGATAATTTTCAGCGGCGATATGAACGGTTATGTAAACTCTTTCCTTTTTAATCTGGGACTTATCAACGCTCCCGTTCAATGGCTCACCGACGGAAAATATATCTTGGGCGTATGTATCGTCGTTCAGCTTTGGATCTCCCTCGGAGCAGGCTTTCTTGCGCTCCGTGCAGGCTTTCAGAACATCGACCGCTCCATGTACGAGGCAGGAGCTATCGAGGGCATTAGAACTCGCTGGCAGGAGCTTATCTACATCGTTATCCCCTCTATGAGACCGCAGCTCATGTTCGCCGCAGTTATGCAGATAGTAAGCTCCTTTACAGCAGGAACGGTCGCGCAGAATTTAGTCGGCTTTCCAAGTACCGACTACAAGGCGCATACCATAATGACCCACGCCTATGACTACGGCTGGGTCCGCTACGAAATGGGCTACGCTTCGGCAATATGTATGGTTCTTTTCGTTGTAATGTTCCTGTGCAGCAGGCTGATAAGCAAAGTTCTCGGCAAATATACGGACTAAAAAGCACGAAAATCAATTTTAAGGTTTACAGTAAATTTATACAGAGGATTTTGTTATCCTTTATTTTCTGTTAAAGATGTAACTCTTGGTGTCCATTCTCGTGAATTGGACTGTGAAAATCATGGAAACTAACAGCATCGTGCTGATTTGGGGATTTTCACAGCCCAATTCACGACAACAGAGATTCCAAAGGGGTCACCCCTTTGGCAGGGGGTCAGGGGGACAGAGTCCCCCTGCGTAAGTTTCCCGTAAAAACTTTAAAAATTGATTTTACTGACTAAGGAGGCGGAATAATGGCTGAAGTAAATACCTCGGAGCTAAAGGCTTCAAACAGACAGGCAGGCAGAAAAACAGGCGGAACTGTCGCTATCTTTGTATTTCTCCTTATCGCAGGTATCTTCATGCTCCTGCCCATATATCTTACTGTTGTAATGTCCGTGAAGCCTGTCGAGGAACTGTTTATTTTTCCTCCTAAGCTCTATGCAATGCGCCCTACCCTCTCCAACTTCGGCGATATGTTCGACGCGCTCAAAAGTAACCGTGTGCCGTTTTCAAGATACGTGTTCAACTCCGTTGCCGTCACGGTTTCGGTAACAGCGCTGCAATGCGTTTTCGCTTCAATGGCGGCGTTCGTGCTTGCAAAATGCAGATTCCCCGGCGGAAAGCTTATCAACAGCGTTATCGTTGTTTCCCTGCTTTATCAGAGCAACGTCATTTACATAATGCAGTACATGGTAATGTCGAAGCTGGGACTTATAGACAACCCCCTTGCGCTGATCCTTCCCTCCGTAGCCTCTCCTATGGGTCTTTTCCTCATGAGACAATCTATAAGTCAGATTCCCGATTCCATGATAGAAGCGGCTAAGGTGGACGGCGCAGGACTTTTCCGCATCTGCTGGCAGATAGTCATGCCCAATCAGAAGCCTGCCCTTATGACACTTATTATTTTCGCATTTCAGTCTGCATGGAATATCCAGTCGGGTACTATGGTATTTCAGGAGCAGTACAAAATGCTTCCGACCGTTGTTACTCAGGCGGCGGCTTCGGGACTTGCACGAGCAGGCGTTGCTATGGCGGCGGCTGTATTCATGCTCGTTCCCCCGATAGTCGTATTCATGCTCGCTCAGAGACAGGTCATCGAGACTATGGCTCACTCGGGTATCAAGGATTAAGGGGGGGCGGCAATGAAAAGGAATCTTATAAAACTTGCGTTCTCCGCTGTTTCGGCTGTGCTGCTGTGCGGCAGTTTAACGGCTTTTGCCGTTTCCGCAGCCGAACCATATGACGTTTACAACTACGACCGCTGGGGCGACGCTATCCCCTCTCAGGCAGGCTACATTGCGGAACGCGCCGTTTCGGGCTACGATCTGGGGATAGGCGCAATGGATACCCCGTCGGATATTTTCTATGCCTTTGACGACAATTTCTATATAGTCGATACGGGAAATAACCGCATTATTGCCGTAAACGGCGAGTTTAACGAAGTTGTGAGGGTCTATGACGGCTTTAAAATGCCCGACGGCTCGGAAACTGCTCTGAAAAAGCCGATGGGAGTCTATATTTCGGCGGAAAATCAGCTTATGTATATCGCCGACAACGAAAATTCCCGTGTTCTCGTAAGCGACCTTGACGGAAATGTGGTAAACGAAATAACAAAGCCCTCCTCTGAGGTCTACGACAGCAAGCGGACGTTTCTCCCTCAGCGCGTCATCGCTGATAAGGCAGGGAACGTGTACGTAGTTCTCAACAATATCACAACAGGCGCGGCAATGTTTAATTCAGACGGCGAATTTACGGGATTCTACGGAGCGAACCGAGTTCAGCCTACAGCCGAGATAATCGGCGATTACTTCTCAAATCTCTTTATGTCGGAAAAAAAACGTGCAAGGCGTGTCAGAAACGTCCCCACAGGCATCACAAGCTTTGATATTGACGGCGATTTTATTTTCACCTGCACTTCCTCGTCAACTCAGACTACCGACACCGTTAAGAAGCTCAACGCAGCAGGAAAAAACATTTTCGCCAAAATGGAACTTGCTTTCGGGGACTATACGCCCGTGTACGACACCTCGCAGAATAAGCTCCTTGCCCCTGCTATCGTTGATATTGACATTGCGGAGGACGGCAATATAAACTGTCTCGACCTCACTACGGGACGTATTTTCCAGTATGACGAGGACTGCAATCTGCTGTTTATCGCAGGCACGAAAGCTAATCAGGTAGGCGGCTTCAAGCAGGCTGCCGCCCTTGAATCGAGGGGCGATAAGCTGTACGTGACAGACGCTTTAAAAGACACCGTAACGATTTTCGCAGAGACTGAGTTCGGCAAAATAGTCCACGAAGCCTCTGCGCTCCATAACGGCGGCTACTATGAAGAAGCTCTCGAACCGTGGCTGGAAGTGCTGAAACGTGACGGAAATTACCGCCGCGCATATCTCGGCGTTGCGGCGGCTAAACTGCGTTCGGGCGAATACAAGGAAGCCATGAAGTACGCCAAGCTTGCGGACGCAGGCGGCATTTACAACAAGGCGTTCGAGGGTTATCGAATGGAATTTATCAAAGAAAACTTCGAGCTTATCGTTTTAGCCGTAATTATTCTTGCAATTGCACTGTTTGTATCGAGCCGCAAATCGAAAAAACGCCGCAGCCGAGGTTCGGCAGGAAAGCGAAAGGAGGGATAGCTTATGATGGAGCTTAGTCCCGTACAATGGGTAAAACACGCCGTTACTCACCCCGTAGAGGGCTTTGAGGACATGCGCTGGAAAAAATCAGGTTCGCTGAAAATAGCCTTTTTCATAGTATTTCTGCTGTTCCTCGCGCTGATAGCCACCGACAGACTTTTCGGCTTTCAGTTTTATGTGACCTATGATAAAATATTAAATATAATTCCATACATAATTCGGAGCTTCGTGCTTTTCGGCGCATGGGTGGTCGGCAACTGGGCGGTATGCACGTTGCTTGACGGCGAGGGTACGATGAGAAATATCTGCATTTACAGTGCCTACGCGCTTGTACCGTACATTTCGCAAATGCTGCTGAACACTTTCCTTTCGCACTTTCTTATTCGGGACGAAGTTGTATTCATGCAGGCAATACAAATGATCGGCACAGGTTGGACCGTCATACTGCTTTTCTCGGCAATAAGATCGGTACACCAGTATTCTTTCGGAAAGACCGTTCTCGCCGTAATACTGACCATTGCGGCAATGCTTATCATGCTGTTTCTGCTCGTTCTGCTGCTGTCCCTGATACAGCAGGTGTATATTTTCTTCTCGACCATATTCACCGAAATATCCTATCGGTTAAGGACATGAACGGGAGGTGTGGATCATGGGAAACAAGATAAAACGATTCCTGCTTTGCTCTCTTGCCGTGTCAATGCTGAGCATTTCGGCAAGCTCCTTCGCCGACAATGAAAATGCTCCCGAAAAAGCAGCCGATACCTCCGCCGAAGAAAGCTCCAATACGGCAAAGCTGAGGGAATCCGAAGAAAAAGTACGCGCGGAATATGCGGACATTACGAAATATCTGCAAAAAATAGGCACTGTAGATGGATCAGACATATACTTCAAGGACAAAGATATTGACGACATAATATGGGAGAAAAACGGCGGAAAACCCGATAAAAAGTCCGACTACACCGAGAAACAGGAGGCTCTTAAAGATAAAATAGACGACCTGAAAAAGCTGGGCGACTTCGTTGCCGTTGACCCCGAAATTAAAGCTCCCGTTGCGAATTTTGACGACAACAGCAGCTCCGATGAGGGGAAAATATACGTCAGTGACGGCGGTCGCTATCTGCTTTATACCGATAAGGAGCTTACTAAGGCTATTCGTATCAGGCACGTTGTCTCGACTGTTGATAACCCGTTTCTTTTCAGTTCGGCAGACGGCAAGACCCTTGAACTCATGGATTCCGACTACAAGAAAATAATTTACACATATACCGAAAGCGGCAGCGAGGACGGAAAAAGGGTTTTCCTCACAGACGATAAAAGCGGTTTTGCATGGCTCTCCGAGGACGGAACGCAGGTCATCGGAACGTACAGGATATGCGCCGAAAACGACAGCTTCAAGCTCCTTGTGGACGACCGCCTCGGAAATATCGGCATTGAAAACAAGAAAACAGGCTATATCTGGTGGTCGTCCCCTCTCGGCGCGACCCGTGACAGGATAGCAACTCCGCTTCTTGCAGACGAACTTCGTTCCTCCAACATCGTGACCTACGGCATTCCCTCCAAACGCTCCGTAAGCACTCTGCGCTCGGCTTCGGACGACTGCAAGCTCTCGGTCAAGGACATTCAAAACGGCGTAAAAATCACCTACAAATACGCAAAGGGATTTGAGTTCCCCGTTGAATATACCCTCGAAGAAGATCACGTCAAGGCAAGTCTCAGGGTAAGCGAAATAAAAGAGACTGCCCCCGAAAATATCGTTACCGAAATAACTCTTATGAAAAGCTTCGGCGCGGCTGACGATACGGAGGACGGCTATTTTATCATTCCCGACGGCAGCGGCGCGCTCGTCCGCTTCAACAACAACAAAACGACCGATGCGAACGCTTACTCCCAAAGCGTTTACGGAAAAGACATTACCGCTGTCCCCACAAACAAGGGAGCTGTGACAGAACAGATATACCTCCCCATGTACGGAATCGTCAAGGAGGACAACGCTATGCTGGTCGTTGCTTCAAAGGGTGATTCAAACGCCTATATTTCGGCGTATGTGTCGGGACAATCCAACAGCAGCTACAACATGTGCAATTTCACCTTTGTGCTGAGGGAAAGCGACAACTTCTACATGTCAGGCAAAAACAACGACAAGTTCACCGTTTTTGAAAGCGGCGGCATAAAGTCGGACGACATCGAACTGCTTTACTACCCTATCGCCAAGGAAAATGCGGATTACGTTGACGTTGCGGAGCGATACAGAAATTACCTCATGGAAAACGAGGGACTTACCAAAAAAACTACGGCAGACAGCTCCCAAATGTATGTTTCGCTCTACGGCGGAACTCAGAAGAAAAAGCCTGTACTGGGTGTCCCCGTGACTATAAAGCAGACTGCGACCACGTATGACGAAGCGGTCGAGATACTCTCGGAACTCAAAGACGGCGGCGCAGACGACCTTGTAGTCGCCTACAAAAACTGGACGGACGACGGCATTTGTAACAAGATAGACACGTCCGCCAAACCCTCGGGAAAACTCGGCGGAAAAAGCGGATTCTCCGAGCTTACCGACTATATAAGCGAAAACTGCTTTGAGCTTTACCCCGTTTCCGACAACAGAGATTTCTACTCGGGAAACGGCTACGGCTCTTTCAGCGATACCAGCGTCAGAGTTTCAGGCTCGTACTCCCGTATAGTCAGCTACGACCGCGCTTACGGCATTCCCGACGGCTTCAAGAAAAACATGTCCTTGCTTTCGCCGAGCCGTTTTACCGAGATATGCGGCGAAATTGCCGAAAACTACGGCGATGCGGGTCTGAACGGCGTATCGGTCGGCAGTCTGACTACCTCGCTTTACGGCGACTACGGCAAAAAAAGTATCTCACGCTTTAAGGCTATGGAACTTGCGGAGGAGAGCTTCAAAAAGCTTTCGGACAGTCTGGAAAACGGCGTTCTTGCCGATTCCGCCAACGCCTACGCCCTCCCATATGTAAGCCATATCATCAATGTGCCGATGTCCTCCGGCAGATTTGATATTTTTAACGAGGATATTCCTTTCTATCAAATGGTCATGCACGGTATCGTGCCGTACTCGACCACATCGGTCAATGCGGACGCCGACTCCGAAACGCTGCTCCTTATGGCGGCGGCTACGGGAAGTCTGCTAAGCTACGATATGCTCTACGAGGAAACAAGCGAACTTAAAGACACCGAATTTGACGTATATTTCTACGCAAACTACGAAAACTGGACGGAAACTGCGGCGGCTGAATACAAGCTGCTCAAACCGATATATAAGGACGTCGCCGAAGCCGTTATAACAGGCTACGATGTTGAAAACGACGGAAACAATATAACGACGACTTATTCCAACGGGTCGGTCGTGAAGGTCGATTTTACGGCGAGAACCATAGATTTTAACGGTCGGGTCATTGACCTTGCCGAAGCCGAGAAAGGAGGTATCAGATTCTGATGACTGAAAAAAATTCCGCAAAGCGTTCACGGCTTTCCTTTGAAAAGAGAAAGGGTCTTTACGGCTACGGATTCTTGGGACTTTGGATGATCGGCACGCTGATATTCTTCCTTATTCCGCTGATAAAATCCCTTATATGGTCTTTCTGCGAGGTCACGATCAACACGGGCAGCACCTCCCTGAAATGGGTCGGTCTGAAAAACTTTGACTACGCTCTCACCACCGACCCAAACTATACGGATCACCTTTGCGACATGCTGTTTGAAACCTTGTGGAAAACTCCCCTCGTTGTGATCTTCTCGCTGTTTATCGCAGTTATCCTCAATCAGAAATTCAAGGGACGAACGCTTGCAAGAGCAATTTTCTTCCTCCCCGTTATCATTGCAACAGGTCCTGTATACGCTATTATCAACGGCGATATGAGTTCTACGGGCAACACGGGCGCGGCTCAGTTTTCCACCATGTTCTCAACGGATATGGTCGGCGAACTGCTGCAATTCTTGGGAATTTACGGTCTCAGCGACGATATGGGGACAATGATCTCAACCATATCCGACAACATCTTCGGTATCGTATGGGCAAGCGGCATTCAGATACTCCTTTTCCTTGCCGCCTTGCAGAACATTCCGCCCTCGGCAAAGGAAGCAGCTCAGATAGAGGGCGCAACGGCTTGGGAATATTTCTGGAAGATAACCTTCCCGAACGTCAGCCCGTTTATCCTTGCAAACCTTATTTTCACGGTCATAGACTCATTTACAAGCCCCACAAATACGGTTATGAAGCGTATCCTCGCTCTCCGTGACGACTGGCAGTTCGGCGTAATTTCGTCAATGGCGTGGATATATTTCGGCATTATCCTTGCATCTATCGGCATTATTACATTCATAGCAAATAAATTTATTTACTATGAGGTCGATTAAGGAGGTGCGGCTCAAATGACTGATACAACGGACGCTGTTGTCAAGTCCGATAAGGAGATCGGCAGCGGCATAACCCCCAAAGATGCAAAGCGTATACGCATGGAAAACATGAGCCATGAAGAAAAATCCTATCTCAGGCGAAGATCCCTTATGGAAATGGTGTGGCGCTTCTTCCGCTTCGTAATACTTTTCGGACTGGGCTTCGTTATTATGTACCCACTTCTCTACATGATAAGCTGCGCTTTCAGAGACAGAAGCGATATGACCGACCCCACGGTCATGTGGATTCCCCGACATTTCACCCTTGAAATAATGAAAGAGACCCTCGATGCAATGGATTTTTGGAATACTCTGAAAACCACCCTTATTCTCAACGTGGGGTGCGCTTTCGTGCAGGTGCTTTCATGCGCCGTAACAGGATACGGTTTCGCAAGATTCAGATTCAAGGGAAAAAATCTCATGTTCGCTATCGTTATCATGATGATACTTATACCGCCGCAGGTCATCTCCCTGCCGCTTTACACGCAGTTCAGACACTTCGGTATCGGCGAATTTTCTGTAAATCTTATTGACAACATGCTTACCATGTATCTGCCTGCAATGACGGGCAACGGCATTCGCGCAGGACTTATGATACTGATTTTCCGTCAGTTTTTCAGAGGACTTCCCAAAGAACTCGAGGACGCCGCATACATCGACGGCTGCGGACCGTTCAGGACATTTATACAAGTCATGATACCGAACGCTGCCTCGGCTTTCCTTACAGTGTTCCTGTTCTCGGTGGTGTGGTACTGGAACGATTACTATGTCAGCGCATCATTCTTCAACAATACCCGAACAATTGCGCTTATGCTTCAGAATCTCGACACGGAACTCAAACAAAGGCTCTTTAACTCGGTAACGGTCGAGCTTTCTTCGAGAGAACAAATAGTCTGGAAAGAAGCAGGCTGTCTGCTGTCCATAACGCCTATACTCCTCCTGTACGTATGCTTGCAGAAATACTTTACGGAGGGAATCGAACGCTCGGGTCTCGTCGGATAACGTCAAAATCCCGTCAAAGCTGCGGTAAACCGTGGCTTGACGGGATTAATTTTATAAAAATTCTTCAAACCTCACCATCAATACAATGGTAATTGACACTCAGGTACTCCAATAACTGCTCCGATTATTATTGCAATTGCTGCTATAAGCATTATTGATAAAGGAATAATAGTAATAATAAATTTTGTGCGTTTTTCCTTGCTCCGTTTTATATTAAAAATTGTTGAAATAAAAGAAATTGTTATTATTACAGTAAGCCATATAAATGCCCACCATGTATTTGACGACTTAAATTTAAAAACAATTGACAATACTTGAAAAATAACAAAAAGAATTATTGATAAAAAATATCCAATATTATATTTATTCAATAATATCAATTCTCCTCTATCAGATCGTTGTTTTTTCTTCAAGGAAAGCCACAAGCTCGTCAATGGCAACTCTCTGCTGTTCCATTGTGTCACGGTCACGGACTGTCACGCAGTTGTCCTTCTCGATAGTGTCAAAGTCAACCGTAATGCAGAAAGGCGTGCCGATCTCGTCCTCACGGCGGTATCTCTTGCCGATAGTACCCGTTTCGTCAAAATCGCACATAAACTTCTTTGACAGCATCTCGTAAACCTCCTCAGCCTTGGGGGTGAGTTTCTTTACGAGAGGAAGTACGGCGCATTTATAGGGAGCAAGGGCAGGGTGCAAACGCATAACTGTGCGGACTTCTCTCTTTTCCTTGCCGTTCTTGTCAACAGAAACAAGCTCCTCCTCATCGTAAGCCTCTGTAACGATCGAAAGGAACAGACGCTCAACGCCGAGGGACGGCTCGATAACGTAGGGGATATACTTCTCATTCGTCTCGGGGTCAAAGTATTCGAGGGACTTGCCGCTTGTCTTGATATGCTGAGTGAGGTCGTAGTCGGTTCTGTCCGCAACGCCCCAAAGCTCTCCCCAGCCGAACGGGAAAAGGTACTCGAAGTCGGTCGTAGCCTTTGAGTAGAAGCAAAGCTCCTCGGGGTCGTGATCGCGAAGACGGATATTTTCCTCTTTAAGACCGAGGGTCAGCAGGAAGTCCTTGCAGAAGCTTCTCCAGTAGTTGAACCATTCAAGGTCTGTGCCGGGCTTGCAGAAAAATTCAAGCTCCATCTGCTCGAACTCACGTACACGGAAAATGAAGTTTCCGGGAGTTATCTCGTTACGGAAAGATTTACCCACCTGAGCAACGCCAAAGGGTACTTTTTTACGAGTGGTACGCTGGATATTGGCAAAGTTTACGAAAATTCCCTGAGCAGTCTCGGGACGGAGATAAAGCTCGCTCTTGCTGTCCTCGGTAACACCCTGAAACGTCTTGAACATCAGGTTAAACTGACGTATATCCGTAAAATTACGCTTTCCGCAGTTGGGGCAGACGATGTTCTTTTCATTGATGTAATCGGTCATCTGCTGATTAGTCCAGCCTGCAACGTTAGTGCCGTCAAAGTCCTCGATAAGGTTATCGGCACGGTGACGAGTTTTACACTCCTTACAGTCCATAAGGGGGTCGGAAAATCCGCCGATGTGACCCGACGCTACCCATGTCTGCGGATTCATGAGGATAGCTGAATCAAGTCCCACATTGTACTTGTTTTCCTGCACGAATTTTTTCAGCCATGCGTTCTTTATATTATTTTTCAGCAGAACTCCGAGAGGACCGTAATCCCATGTGTTGGCAAGTCCGCCGTAGATCTCCGAGCCGGGGTAAACGTAGCCCTTTGATTTGCACAAGTCAACTATTTTATCCATAACTTTTTCGGTATTTTTCAGCATTTTTAAAACTCCTTTTATAAGAGCCTGTTTAGTATTTCTTCGCACACGCCGAGATACTAAATATTCTCTAAATAATTATCTATTATATTTTACTTCATTTTCCTTTATTTGTCAAGCCTGCAAATTTTCAAAATTTGATTTTCCCGTTATTCAAAAAATATAAGGTCGAACAATTGGTCGGAAATGCCGTATTGTGCAAAAAACGCTCTCATTTCGTCCTTTATTTCGGCATAGCTTATATTATTTTCGGCAAGAATATCATCGTCCAAAGAACAAAGATGAGAGAAAAAATTAAATCCTATGAACAGGTCGTCTTTGGTTTGATTTTCAGTCGCGCCGCGGAACTCCAATATGGCTTCCCTGATATTTCCGCTGTCGAGTTCTTCAATGAGCCAGTCGGACTTCGCCTTTTTCGCCAGATCAAGAATTGCTATTGTTTCCGTATCTGCCGTGTCAATACCAAAAACCACTTTCATGATAATTGCTATCATCTGTCTTATCTGCCTCATGATGTAATCCTGTTCAAGCATATTCTGCCTTCCTTTCAAGGTATTACGGCATCAGAATCTGCCGTATTGGTTGTACTGATACTAATCTCTGATCGGTTCGATGAAAAGATTCGCCGACAGGCACTTGCTGATTTAGGAAAAAGCTCGAAGGCGGGCTGTCGCCCTCTGAGAGGTTTTGACGACAAGCAGCGAGTGGATGGCGATGAAGATTTTCATCGGTTCGGTCAGAGATTAGTATAAGGCACGCCCTTTGGTCCAACATAACAGGTATTCTTATCAAAGCCCATTATGAGTATCATTATTTGTGAAAAGAATATCGACAGCACGCAGAATGCCGTTGACTTGCCATAGGATTTTGCGAACATGTAGCTTGTATAGCCTGCAATAATATACAGCGGAACTATCATAAGGAACGCCATACACATCGCAGCTATCTGAATTACGACCAGTTCATCTGACTGTTCTCCGAGAACGTTTATCATGCTGCCTGCTATGGCAAACACCATATAACCTCCGCAGAAGATCAGATATATCCACGCTAATTTATAGCTGCCCAAAGCTATTTTTATCATCTGCATATAATTGTAGATCGGTACTATTGCCGACCAGCCGGGTTCGCCTGCCTTTTCATAGAGTTTCCATGAAGCGATTATCTGAAGAACCGCCATACCAATTGATACTAAAAGTATAACGCCGTAAATAAGCACAAAAAACAGCGCAAAACCTGCCACAAACGTACTATCCATAAAAAAACCTCCAAATTTCCTATTTCATTATTTGTGTCTGCAACTTAAAGGAACGATGTACCGTGTTCCTAATAAGGGAACGCCCTCTCTTGCAGGGCGTTCCCTCTTTCCAAACAGTCATGCTGACTGTTTGGAAATTCACCCTTTGCGGAGCGCTTAAACGCTATGCAGGGCTTCGCCCCGCACCCCACCAGAGGCGCTGCCTCTGGACTCCGCCAAAGGGACACTGTCCCTTTGGAATCCCGATATTAGTTTACTTAAATTAATGATGTACCTATTTAAGTTGTAGACAACGGCTTTATCTCCGTACCCTGTCTCGTTTCCTTGATCTCATAGCCGAGAGCCGCTATCTTATCACGAAGCTCGTCGGCAAGGGCAAAGTTCTTCTCCTTACGTGCAGCCTTGCGCTGTTCCGCAAGCTCCATGACCTCGGCAGGGATTTCGGGAGCTTCCGCCGCTTCAAGAGACTTTTCAGCCGCCCCGATAAGGTCAAGTCCCAGCACCTTATCAAATTCTTTCAGCAAAGCAAGCTTTGTAGCGGCGTTGGACTGCGATTTCAGAACATCGTAAACCGCCGTCACCGCAAGAGCCGTGTTAAGGTCGTTGTCCAAAGCGGACGTAAATCCGCCCATAAGACGTTCAAACTCGGGTTTGTCTATGTCTCCGCCCTTATCGGAAAGAAGCGTAGCAATTTTTGCTATAAGCTTTCCGTAGGTCACTTTTGCGTTATCGAGGTTCTCCCAAGAGAAAACAAGATTCTTCCTGTAGTGCGATTGCAGGCAGAAAAAGCGGTATACCAACGGGTCATAGCCTTTTTCCTCCAAAAGCGAAACTGTAAGGAACTCTCCGCTCGATTTGCTCATCTTGCCGCTGTTGGTGTTCAGGTGGTGAACGTGAAACCAGTAATTGCACCACTCATGACCGAGATACGCCTCACTCTGCGCTATTTCGTTGGTGTGGTGGGGGAAAGCATTATCTATTCCGCCGCAGTGCAGGTCAAGATATTCGCCGAGGTTCTTCATGCTTATGCAGGAGCATTCGATATGCCAGCCGGGATAGCCTACTCCCCATGGAGAATCCCATTTAAGCTCCTGATCGTCAAACTTTGATTTGGTGAACCACAGCACAAAGTCCGCCTTGTTGCGCTTGTTTGAGTCCTCCTCAACGCCCTCACGAACGCCGACCGCCAAGTCCTCCTCCTTGAAATCGTTGAAAACATAGTATTTATCAAGCTTTCCCGTGTCAAAGTAAATATTGCCGCCCGCCTCGTAAGCGTACCCCTTATCCATAAGCGACGATATTACACGGATAAACTCGTCAATATAGGACGTTGCAGGAACTACGGCGTCGGGAGTTTTTATATTGAGCTTTGCGCAGTCGGCGAAAAACGCGTCCGTGTAAAACTTCGCTATCTCCATGACCGTCTTATGCTCGCGCTTCGCACCTTTCAGCATTTTGTCGTCGCCCGTATCGCCGTCGCTTGTGAGGTGTCCCACGTCCGTGATGTTCATAACTCGCTTAACGTCAAGTCCTGTAAAGCGCAGGTACTTTTCCAGCACATCCTCCATTATATAGCTTCTAAGATTGCCGATATGGGCATAGTGATACACCGTAGGTCCGCAGGTGTACATGCTGACCTTTCCTGCCTCACGGGGGATAAATTCCTCTTTTTTTCTCGATAATGAATTGTATATCTGCATCGGAAAGTTCCTTTCTCATTTGTTGAATCTGTGAACGTTTTTTTCTATGTTATTATTATATCATGGGCGCATTTCTTTGTCAATACGGCATAGCGATGATTGTATGTGTAAATACAAATTGTATTTACATGCCTAAAAAAATTTTGCACATGAAAATACCCCGATGTAGGGACACGGCGTGCCGTGTCCGCACGTATTATCATGTGCAACTGTAAAAATATGGACATATTGTTATTTCGGCTGTACACTTCTACCTATAATTATATGTTCCTGTAACTTATTTGAACGGACACGGCACGCCGTGTCCCTACATCGGGAAGTTATAGCAAAAATAAAATTTTTTGAGTGAATTGGCTGCGGCGACACACTGTTTTGTTATTTGCCTTTTCCTGAGAATTGCGGCTACGGGGACGCATATCCCTTTCGTAAGAATACGGTCGGCAATGCCTGCGGCGGCTCGCCGCTTAACCCACAGGCACAGGGGCGATTTCGGGGATAAAATTTCTTGCGACAAAATAAACTCCGAAAAATCCGAGGACTATCCACCAAACAAGGGGCTTACGGGGAAGAATTTTTATCGGTTTCCCGAAAATATCGAACAAAAGCTCGATATACAGGCAAAGAAGCAACACTCCCAAAAAAGGCAGAGAAGCGTTGTTTCTGACGGCAAGCAGGAAGTCCCCGTGGAGCAGAGCGGTCATACAGCGCGTATTACCGCAGCCGGGGCAGTACAGTCCCGTCAGAATGTTAAAGGTGCATACGCCGAGATGATGCCCTAAGAAGATCAACTGTTCGTTAAATATGTACATTAAAATAACTGCCGTGGGAGCTGCTGCTGCCACGGCAATTTTTGTTGACCTTTTCATTATCTGATAATGAAGCTTATCGCGCCCGACATCTGGTCAAGAATATCTTGCAGGGGATTGTTGCCGTTTGCCATGTTTACTATATTGATTATCGTAGTAACAACTCCGATCACAAAGCCGACAGCTCCGCAAATAATGCCTGCAAGAGCCATTGATGCTCCCTCACGCTGCTGCTTCTTGCTGATGATACCGAGAACTACTGCAATAATTCCGCAGATGATTCCCACGTAAGTACAGCAGCATGCGCCAACGACAGCCACGATACCGAGTACCATAGCTGCTACGGACATACCCTTGCCGCCCTGCGGCTGCTGACCGCCCATGGGGTCGTACTGCTGATAGGGCTGCTGATTAAAGCTCTGATTATTCTGAGCGTCGTTCACAGGCTCGGCAGGAACGTTCTGAAAGTCCTGATTATTTGTGTTGTTGAAATCGTCCATTTGTTGAATCCTCCACATATTTTTTGCATAAAACCAATTATATACTTATTTTATGACGTTATTACCATTTTATCACACTTTTTTCACAATGTCAACAGGAAATATAAATTTCTTTAAAATCCGCTAAATCAGAGGGGATTTTGCCGCGCTTATTTATCGTACCTGTTCAATAATATCGCCTATTTTACCGTGATCTTTCCGCCCTTCCAGTTTTCAAAGACGTATTTTTCCATAGCCTTATCCTTTGCCACGTTTTCAAACAGATCGCCGTCAAGGTAGAAGAAGTTCACGGGGTACTCCGTTCCGCTTTTCGCATCTTCGGGTATTTTCAGGAAAAACGTCACAACGTCGCCGTCAAGACCGTGATCCTTTTCAAACATTTCAGCAAAGAATATGCTTCCCAAATTATTCGATGTAAGCTCCTCGGGCAGATTCTCCTGCCATTCCATCGCAACTGAGCCGTTATTGTATTCAGAAGCTTCGCCGAGCTCCCTCTCGACCATGCGTTCCTCAGCGTCTGCCATTTCGGGTTTGAGAACGTTGGGGTACGTTATATGAAAGCCGCACATGTTCCACTTTGCCTCGGCGTTTTCTACTGCGACCGTGACCTCCGCAACCTCTCCGGGAGCGGCGGTGGTGTCCTTGATAAAAAGTCTCGGACCGTCCTCAGCCGCCTTTATTTCCTCCGTGGGCGCGGCTGTGGGAGCCTCTGTAGTATTATTGCTGTAGGTAATTATACTGTTTTCGCCGCTGCTTGAACTATTATTCTTCTTATCGCCGCACGCCGCCATTGACATTAACGCCGCCAAAGCTGCGGCTGCGGCAATAATTCTGACTGTTTTCATTTTTTCAGTTCCCCTTTCTCTGTCCAACGGCGTCTATTTTGCCGTCCTTTTCACATATGAGTATTTCGTCTATTTCCGATGCGCTGCCGATTATTATATCCGCTATCTTATCTTCTATCTCCTGACGGATAACACGGCGAATATCTCTTGCGCCATAAGGCTTTCCGTAAGCCTCCTCGGCAATAAGTTTAAGAACCTCGTCATCGTATCTGAGAGAGATGTTCTTTTCGCTCAGCGGCTCTTTCATCTCGTCAAGCATAAGCGCGGCAATATCCGCAAAGTCCGCCTTTGTAAGCTGCTTGAACACTACCACCTCGTCGATACGGCTGATAAACTCGGGACGCAGGAACTCCCTGAGTCCTTTCATAGCCTTATCCTTGGAAATCTCGTTCTCGGTGCGGTTGAAGCCTACGCCGATGCTCTTATCGGTAGAGCCTGCGTTTGAAGTCATACAGATTATAGTGTTCTCAAAGTTGACCGTTCTTCCGTGAGCGTCGTCTATTTTGCCCTCGTCAAGTATCTGCATGAGAATATTCATAACATCGGGGTGCGCCTTTTCTATCTCGTCAAAGAGAATTACCGAATACGGCTTGCGGCGAACCTTTTCCGTAAGCTGACCGGCTTCGTCATAGCCGACATATCCGGGAGGCGAGCCTATCATTCTCGCAACGGAATGCTTTTCCATGTATTCCGTCATATCAAGGCGGATAAGCGGTTCAGTGGAATCAAAAAGCTCCTCGGAAATAGCCTTGACAAGCTCCGTCTTGCCCACGCCCGTAGGTCCTACAAATATAAATGACGCAGGTCTGCGGCGTTTACTGAGCTGAACTCTTGTACGCTTTATAGCCTTTGTAAGCACGGAAACAGCTTCGTCCTGACCGAGAACACGCTTTTTCAGAGCGTCCTCCAGACGAGCGATCTTCAAAAACTCTGTCTCGGCTATCTTGCTCGCAGGAATACCCGTCCAAAGCTCCACCACCTTTGTGACGTCACCCTCCGTGACCTGAATGTTGTTCACCTTTTCGCGCAGCTCCTGTTCATGAGCGTTTGCCTGCACAAGTCGGCTTCTCATTTCGGCGATAGCCTCGTAATCGGGTTCGGGATCTTCCGACATGTTCTTTACCATATCGTCCAGAACCTTGACTTCTTTCAGCACCTTTGAATGCTCCGCCAGTTCGGGCGAACGTATGCTTGCATAGGCGCAGCTCTCGTCCATAAGGTCGATAGCCTTATCGGGCAGGAAACGGTCGGTAATATATCTTTCCGAAAGAACTGCGCACACACGGATAAGATAATCCGAAATATGCACCTTATGGTAATCCTCGTAATACTTCTTTATGCCGAGAAGTACGCTTACCGTGTCCTCTATGGTCGGCTCGGCAACGGTAACAGGCTGAAAACGTCTTTCAAGGGCGGAATCCTTTTCGATATACTTTCGGTATTCGCCGAACGTAGTCGCGCCTATCACCTGCACCTCGCCCCGTGAAAGAGCAGGCTTGAGGATATTAGCCGCATTCATCGAGCCTTCCGAATCGCCTGCGCCCACAAGGTTATGCACCTCGTCAATAAAGAGGATAATGTTTCCCTCACGCTTGACCTCGTCTACCAGACCCTTTACACGACTTTCAAACTGTCCTCTGAACTGAGTTCCTGCCACAAGAGCGGTAAGGTCGAGGAGGTACACTTTCTTATCGGCAAGGTTGAACGGAACGTCGCCCGAATCAATACGCTGAGCTATTCCCTCGGCAATAGCGGTCTTGCCCACGCCCGGTTCGCCGATAAGACAAGGATTGTTCTTTGTACGGCGTGAAAGTATCTGAACTACTCTCGCTATCTCCTTATCTCTGCCGATGATATTGTCAAGCTCGCCGTCAGCCGCCTTTTTGGAAAGGTTGGTGCAATAGCTGTTAAGGAAACGAAGTTCCTTTTTCTTTTTATCCTTTTTTTCCTTGTCCTTTTCACGCGTTCTGCCGAAAAATCCCTTGCCGGCAGGCTCGCTGTTCTTTTCCTCCTTGACGGCTTCGGGTTCTTTAAACTCCTTGTTTGCTCCGCCAAACATGTTCGACAGAAATTCGGGCATAAGTCCCGAACCGCCCATCTCGAACGAGTCGCCGTCCAGCATATCCATCATCTGCTCGGAGAGGTGATCTATCTCCTCGTCGGAAATGCCCAAACGCTCCATGTATTCCGCTACCTGCGGCACGTTTTTCTCTCTTGCACAGTTCAGGCAGAGACCCTCGTTTTTCTTTTCGTTTCCCTTAATCGAGGTAATAAATACGACCGCCGGACGTTTTTTGCAGTTACTGCACATTATCATTTAAAATTTTCCTCCAAAACAGTAATATATTTATCGTTATATCTATAAATGAGCATTGTACGACAACTTGCACAATAAAGCCGTTAGCTATTAGCTGTTAGCCGTTAGCTAAGGTGTTCGCTTCGCTCACATTATTTAAAAATAGCGTATATCTTCTTTAAATCTCTCCGCCGTAAGGCGGACACCATAAGCTAATGGCTAAAGGCTAACGGCTATCAGTTTTTGTGATTTGTGCCAAATTTGCTCATTATATCGCCTTTACAGATTCATAGCAAACTCGTAAAAATATTTGAACACATACGATTTTTCAACAGCCTCGTTGTTGAAGAAAAGCATCTCGTCGCTTCCCATAACAGCCCACAAACGGACTACCACGGCTATTGCAAGTATGACAGTACCTGCCACAACGATGCCTGCAATTCCTCCGATCATATTTGAGGAAACGCTTGTCGGAGATGTCTCGCGTCCTCCGAGGAATGCGTTCGCGCTGAACACTATAAGCGCGCCCAAAACTATAAACACTGTCAGATACGCGATAAGCGATATAAGCGTTTCGTATGCCGCCGATGTATAATGTTCCGCAATATACCCTGCCGCAGGACGCATGTTCTCCTGATCTCTCAAAAGAGGGATAAGCTCCTGCATTCCGCTGCTGTCGCTGCGTATAGTCTCGGCAGCCGTTTCAGCCGCAAATTTATTAAGGGCTTCCTCCGCAATATCGCCTATAACAACTGCATAGCCCTCATGTATCTTTTCAAGAAGAATTTCGTCATTCTCCTCGACCTTTCGCGCGTTGATATTGTTGACGTATTTTGCGATCGCTTCATCGTATTGTACGTCCGAGTCCAAAATATTCTCCAGCTTGCTTTTATCGACTTTTATGGTGTATCCCATGCTTTCAAGATACGCTGAATACCTGTCGGTAAAGGTACTGCTGTCAATACATTTTTCAAGCTTTTTGGCATTGCCGTTTTTTATTGCGCTGCCGCCGATACTGTCCGCGACTGCTCCGCTTATGCCGAACGCCGCCGCAGCCGCTATGACCAAGCCGAGCGCAGCTACAAGCCCTTTCATAAAGCCTTTTCTTCCGCTCAGGAAAATGCACACCAACAGTACAGCTCCCACCATAACGTCATAAAACCACCAGAATTGTGTTCCCATTACATGCCTCCTTTATGGCGACCTCTAAAAACCTCTTTTGACAAAAATCAAACAGGTTTTAAAGATCGACTTTAACTTTCATAATTTATTCGGTCTATCTTGTCGAAGCTTTTCAGAAATACGTATCCGCCGCATCTGACAAAGCCCGTATAAGAATCGTTTACCTGCGCCGTCGATCTGAGACTGCCCTCAAAATCATAGGCAAGGACGGAATTTTTCGTCATTACATATGCAAGACCTCCGCTTACAGTCACATCTATAAGCGGACTGTCGAAACTCAGCTCCAAAGGTTCTTTCCCTATGCCGTCGAAAAGCGTCATAACGTATTTTCGCGTATCATCGCTGTTGATTATAACGGCTGTTCTGCCGTTTTCGCACGAACCTCCTGCAAATTCGCCGTCATAGCGGTAAAGCGAGCTTATCTGACCGCTTCCGTCAACGTATCCGCAGGCGTCTATGCCGATGACCGCCGCTCCGTTCCCGAAGCCGCAGACCTCCACGCCGAGGGTATCAAGTCCCGGCGAAGTCCATTTTTCGCTGCTTTCCGTAAACGTAGTCTCCTGAACGGACGTTACAAGAGAACCGTTCTCCGCATATATGTAGCTGATAACGCAGCCCTTGCTGTCCTTGGTGAAGCTTATGTCGTTCACACGCTCAACGCATTTTCTTTCATAGATAAACTTTCCGTCACGGTCGTAAACGTTTATCTCGCAGTCATAATCCGCCGAAGTCGTCACGACCGCCGTGTATCCGTCGGGACTCAGGCGGACGAACATGATATTCTCCTCCGACTCCTTTGAGTAGAGAACACCGTTTCTGTCCTCTACGCTGAAACGGCTGCCGCCGCTTTCGTAGATAAGCGCCCTGCCGTTGACGGCATTCATCACTGCATTAGTATATGCGTGCTGACGGCGTTTGATAAGTCCGCCCTCATCGCTGTAGATGTAAACGCTCGAATCGCTGAGGACGAAAAGCATGTTATCCGAGCATTCAAGCTGATAGGCTTCTCCGCCGCTTACCTCGATAGGGAAGTTCCCCTGCGCAAGACGTCCGTCGTTTACTATGGTGGTGTACTGCTTTCCTATGCCCCGCAGCTTCGGCAGCCACAGCTCCTGCGTTATGAATATTACCGCCCCTATCACCAGTATGATAAGAAATACTGCAAATCTGACAAGGCGTTTCTTTCGTTTTTCTTTATTCTGTTTTTCTATAGCGTCATTCTCATCATACATTGACATGAAAAAAATCCTCCGTCAATAATAAACTTTATTAAGATACAATCCGTGAGCCATTGCCGTCCTGCCTGCTTTAAGCCTGTCCCTTGCGGCAAGAATTGCAGGCATATCGTTCGGCGAAAACCGTCCCTCGCTGACGTCCATAAGCGTCCCTGCAATTATCCTAATCATATTATACAGAAAACCGTCGCCTTTTACAAGCATTATCACAGAAGTTCCACTATTTTCTATTTCAAGTGAATAAATCGTCCTCACCGTTGTTGAAACAGTTGTGCAGTCCGCACAAAAGGATGCGAAGTCATGAGTCCCCACAAGATAGGCTGCCGCCTTTCTTGCCGCTTCAACGTCAAATTTTCTGCGGTAGTGAAAGGCAAGATCCGAGCCGAAAGGGTCTTTCGATTCGCTGCAATGAATTTTATAGATGTACTCCTTGCCCTTGCAGTCAAACCTCGCATGAAAATCCAGTGGAACGTCCTCGCAGCTCAGTATGGAAATATCGTCGGGGAGTTCGCCGTTTACGCCCCTGCAAAAGCCGATGTTCCGTATCGTACTTTCGGTTTTCACGTTAAAGCAGAACTCATTTGCATGAACGCCCGTATCAGTCCTCGAACAGCCGATTATAGCCGCTTTCTCGTTCAATACCTTTGATACCGCCCTTTCAAGCACCTCCTGAACGGTGATTGCATTGCTCTGCCGCTGGAACCCGTGATACTTAGTCCCCCGATACGCCGTCATTACTTTCAGATTTCTCATTGCCGCTCACCTTTTCCTGTTCAGTCTCTTTTTCTGCGCCGCTTTCGGGTTCGGGAACGTCCGCTTCATCGCCCGAAACTTCCGCAGTCTCGTCCGATTCTTTTTCGTCCGCCGATACGGGAACGCTCTCGGCAGCCGCTTCGGACTTTTTCTTTTTCCTTGAATCGAGATATGCGAAAAGGATAAACAGCAGAAGCGAACCGCCGCTTACGATAAGTCCCACGGCAAAACCGTCGGGAGAATATTTCAGAACTATCTCATGCCGACCTGCGTCCGCCTTGATTCCGAGCATTGCGTCAAGTACGGGGAAGGTCTCGGTCTTTTTGCCGTCAACGTACACGCTCCAGCCCTTTTCGTAGGGTATCGAGAAGTACATCACGCCGTAGTCCTTGACGTTTATATCGCCCTTTATCTCAGTATCGGAAAACTCCGTGATATTGAGCTGTTCGTCGGCAAGTCGGCTGTATGCAGCCGTAAACGCCTCTTTATCGAGCGCGTACACCACAAAAGAATAATTTCCCGACTTTGTGTCCGACGAGTATTTCAGTTCGGCAGAAGCGACCGAGCCGCCCTGTCCCTCGCCCATTGGAAATGCGATAGAATAGCCGTTGGACGAAACAGAAGCGTCCGCCGATACGCCGTCGCAGGTAACATTGATAGAATCAACGCCGTTGCCCCTTACGTAGCCGTAAAGGTACGCTCCGTCAACTCCGTCGAAGTCATAAGTCGCCTTAGCCTCCGACCCTGCGTCCACAACGCCGAAGAAATATTCGCCGTAGCTGGATTTCTGAACCTCAACGTTGTCGTAGGAGACCATTTTCACGGGCTGCGCGGTGAAAAGGCTCGTATCGAGACCGCTTGCCTTTTTCATAACGATGTTTTGGTACTCAAAGGGATTTACTCCCGAAGAATTGTCAACATCGAGTACCGAGGAGTCCATCATAAAACCGAGCGAAAGGCTGTATTTGTTTTCGTAGAGATTTACGGGGTCAACCGAACATACAGGCTCAAGGAAAGCGGAGCTGTTTTTCAGAGGTCCGAGCTTTGACACGACGTATTTAAGTCCGAGAAGCGAATTTGCCACGGGAGTTCCCGTGCGGTAGTAGAAACGGTTTCCCGCCTCGGAAGCGTACAGTCCGAGCCGCTGGAAGTACCTCGTAACGGACACGTTCGCCGACGAAGAAAACTGCGAAAGTCCGTTGTAGCCGTAAAGCGAACTGTCGTTGAGAGTATATGTGCCTGTCATTTCCGTGCGGTAGAACTTTGAACGATCGCGTTCCCTCATTACATCGAGAACTTTCTGGACTTCAACGTTGTACGAGGGAAAGCTGTTGTAATCAGACGTACCTACGGTATGAACGCCGATAACTGCGTTTTTGGACATTTCCGTAATGACCGCCGCCGCAACCGCCACGTTTATAACGGCTCTGAATACGTTCTTGTCTTTAAGCGGCATGAGCTTCACGCAAATAAAGATAAGGATATAGACCGCCGTTATTATCAGGGAGCTTTTCAGCGCAGCATCGCCGAACGAAAAGCCCTCCTCCGTATCCTTGTCCGAAAGATAGCACATGTAAAATACCGCGCAAGGCGCAAGTACAAGCATGGGTAACTGATACAGCTTAATGCCCTTTTCCGTCATAACGTCATACGCGCGGTAAGCCGCCGCCGCAAGTACAAAGCTGAAAATAAAGGCATATCTGTACGGCAACTGATTCGTTACATGGAAACCGTGCCATATGAAATTAAGCTGATTCATGTTGCAGCTTACGGCAATAAGCGCAAGCATAAGCACGGAAGCAACTTTTTCCCGAATTTTTATCCCCGGCGAGAAAAGGAAAACTCCGAAAAGGGTCACTGCAAGCATTCCGCACGCGAAATTAGGCAGACCCTCCTTGAATGTCGGTTCGCTGTAGGAAATGAGGTTCGCAAAAATATCCTGCCACTTTTCAGCCCACTCTACATTCGCAGGGAACGTGTTGTTTGCGCTGTAGGTAAGCTTCAAAGCAAGGTACGAGGGCAGCAGCATGAAAGCTCCCAGTCCGATACCGATAACGGAAGAACGGACGATAAGCCAAATCTTTATAAAGAACTTCTTGAAGCCGTCCCACTCGATAATTGCGGCGGCGGCAAACATGAATATAGTGAAAATACAGGTGAAAAAGCCTATATAGTAGTTCGATAAGAGCGAGAGCGCAAGAGCCGCCGTGTAAAGCTTCCACTTTCCCTCTCTGCACATAGCCGTAACGCCCAGCATAACAAGCGGAAACAGCGCGATCGTATCGAACCACATAACGTTCCAGTAATATCCCAGACTGTAGCTGCAAAGCGCAAATATTACGGAAAAAATAACTATCGAGAGATCGCGGCGTTTGTAGGTGTATCTGAGAAAACAACTGAAAAACGCTCCGCAGAAGCCTATCTTTGCGGCAAGGAGATACATCAGGCATTCACGGATATGCTCCTCGTCAAAGAACACCGATATCCAGTTGAGCGGACTTGCGGCGTAATAGGAAATGAGCGAGAGGAAATTCGTGCCTATGCCGTTCTGCCATGAATAGAGGAACGAACCGCCCGTAAGCAATTTTTCCCTCAGCACACGGAAAAACGGATAATACTGATGCCAGAGATCAACTACAAGGAACTGTTTGTCGCCGCTCTCCTGAAACTTGCCGTCCGTGAACCACAGAATATGGATCCCCTCTTTCTGAAACGCTATCAGCATTATTATGAAAGGGATAAAAAACGACAACAGAAAATAAAGCGCGCCCTTTTCGTACATTATATTGGCAAATTTGCTCTTTCTGAAACGCTCTGCGCCGTCTTTCCACGATCTTACGCTTTTTTTCACATTACTCTTTGTCTTGTTTTCCATTTTGCTACCTCTCCGATCAACTTCTACGATATAAAATATCTCGATATGACGTTACTCAGTCTGCCGAACAAATCTATTTTAAAGTCACGATGTACCGTGTTCTTACCGTGTTCTTACCGTATTCTTAATAAGGGAACGCCCTCTCTTGCAGGGCGTTCCCTCTTTCCAAACAGTCCTACGGACTGTTTGGAAATTCACCCTTTGCGGAGCGCTTAAACGCTTTTGTGGGACGCTGTCCCACACCCTGCCAGAGGCGCTGCCTCTGGACTCCGCCAAAGGGACACCGTCCCTTTGGAATCCCTATGTTAGTTCGCTTAAATTGTTAACATTTATTTTAATACAATGCCAAGTGCTACCGCTCCGCCGTAAAACATGATCGTTACCGCAAGAGCCGCATAGTCTCTCGGTGCAGAACATAGCTGTCTGAGCCTTGTTCTTCCCTCGCCGCCCCGATAACAGCGGCACTCCATTGCCGTTGCAAGCTCGTCCGCTCGTCTGAACGCCGATATGAACAGCGGCACAAGTATTGCTACCATGTTTTTTGCCCGTGTCATAAAACTTCCGCTGTCTATCTCCGCACCTCTTGCTTTCTGCGCAGCCATTATCTTATCTGTCTCCTCGATAAGGGTCGGTATGAATCTCAATGCGATAGACATCATCATAGCAAGCTCATGCACGGGGACTTTTAATTTTTTCAGCGGCGACAAAAGCCGTTCTATTGCGTCTGTAAGCGTTATGGGGGACGTCGTATAGGTCAGCAGAGAACTCCCCATAATAAGCAGCGTTATCCTAATAAGCATGAATACGCTTACATTAATGCCCTCCGAAGTTATCTTTATGAACTTCCACTGAAAGTACACTTCTCCGCTGCTGATAAACAGAAGATTCAGCACCGCAGTCAGAATAAGAAACGGCATCAGCGGCTTTACCGACTTAACGAACATTTTAAACGGTATACGGGATAAAATTATCGCCGCCGCAGTAAACACAGCTCCTACGCTCAGGCAGACGATATGATCACCTGCAAAAAGCATCATGATATATATAAACGTTATAACTATCTTGAATCTTGGGTCGAGCCGATGTATCAGGCTGTTCCCCGGGAAGTACTGTCCTATGGTAATATCCCTCAGCAATTTTTTGTACCCCCTTTTTCGGCAAGCTTTTTCAGCAGTAGTTTTTTTGCGTATTCCATTGTATACACGTCCTTGCCGAAATCCAACCCTTGCTTTTTAAGTCCGATAAAGACCTTTGTTATCTGCGGCACGTCAAGTCCTATTTCCGCTATTTCCTCCGCTCGGGCGAACACCCTCTCGGTATCGTCATAACAAAAAAGCTTTGCCTTGTTCATAACGAGTATCTTATCCGCAAATCCTGCAATGTCCTCCATACTGTGGGAAACTATGAGGATAGTATTTTTCGTTCTTTGGTGGTACGCCTTTATATGCCCGAGTATCTTGTCTCTGCCGGCAGGGTCAAGACCGGCGGTAGGCTCGTCAAGTATAAGGACTTTCGGATTCATCGCCATAACTCCCGCTATGGCAACTCGCCTTTTCTGCCCTCCCGAAAGCTCAAAGGGCGAACGCTCCAGAAGCTCCTCGCTAAGTCCTATATCGTGTGCCGTTTCGAGAACTCTTTTCTTTATCTCGGCTTCGTCAAGTCCCATGTTTTTCGGTCCGAAAGCTATGTCCTTGAACACGGTTTCCTCAAATATCTGATATTCGGGATACTGAAAAACAAGTCCGACTTTAAAACGAACGTCGCGGATATTTTTTTTATCCGCCCATATATCCTCGCCGTCAAGAAGAACCTTTCCCGACGTAGGCTTCAAAAGACCGTTGAAATGCTGTATCAGCGTGGATTTTCCCGAGCCTGTATGTCCCATTACGCCTACCATTTCACCCTCGTCTATTTTCAGGTCAACATGATCGACAGCGGTTTTCTGAAAGGGCGAACCCTCGCTGTAAACATATGTCAGTCCCCGTGTTTCAAGTATTGCCAATTTTACCTCTCCTTACTGCTTTCCCAAAAAATCCTCGATACTGTCGGTTCCGCCCGTTGATACGTAGGAGTAATATGCCAAAATAAGCGAAGCGTCCGAAGAATCTATCGTTCCGTCTTTGTCAAGGTCGGCAAGCTTTTTCACGCTTTCCGAGAAATTGCCGTTTCCACCCGTGGAAAGCATCGCATACTCTGCCAGCACAAGGGACGCGTCGGAAGAATCGACCATGCCGTCGCCGTTGACGTCGCCGCAGCTCGCTTCTGTTATTGGCGTAGTGGTGGGCGTTGTTGTTGTGGGCGTAGTAGTAGTTGTTGTTGTTGTTGTCGTAGTTGTAGTAGTTGTAGTCGTAGTCGTAGTTGTTGTTGTCGTTGTTGGCGGCGTTCCCTCAATTACAGCAAACTTATAACCGTATTTTTCGGCGTATGCTTGCGCGGTGGAGTTTTGGCAGCCGCGGATAGTACCGTTTAAGTAAGCTTGCCCGTTTACATCATAACCGGCGAAGATCGTAGTCGGAGCATCAAGAATTTGACATTCGGGGTTTTTTATTGTTATTGATGTTAAGCCCTCACAGCTATAAAACGCGTCCCCACCAATACTTTTAACGCTGTAAGGAATTGTTATTGATGTTAAACGTTTACAGAGGGAAAATGTACCCTGCTCAATACTTGTAACGTTGTTGGAGAGAGTTACCGACGTTAATTGTGAACAGAGAGAAAACGCCATACTGCCAATACTTGTAACACTGTCGGGTATCGTTATTGACGTTAAGCTCGAACAGCCGCTGAATGCACTTCGACCAATACTTTTAACGCTGTTCGGGATCGTTATTGACGTTAAGTTTTCACAGACGTTAAATGTACCCGTTTCAATACTTGTAATGCTGTTGGGAAGTTCTGCCGATGTTAAGCTTCTGCATTGATCAAATGTATAACTGCCGATACTTGTAACGCTGTCGGGTATCATTATTGATCTTAACATAGTTTTATGAAACGCGTAACTGCCAATACTTGTGACGCTGTTAGGAATATTTATTGATATAAACGGACAGCCGGAAAAAGCATAAGCGCCAATACTTGTGACGCTGTTGGGTATCCTTACTGACCCTAAGCTTATACAGTTCTCGAACGCATTCCAACCGATACTTGTAACGCTGTCGGGAATATCTATTGTTTCTAAACGAGAACAGCCATTAAATGCTTCATCGCTAATACTTGTAACGCCGTCGGGTATCCTTATTGATCTTAATTCTGCACAATCACGAAATGCGCCCTTACCGATATTTGTGACGGTCTCGGGGATAATTATTCTATTTAAACCTCTACAGCCTGAAAATGCCTCGTCACCAATACTTGTAATGGGTAAATCGCCGAGTTCGTCAGAAAAACCGTAAACTTCGCTTTCTATATCAACTTCGGATGCGGATCTATTACAGCCTATTATTTCAATATGATCGCTGTATTTCCTGATCGTAAGCTCCTTAAATGTATAATCGCGATCTTCTTCCGCGCTTGCGTTTGCGGTTACGGAAGCGTTCGGGATAACCGCCGAAAAGGTCGGAACACCTGCGCCTATTACCGTCATTGCAAGAACTCCTGCAACAATTTTCTTGATACTCATAATAAACCAACCTTTCAACATAAGGTAACTCTTTGACCCCGTTAGCGTAAATTTAATCGGGAAAACTCACTTTCCGCCCGTTGATACGTGTGCATAGTATGCCAAAATAAGCGAAGCGTCCGAGGAATCTATCGTTCCGTCTTTGTCAAAGTCGGCAAGCTTTTTCACGCTTTCCGAGAAATTGCCGTTCCCGCCCGTGGAAATCAGCGCATACTCTGTCAGCACAAGGGACGCGTCAGAAGAATCCACCATGCCGTCGCCGTTGACGTCGCCGAGTATATCTTTTGTGGGAGCTGCGCCGAGGGACTCAAATTTATAGCCGTACTTATTGGCGTAAGATTCGGCAGTCGAACCGCTGTAGCCCTTTATCACACCGTCATACATATGTAACCTGTTATCGTTATCAAACGAATTAGAAATAGTACCTCTATGGTCTGCGATCTTGCAGTTGGGGTTCATAATGGTTATTGAGGTCAGGTTATAGCAGAATTCAAACGCATAATCTTCAAGACTTGTAATGAAATAGGGAATTATAACGTCTCCTGAACAAGCTGTTCCGTCAACAAGAATGCCGTTTACAATTACTAACGGATCTTCCTTTTGTTTATTTTCAAGCCATGGAGTAGCATAAAACGCCTTGCCGCCGATATGTGTAACAGAATCGGGGATCGTTACTGAGACAAGGTTTGTGCAGAAATAAAATGCACAATTATCAATGGTCTTAACGGAATCAGAGATCGTTACCGAAGTAAGGCTTGTGCAAGTGTCAAACGCATCATAGGCGATACTTGTGACAGAATCGGGTATCGTAATATCTCCTGAACAAGCTGTACCGTCAATAAGAATACCGTTTACAACTACTAACGGATTTTCCTTTTGCATATTTTTAAGCCATGGAGTAGCATAAAATGCCTTACCACCGATATATGTAACAGAATCGGGGAGCGTTACGCTTGTAAGACCCAAACAACTTTCAAACGCACCATAGCCGATACTTGTGACAGAATCGGGGATCGTTACCGAGGTAAGACCATCGCAGCAGGAAAACGCTTCATTTTCAATACTTGTAACAGAATTCGGAATTATTATTGAGGTAAGACCCTTGTTATGAAAAAACGCAACTTTGCCAATACTTGTAACGGGCAGACCGCCTATTTTTGACGGAATTTCAACTTTCGCCGCGTTGCCGTTATATTTGATTATTTCAACATGATCGCTGTATTTATTAATTGCAAAATCGCCGTATGTTTCCATGGTGTAATTTTCCTCCGCGCTTGCGCTTGCGGTTACGGAAGCGTTCGGGATAACCGCCGAAAAGGTCGGAACACCCAAGCCTATTAACGTCATTGCAAGAACTCCTGCAATAATCCTCTTGATACTCATGATAAATCGTCCTTTCAATATAAGGTAACTCGTTGCCCCCGTTACCGTAAATTTAAGCCGTGAATATTTGGAAAACTCACTTTCCGCCCGTTGATACGTGGGCGTAATATGCCAAAATAAGCGAAGCGTCCGAGGAATCTATCGTTCCGTCTTTGTCAAAGTCGGCAAGCTTTTTCACGCTTTCTGAGAAATTGCCGTTTCCACCCGTGGAAAGCATCGCATACTCTGTCAGCACAAGGGACGCGTCGGAAGAATCAACCATGCCGTCGCCGTTGACGTCGCCGAGTATATCTTTTTTCGGAGCTTCGCCGAGGGAGACAAATTTTCTGCCGTATTTTTCGGCGTATGATTGGGCGGTCGAGTTGTCGTAGCCGTAAATTGCAGCGATCTCGCCGAGCGTACCGTCTAAATCAAAAATTGTGCAATCGGGGTTGAGAACTGTAATTTCTTGCAGTTCCGCACAATTACCAAACGCACCCAACCCAATTCTTTCAACGCTGTCGGGAATAGTAATTTTCGTCAGTCCTTTGCATTCATAAAATGCGCTCTCGCTGATACTTACGACGCTATCGGGAATAACAACATCGCCCGAACATGTCGTGCCGTCAATTAAAATGCCATTTGCGATAACAAGCGGATCGTCTGCTTGTTTCGCTTTAAGCCACGGAGTACCGATAAAGGCGTTTTCCCCAATTTCGGTAACGCTGTCGGGAATGGTAATTTCTGTCAGATTAGTGTCCTCAAACGCATAACCCTCAATGATCGTAACGCTGTTCGGTATGGTTATCTGCGTAAGCCACTCACATCTGCAAAACGCACTGCTTCCAATACTTGTAACGCTGTTTGGTATGGTGACGTTCATCAGATTCTGACAGTCGCCAAATGCAAAAACACCGATACCCGTAACAGGCAAACCGTTGATCTCGGCAGGGATATCGACCTCCGTTACCCCTCGTTCACAGTCCGTTATCTTGATGAAGTCCCCATAATTTCTGTAAGTAAGCACGCCCTCTGTATCCTCTGTGTAATCAGCCGCAGAAGCCGTAATCGCCGCATTATCCGCAGTTTTTCCATAGGCACAGGGCAAAACAGTTCCCATAACGCAAACCGCCGTAACGCCTGCAACAATTCTCTTGATACTCATAATAAACCAACCTTTCAATTAAATAAATTCATAATAGCCGATACGCATTCTTCCTCTGTTATTATCTCGTTTGATATGTCATAGCCTGCCTTTTTAAGCTCGTAGGCAAGCTCCGTGACCTGCGGAACGTCAAGACCTATTTTCTTGACCTGCTCCACCTGCGAAAACACAGCTCTCGGGGTATCGTCAAGGATAACTCTGCCCTTATCCATTACGACTACCCGTCCGCATTGAGCCGCTTCGTCCATATAGTGAGTTATAAGCACTATTGTAATGCCGTACTCACGGTTCATACGCTTTATGACCGCCATGACCTCGCGCCGTCCTTGGGGGTCGAGCATGGCTGTAGGCTCGTCAAGAATTATGCACTTCGGCTTCATTGCGATAATTCCGGCAATAGCCACCCTCTGCTTCTGTCCGCCCGAAAGCTGCGACGGAGAATGCAGGCGATAATCGTACATATTTACGTCTTTCAGGGCATCGTCAACACGTCTGCGCATTTCCTCGTATGGAACTCCGAGATTTTCAAGGGCAAACGCCACGTCCTCCTCAACGATAGACGATACTATCTGATTATCGGGATTCTGAAAAACCATTCCTGCACGGCAGCGAAGCTCGAAAATCTTATCCTCATCGGCGGTATTTATGCCGTCCACCGTGACTGTACCCGACGTGGGAACAAGTATTCCGTTGATATGCTTTGCAAGGGTCGATTTTCCCGAGCCGTTATGCCCGAGTATCGCCGTAAACTCCCCTTCTTTTATAGTAAGGTCGATACCTTTCAGCACTTCGGCAGGTTCGCTTTCTTCCTCTGTCGGATAGCTGAAATGCAGATTTTTTATTTCAATTATATTGCTCATTTATTTCCTTTCAAGCGGCAGGCGTTCTGAAATATCAGTTTACTTTTCCCATATCGCCGTTGAACCGCACGGCAGGGTCATTCCCGTTGATCTTACGGGCAGACCTATCTCGTCAAAGGTAACGTTTCCGCCGAATCTGTCGGTCAGCACGCTGCCGAGGATATAACCCATAACAGACGGCGAAAGTCCCGTTGTATAGCTGTTTATCAGAAAAAACAGCGGCTCGTCCGAAAGAACTCCCGAACACAGCTTTACAAGGTCGTAAACGCAGTTTTCAAGCTTCCAGACCTCTCCGCCCGGACCTCTGCCGTAGCTCGGTGGGTCCATTACAACGGCGTCGTACCTGCGACCTCTGCGTATCTCACGGGCAATGAATTTTTCGCAATCGTCCACTATCCAGCGGATAGGCTTGTCGGAAAGTCCCGAAGCTGCGGCGTTTTCTCTTGCCCACTGAACCATGCCCTTTGAAGCGTCCACATGGCACACGGAAGCTCCTGCTTCGGCGCATGCAAGAGTAGCTCCGCCCGTGTAAGCGAACAGGTTCAGCACGTTTATCTCACGTCCCGAACTGCGTATTTTTTCCGCCATGTAGTCCCAGTTTACCGCCTGTTCGGGGAAAAGTCCCGTATGCTTGAAGCCCGTGGGCTTTATGTTAAAAGTAAGATTTTTATAATTTACAGTCCAGCCGTCGGGAAGTCTCCTGCGGAACTCCCATTTTCCGCCGCCCTGATTTGAACGGTGATAGTGACCGTCGGCTTTGTTCCACAAGGGGTCGGTTCTCTCGGTTTTCCAGATTATCTGCGGATCGGGGCGGACAAGGCTTATATCGCCCCATTTTTCGAGCTTTTCCCCGTCCGAGGTATCTATTATTCTGTAATCGCGCCAGTTTTCAGCAGTTCTCAAAGTTACAACATCCTTTTTGATAAATCGACATTTGTCAATTATTTTTATTTAAAAAATCCTCGATACTGTCAGTTCCGCCCGTTGATACGTGGGCGTAATATGCCAAGATTAGCGAAGCGTCCGAGGAATCTGTCATTCCGTCTTTGTTAAGGTCGGCAAGCTTTTTCACGCTTTCCGAGAAATTGCCGTTTTTGCCCGTGGAAAGCATCGCATACTCTACAAGCACAAGCGATGCGTCGGAAGAATCCACCATGCTGTCGCCGTTGACGTCGCCGAGCATATCGTTTGTGGAAGTTTCTGAAAACTCATTCAAATCAACCGTATAGAAGTTTACGCACTGGTTTTCCTTGTCCGCAACCGCCCATTTAAGCGTATATCCCTCAACTATCGGCTGAACCGAGGTGTCGGAAAGTCTTGCGCCGTAAATAGCCGTTTCGTGTCTGAGAATGTTTCCGCACTCGTCTGTAACAACATATCTTATGCTGTCGAATTTGCCGTTCCCGAATTTTTCCCAAAGCACGCAGTAAGAGCCGTCAGCAAGCGTAACGACCTTTGTTTGTCCCGCCTTTTCAGTCTCGTTACATTCAGTGAGCCATATTATGTTATAGTCGGCAGTTTCTCCTGTTTCAACGTCAACTCGTTCAACGCCTGCAAGGTCCGACGCTGTATCAAATAACGTTTGATCTGTTATTTTTAAAAACACGTCATAATTATTTGTTCTTAAATCCGAGTCTCCGTAATATTCCATAGACGAGTAAACGCGTTCGGATTTTCCAACTATAGCATAAGTAGTTGCGCTTTTCGCCAAACCGCCCATATGCAGATATGTAGCGTTTCCGTCTGTTCCGTATGTTCCGCTTGCACTAATAAATATTTTTTCTCCATTACGTGCAATATAATCTGATTCTACTTTATTATCCGATACAAGATAGCTGTTGAAGTTAATTCCTCTTGGATAGCAGTCTCCTTTTTGAAGTCCTGCAAATCCATAATCTGTTGGAATAAGCGAAACGCCGAACGAATGCGAACCCTCCCAGTCACTGAATTTTAACAATTTCATAGTATCTTTATTTATTGCAGCAAATTCAGAACCCTGATGATTAAGACCGTCGCCGGAATAAGATTTTGTCCATTCTGTATTGAAAAAACAGCCGACTACATTGTCTTTTACAGCCATACTTGCGTTACCGGCATCAAACGGGTACTGCGCGCTTGAAGTTGTTATTGGGATTCCACATCGTCCGAGAATTTTTCCGTTCAGGTCATATTTCATAATAACAAGATTTTCAGTATTCTTTTCCTTTTCTTCTTCAATAATATCCTCAGAAATACTATATCCCCAAAGGACATATAAATTATCGTTCTCGTCAATTGTTGCAGCACCAAACGTAAAGCCGTCGTTTTCAATTTTAACGGGCTTTCTATCCGTATTTTCGGAAAACAAAGTAATTGAATTTTCTTCTCCGACTATAGCAAAAATGTTTCCTTTACTGTCCTTGCATTCCTGCAATCTATCAACAACGCCCCATGTGTAGCATGAAGTAGTGTTATCTATTGTGCTGTAGTCAATTTTCGCCTCTACAGATTTTCTTTTAGCAATATTGGATTTATCGGGTTCTGATTCCGTAATGGTGTAATTCAGTTGTGGTCTTGCCGAGTCCAACGTCACCATTTTTCTGTTGTACTTATTTGCATATTCATGTGCGGTTGAATTTTCGTAGCCGTAAATTGTAGCGGTATCGCTGATCGTGTATTCTGAATCGTCAATTTTACATATCGGATTCTTAAAGGTGATTTTTGTCAATCCTGTGCAGTCATAAAACGCAAAGTCGTCAACGTTTTTAACATTGTCCGATACAGTGATCCCTGTCAATCCTGTGCAGCCAAAAAATGCACTCCAACCAATACTTGTAACGCTGTCGGGAATAACAACATTACCCGAGCAGGTTTTACCGTCAATTAACATACCGTTTACGATAACAAGCGGATCATCTGCACGTTTGGCTTTAAGCCATGGAGTATTATAAAACACATTACCGCTAATACTTGTAACACTGTCGGGTATGATAATTTCTGTCAAGCTTGTGCAGCCGCTAAACGCACCATTGCATATACTTGTAACGCTGTTGGGAATAATAATTCCCGTCATTGCTGTGCAGTCCCGAAATGCACTATCTCCAATACTGGTAACGCTATCGGGAATTACAACATCACCCGAGCATGTCGTGCCGTCGATTAAAATTCCGTTTACGACAACAATCGGATCTTCTGCCTGTTTCGCTTTAAGCCACGGAGTATCTTTAAATACATTTTGAGCAAAATTTGTAACGCTGTCGGGTATAGTGATCTTTGTCAGGCTTGTGCAGCCCCCAAATGTATTATTTCCGATACTTGTAACGCCGTTTGGTATATTTATTTCTGTCAGGCTTTTGCAGCCATAAAACGTTTCAATACCAAAATTTTTAATACTGTCAGGAATAACAATCTCTGTCAGGCTTTCGCAATTTAAAAAAGCCCTACTCCCAATGCTTATAACAGGAAGTCCGTCAATCTCGGCAGGAATAACGACTGATGTCGCCGATTCATCACAGTCCGAAATCACAATAGAGCCAATAAATTTTTCGTAGGTAAGCTGTTCGTATGTTCCCTCTGTATAAGCAGAAGCCGTAACAGCCGCATTATCCGCAGTTTTTACGCCAACATAGGGCAAAAAAGTCCCCATAACGCAAGCCGCCGTAACGCCTGCAATAATTTTCTTCAAATTCATAATAAACCACCCTTTTTTTAATAAATCCGCAAACATATCAAATCAGTCATCGGGAGTATAAAGTCTTTCGCGTATCGTATCGGCAATATGGAGAGCCATTTTATTTATGGCGGAAAAATCCCTGCCCTCTATGCGTATGCGGATAACAGGCTCTTTCCCTGTCTCACGGACGACAACTCGTCCCTCGTCCCCGAGAATGCTCTCGAACTCGTCAATAACGCTTGTTATGGCACGGTCGTTTTTCCAGACCTCACGGTGCTTTTTCTCTATAGGCACATTTATCATTACCTGTGGAGACTTTTCTATGACAGACGCAAGTCCGCTCATTTTTTTGCCCGAAGCCTTCATAGCCTCCAGCAGACGTATTCCCGTAAGCTGACCGTCCGCAGAGGGCGCGTCGTCGGGAAAAATTATATGCCCCGACGGGTCGCCGCCGATACTGAAACCGCATTCGAGCATACGCCGCATCATGCTCCGCTCGCCCGTAGGAGCGGACGCCGTACCTATCCCGTTTTCACGGGCAAAACGCAGCAAGCCGAGATTGTTCGCCTGCGTTACAAGAATGGAATTGTTGCGGAGCGTTCCCTGCTCTCTCATATATCCTGCGCAGGCGGCGATTATCACATCTCCGTCAACCAGCGAGCCTTCCTCATCGATTGCAAGACAGCGTTCGCCGCCGCCGTCAAAGGCTATACCGCATTGGCATTCGTTCTCCGTCACAAAGGTCATAAGGGAATCTATTCTTGTACTTCCGCTTGAATTTATATTAAGTCCGTCGGGAGTATTTCCCATCATCACGACCTCTGCGCCGAGGTCGGAAAAAATGCGTTCCGCTGTCAGCGAGGTACTGCCGTTTGCGCAGTCCACAGCCACTTTTATGCCGCTCAAATCGGCAGGAGCGATTTTTTTCAAATGGTCTGTATACTCGTCAAGAGCCGTTTCACAGCGTATCACTCTGCCGTATCTTCTGCGCTGCTCGGGTTCAAGCTCGTCGGGAGCGTCAAGGATAAGACGTTCCATTTCCTCCTCACGGTCGTCCCCAAGACGGTAGCCGTATGAAGAAAAAAGCTTTATACCGTTAAATTCCGCGCCCACATGAGAAGCCGTTATCATGATACCGCCGCACGCTTCACGCTGCTTTATATGCCATGCAAGGGCAGGAACAGGCACTTCCCCCAAAAGCTCCGCGTCAGCTCCTGCCGAACAGATACCTGCGCAGAGAGCCGCTTCGATAGTGTCGGACGAACTGCGCATATCCTTGCCTATAAGTATTTTCGTGCGTTTGTCCTTATGCGCCGCAAGTACCTTTGCCGCCGCGCGTCCTATCTGCATTGCAAGCTCGCAGGTAAACTCCGTTACCGCAAGTCCCCTCATGCCGTTTTTACCGAATATTCGTCCCATAGCCATTACACCTGCCTGTTTTTTTGTCACTGTCTGCAACTTTAGTGGGGGACTCTGTCCCCCACACCCCCTGCCAAAGGGGTGACCCCTTTGGAATCTCTGTTGTCGTAAATTTTCCTGCATAAAGCCTTCTGTGTACATCAAAATCCGAATTCTTATAGCTTTATGCAGAAAAATTTACGATATAGGGTTCAAAGAATAACCTTTTGACAAAAGTTATAGGAAACAATATCCACTAAGTTATAGACAGTGGTTATTTTATTTTATATACTGTAAGAACTCTGCAATTCTCAAAAATCTTTTCAGCCGAATCGTAATACTTCTCGGTCGGACAACTGTTGTACCTGTTGTAGACACGTACACGCTCCCCCTCGTTCACACAGAAAACGGTGTGTATCGAGGATAAAAACGGTCTCCCCGTCCATGAAGAAATAATGAAAGCCTTTGAAGCAGCTGCCGACTTTATCCGCATACAGTCAACACCGAAATGCTTCAAGGCTCTCCCGACACAGTAAACGTTGCACCCGAAAAGTCCCAGCAATACGCAGTACCTTCGCATGTACCGAAGAACGCTCTCAACAGGTCTTTTTATACCGAGGTATTCAAGCGCATTGCATACCGCAATGACCTCGCAGCCGTTGAAGCTCATGGGGAAAAGTCCGTATTTAAGCTTTGCTACCTCCCCTAATGCCTGTCCGTTTATCATACCGCTCTCCAACTCCGTTTACGCAGAGGGGACGGGGCGATAAGCCGACGTCCCCTTAAAAGATTTTCGTGCGATTCAAAAAGTAAGCTGCCCGTCGTCCTTGGGCGTACCCTGCTCGGGAGCTTTTATCCCGAGATGTTCGTATGCAAGACGTGTGGCGACACGTCCCCTCGGAGTACGTCCCAGAAAACCGAGCTGCATAAGAAACGGCTCGCATATATCTTCGAGCGTTACCGATTCTTCGCCTATCGCCGCCGCAAGCGTTTCAAGACCGACAGGACCTCCGCCGTAGCCCTTGATTATCATTGTGAGCATACGCCTGTCAAGGCTGTCAAGTCCCAGTCCGTCTATTTCAAGGCGGCTAAGAGCTATCGAGGCTATCTCCTTTGTAATACAGCCGTTGCCCATAACGTCGGCAAAATCTCGCACACGCTTCAAAAGTCTGTTGGCAATTCGTGGCGTACCTCTTGCACGTCCGGCGATCTCCTCAGCTCCGTCGCCCTCGCAGGGAATACCGAGTATCATCGCGCTCCTGCGGATAATATCCGTAAGCTGCTCCTTATTGTAAAGCTCCAGACGTTCGATAACGCCGAAACGGTCTCTTAAAGGCGCGGAAAGCTGTCCTGCGCGGGTAGTCGCTCCGATAAGCGTAAACGGCTTCAGATCCATGCGTATCGACCGCGCGGACGGACCTTTTCCTATGATTATATCTATCACCCTGTCCTCGAGAGCAGGATACAAAAGTTCCTCGACAGGACGTGAAAGACGGTGTATCTCGTCAATGAAAAGCACGTCGTTGTCGTTAAGACCTGTCAGGAGCGAAACAAGGTCGCCCGGCTTTTCAATGGCAGGTCCTGTAGTTACTCGGAGATTCACTCCCAGTTCATGAGCAATTATGGAAGAAAGCGTGGTCTTTCCCAGACCGGGAGGTCCGTAAAGCAAAACGTGATCGAGAGGTTCTCCCCTGCCCTTTGCCGCCTTGATGTATATGGCTATTTTCTCCTTGACCTTCTCCTGACCGATGTATTCATGAAGGCTTTGAGGGCGCAGGCTGACCTCGGCGTCCCCGTCCTCAACGGTATTCTCGGGAGAAACGACCCTCGGTGCAAACTCCATTTCTTCTGTGTGTATCATAAATGCCCCCAAACTTCAAAATATTTTACAAATTATCTTTCAAAGTACCTCTTTTTTCTCACATAGAACGGGTCAACGGTTGCCGCCGCTTTTTTGCCCATATCCTGTTCGTATGTAATAAAGCAGAGATGATCGCCTGCCTTTGAATACTTCGCAAGATACTTTGACAGCGGTACGAACACTTTTCTTGTATTTCCCAGCATGTCGATGACCATTAGAAGCTGCGGCTTTTCGCAGCCCTTTATCATTTCCATAATAAAGGCTCGGTCAACGTTTTCCTGCTTTGCAAGGAACTTTGACGCCGCCTTGGTAAGGTGTCCCACCGATCTTTCACACGGGCGGTAATTTATTATCTCCTCCTCATTGTAGGAGATAGCCTTTATTTTGAGATTTCGGGCTATCATGAGGATACTTTTTATCTCCTGAGAGGAAAATTCCTTACCGTAGGAATTCGGATTAAGAACCGCCGACGCCGACTGTATAAGGTCGAACAGTCGCAGGCAGTTTATCTTGTAGTGTTCAACATAACGTTTTGCAAACTGCTGTAAGGCTCTGTGACTGGTGAAAAAAGGGATAAAAATATCGCCGTGAGGGTTTTTTATCGTTATCAGTTCAAGCTGAACGCCGCCCTCCTCTCGTCCCCGTTCATACCTTACGGGATTTTTGCAGATTACGTAAACATCGCTTTTTATTAGCGTCTGCAAAAAAAGCGAACGTTTTGACGGATCTGTTATAGCCGCTTTCAGCAGCTCGTCAAGATTCATCATGAAAAATCGTCCTTTCCTATATATACCGAACTTTCGCATTAGACCTCCTCGGGAACTGAGTAGGTCTATTCTGCAATTCCGTTCGGTAAATTAAAATTTAATACATAAATTGTTGCTATCCACAACTTAAGCAAACTAACATCGGGATTCCAAAGGGACGGTGTCCCTTTGGCGGAGTCCATAGGCAGCGCCTCTGGTGGGGTGTGGGGCAACGCCCCGCAAAGCGTTAAGCGCTCCGCAAAGGGTGAATTTCCAAACAGTCCGTCGGACTGTTTGGAAAGAGGTGACTCCCCACGGGTGGGGAGATGCCCGAAGGGCAGAGGGGACGGCACGAAGTGCGCCCTGCAAGAGAGGGCGTTCCCTTATTAAGAACACGGTACACCATGCTTTTAATAAAGGAAAAGAATCCCGTAAGCTGCGGACAGTTTAAAAATTATTATTGAGCCATGATCCTTAAAGTCTCTTTTATAAGTTCCTGCGTATCGAGGGAGGGGTCGAGCTTTCGGAGTATGGGAGCGATCTCCCCCTGAGAATAGCCGAGAACCTGCAAAGCCTCCAAAGCTTCCCCAATAGCGGAGTTTCCGCCGTCAGACTGCATGGGACTTCCGCCGCTTTCAAGCGTCATGGACTTGCCGCCCAACGCCTCAGAGGAAATTTTATCTTTAAGCTCCAAAACTATACGCTGCGCCGTTTTTGCGCCGATACCCTTAGTCCTCGTTATCGACTTGCTGTCCCCCGAAGCTACGACAAAGGCAAACTGCTCGGGTGTCATGTCGGAAAGTATCGCCGTAGCCGCTTTCGGTCCTACGCCCGAAACGGAAATAAGCTGTTTGAAGCAGTTAAGCTCCTGCATATCTGCGAACCCGAAAAGCTCCACGCTGTCGTCACGAACGGCAAGATATGTATACAATGTGACCTCGCTGCCCGTTTCGCCGAGCTTCGTGATCGTACTGTACGAGGTCTTGCAGCCGTAGCCGACTCCGCCGCATTCCACGACCGCAAACCCGATCTCTTTAAGTATAAGCTTTCCTCGCAAACTGTATATCATGATTACCTCCGTATATTATCCTCACATATCCCAGCGTATAGTGTGACCGTGGCATATAGCTATAGCAAGGGCGTCGGCTGCATCGTCGGGCTTGGGTATCTGTGAAAGGTTCAGAAGCTGCCTTGTCATTTCCATGACCTGCTGCTTTTCCGCCTTTCCGTATCCGACTACCGCCGATTTCACCTGTAGCGGCGTGTACTCAAACACGGGAACGTCCCTTACCGCTGCGGAAAGGACTGTTATCCCTCTCGCCTGCGCAACGTCGATCGCGGTTTTCTGATTGGTGGTGAAAAAGAGCTTTTCCACCGCCATACAGTCGGGACGGAACTTCTCAAATATAAACTCCATGTCCGTGTGTATCGACCGAAGCCGCTGTGTAAACGGGGTATGCGCTTCGGTAAGTATCGCGCCGTATTCTATGGGCGAAAAACGCCGCCCGTCATAATCGACCACGCCGAATCCCACGATAGCATAGCCGGGATCAATGCCCAGTATCCTGATTTTTTTCATTATTTTAACCTGATGTCCGTGCCACCGCACACTTCTCCATAATATTTCATAGTATTCCTTATTATTATAACACAATTCCTCTCCACTTTGCAACATTTTATTCATATAAATATCATATAAAAGCCATTGCTTTTTTTGTGAAAATTGCAGTCAATTTTTATAGTCCGCCTTAGTCATACTGTCTTTGGAATCCCAATGTTATTCTACCCTAACTTAACCATTGTTTAAACTACACAAATAATAAACGGCAAAAAAAACAATGTGTACAAATTTTTAGAAAGGTATTGCAAATTTGAACGGGAAATGATATAATTATCTTAAATGAATGAGGGAGGGCGCTTCATGATTTGCACCGTATGCGGAACCGAAAACGAAAAAGGATTTAAATTCTGCGTAAAATGCGGAAGCAATCTTGAAAACCCTGACGAAACAAATTACGAACAGGTCGATATGGGCAACTACCACTCCGAGGAGGAGGGCGAAAACAGCGGTTTTACCATGGATACGGGTACTTTCGTCATCAGGGATACCGCGCCGCCGCCCGAGCAGAACATCTATACCGCCGACGAGCTTAATCAGTCGGAGGAGGACTTCGATTTCAGCATTTACGACGAGCCGTCAATGGCGTCGCTTACTCCGCCAACTCCGCAGCCTACAGCTCCGCAGCAGGTCTACGCCCAGCCTCAGCCGCCCGTACAAGGCATGAACCAGTTTATGACGCAGCAGCCTATGATGTACGCTCAGCCGCAGATAATCGGCTATGACCCCACAGGAATGCCGATATACGGTCAGCCGCAGGGTATGATGTTCCCTCAGCCGCAGATAATCGGCTACGACCCCAACGGTATGCCTATTTACGGTCAGCCGCAGGGCATGATGTTCCCCCAACCGCAGATAATCGGCTACGATGCAAACGGCGTGCCGATCTACGGTCAGCCGCAGGGTATGATGTTCCCCCAACCGCAGATAATCGGATACGACCCCAACGGCATACCTATTTACGGTCAGCCGAATTTCCAGCCTATGGGCGGAATACCTGTCCCGAATCAGGGAGCTGCGCCCAATATGCAGGGTACGGCTAATTTTGCGGCTCAGAACGTCGCGCAGGCGGCAGAACCTCCCAAAAGAAAAGAATACAGCGATTTTTGGTCGTTTTTTGACAATGGTAGCGGCGAACGTCACGAAAGCTCGGACGATGATTTTTTTTGCAAGGCAAAGTCCGAACCGATTATTTCCGACGATCCGTTCGCAGATATTGACAACAGGCGGAAAAAACGTCTGCAAGCCGAAAATGCAGCGCAGGGCTTTATGAGCGATACCCCCATAGTGGACGGCGACCAACTGGCGAAAAACGATTCCGACCGCATAAACAAGCTTTATATGAGACAGACGGGTAACTCGGTCTCCTCCGATCTGACAGTCGGCGGAGGACGGCACAAAAACGGTACAATGGCAGCCGCCGGAGAAGTCAACGCGGATATGCTTGCGGAAAAGCTTAACGTCCGTTCGAGGGTCTCCATGCAGTACGCCGACGAAATTAACGCGGACGGGATTGAAGCTTATGTTCCCGAACATCGCGAGGCGATAATGGCTCAGGCAGACCATGCCGTTGAAGCTATGCCGAAAAAGATCGACCCGTATCAAAGCGAGCTTGATAAGATCGAGCTGCCTGAGTATATGCAGGCGAAAAAGACGGCGCATGAGGATACTGCCGAAATTCCGTCTTTGCCAGAAGTGTAAGCTTATAACAAGGTTTTCTTGTTGTAAATAAAAATAAAAAGGAGATAAAAAAATGAAGAAGTTACTGGAAGAATTCAAGGCGTTTATTATGAGGGGCAATATCATTGATATGGCTATCGGTGTTATCATCGGCGGCGCGTTCTCGGGTCTCGTGACCTCGCTGCTCGACAATATTATTTCCCCTATACTCGGATTTTTCAGCGTGGGCGGACTTAACGGTCTTTCCATAAGAATACTCAATGCCGACCTCAGATTCGGCGCGTTCTTTATGGACATCGTTAATTTCGTTATCATGGCGGCTGTCGTATTCCTTATCATGAAGGCTGTCACAGGTATCATGAACAAGTTCAAGAAGAAGGAAGAAGCCGCTCCCCCCAAGCCCTCCAAGGAAGAAGAACTTCTCACTGAGATAAGAGACCTTCTCAAGGCTCAGGCAGGTGCTTCCGAAGCTGCTGAGAAAAATGCTGAATAATTATTTAATAATTACATAACGAACAAACGCCTTAGAGCCGATTTTAATACGGTTCTAAGGCGTTTTTCTGCTGAATGGGTATATTAGTCTGTTCAATAACCACTATTTATATACTTGCCTCTATTACAAAATATACAATATCTTTCGGAATAAATTCCGTCTGTCTGCGTTGTCCTCCTCATCGTGCGACAGCACGCTTTCGTCGTCCGCCTTGACAGACAAAATTTCTTCTCGAAATCTTTTGTACATTTTGCAATAGAGTCAAGTATAACTTAATGAATTATGTTCCTATTAAGTGAACGCCCTCTCTTGCAGGGCGTTCCCTCTTTCAAAACAGTCCGCAGGACTGTTTTGAAATTCGCCCTTTGCGGAGCGCTTAAACGCTATGCAGGGCTTTGCCCCGCACCCCAC